>JAGWKM010000010.1 GCA_028865305.1 Patescibacteria group bacterium | reverse complement strand
TTGACGGTCTCCGCCACAAGCACGGCATCCACCTTCCTCGGCGGCCTCAATGTCGGCACGACGACAAGCGTTTCAAACGCGCTCCTTACGATCGGCTCCAGCTCGAATATTATGGCGGTCTTGAACAACGGCAACGTCGGCATCGGCACTTCTTCACCCGCGTCGCTTTTGACCGTCGGCGCAAACGGCGGCTTCCAGGTGAATAACACCGGCAACGCGACGACGACGGCGCTCTCGATCACCGGCCTCGGTTCATCGGGTAACCCCTGCCTCGTGATTGGCGCAAACGGCGCGGTTTCGACCTCCACCTGCGGCGGCACGGCGACTCCCGTCGGCAGCGACCAGCAGGTCCAGTTCAACAATGGCGGTTCCCTCGGCGCGAACAGCTACTTCACCTTCACCTCCTCGACCGGCGTCCTCGGCATAACGAGCTCGACCGGCGCCGTTGTCATCGGCACCTCGACGAACGCCGCGAACGCACTCCTCACGGTTGCCACGAGCTCGAATATTCTCACCGTGCTCCAGAACGGCAACGTCGGGATCGGCACGACGACGCCGGCGGTCCCATTTTCAGTGCGCAGCAATTTGGCCGGCAACGGCGGCGACACCATGCATTTGGAGAACGACAATGCGACCGGCTACTCCGACTTCTCGACTTATGGAAGCGACGGCGTCAAGAAGTTGAGCATTGGATATGCCAACCCTTCCGCGTCTGCATTTACGAACTCCGCTTACATTTTGACCCAAACCAATATCCCGCTTCTCATGGGAGCGAGCGGCAGTATTGCCATGGCTATCAGCGCGAACGGCAACGTCGGCATCGGCACGACGACGCCGAGCGCTGCTTTGCAAATCGGCTTAGATGCTTCCTCCACGGCGAACTCTGCGCTTTTCACCGTCGGTTCCACGACGCCGGTGCTGCAGCTCGGCGAAAGTCCGTTAGCTTCGCCGTCGGCGAACGGCACCTATTTGGCAGCGAACGCGCCGAGTGGGTTTAGCGGGAATTTCATAAATTTCCAGACAGGGGGAAGTAATGAATTCACCGTAGATAACGGCGGTCATGTGGTGGCGGGAAACAGTGGTTATCCGGGGACATTCCAGGCGGGGTCTGGCGCAGCCTTGGCTTATGCAGGTATATCCATGAATGCCGGCAACCAGACTTTGAATTTCAGCGGTTGGACTTATTCGTCAACCGGATATTCCCTAAACTTTAATAACCAAGGCAACGCCAGTTGGTCCAGTGGCGAAGGCGGTCTAATAACCTTGCCTTCCAACAGCGGTTTTAATCCCAGTAGTGGCAATGGCATCTACGATATGATGAATATGGGTCTGACCATCAACCAAACCGGCTCGGCGAACGGCATCACGCGGGGATTGTATCTGAATCCGGCCTTGACCGGCACCTATGACTACCGCAATCTCGAAGTCGCCGCCGCGACGACGAGTCTCTCGAACGCCAACCCCGCTGCGACGCTCTATAACGTCCTCCTGAATCCGATCACCTATACCACCGCCTCCACGACCGCGTACACCATCCTCACGGCTTCCACCCTGGATATCTCCGGCGCGCCCATATCAACCACGGGCACTTTGAGTATTACGAATTCCTACGGTCTGCGGATCGAATCAAATAACGTTACCGCTTCCACGACGAACGCCTACGGCCTCGCCGTCGCCGCTCCGACGGGCGCTACGAACGGTTATGCCGCAATTTTCACCGGCGGCAACGTGGGGATCGGCACGACGACGCCGAGCGAGTTGCTTACTTTGAATGCCAAAAGCGGTGCGACTGCCCAGATTTTAGGCATGAACAATGACTTTGGCGGCACGACAGGCAGCGGCTATTTCTTGAGTACTGGCGCGGCTTCGGGCAATACCTATACGGCCTTGCAGGCGTTGAATGCTGGCGGTACTGCGGGCGGCATGCTGGCATTGAACCCATCCGGTGGCAACGTCGGCATCGGCACTTCTTCGCCCGCGTCGCTTTTGACTGTGGGCGCAAACGGCGGCTTCCAGGTGAACGGCACCGGCAACGCAACCACGACGGCGCTCTCGATAACAGGCCTCGGCTCATCGGGCAATCCCTGCCTCGTCATCGGCACGAACGGCGCCGTCTCGACCTCCACCTGCGGCGGCGGCGGTTCCATTTCGACGAGTTCCGCCATCACCGCGGGTTTCCTCCCGTATTGGTGGAATACGGCAGGCGGCCTCACGGGCACCTCGACGCTTTTCTTCTCGACCTCGACTGGAAGTTTGGTTTTGGGCTCGACGACGGCCGTCACGAACGCCGTCTTCACCGTCGCGACTTCATCGAACATCCTGACCGTCTTGAACAACGGCAACGTCGGCATCGGCGCGACGACTTCGGTGCCGGCCGTGCTCACGGTGACCTCGAATAATACCAGCTCGGTTTTGGTGCAGGATACTTCCGGTAACAGCGTGTTCGCCGTCGATTCGTCGCAGAGCGGCGG
Organism: Patescibacteria group bacterium; assembly: GCA_028865305.1. Classification (GTDB taxonomy): domain Bacteria; phylum Patescibacteriota; class Minisyncoccia; order UBA6257; family 2-01-FULL-56-20; genus REEB161. The sequence goes on along the minus strand of JAGWKM010000010.1, from coordinate 33,721 downwards.
CAATACCGGCATCGACATCACGGCCGGCGGCACGCAGGGTTCGAACAACCTGTTGAACTTCTATTCGTCCTCGAGCATCGGCATTGCCGGCGTCACGGCAAACGGGCGCATATTTATCGCGACTTCGACGCCGTGGAGCGCGACCACGACGTTGACCGTCTGTTCGATCTCTAATTGTTCCTTGCCGGGAACATCATCGAGCACCAACGCCGTCGCCGTGTTCGCTTCCGTCGATGGCCTTACCACGGGCGCTTCCATTATTGCGAAAGGCACCATCACGGGCGGCCTTTCGGATGTCGGCGAATTCGTGCCGATCGTGGGCTCCGATACTGATTACACCGCCGGCGACCTGCTTTCGGTAGCTTCCACATCCGACGCGGGCGTTATCACTGGCGGCTCGGCCAGTTCGACCGTGGCGCTCCAGAAATCATCGACTTCGTACGATCCGAACCTGATGGGTGTCGTCACGGTAACGGCCGGTCTCATCGCGGGCGGCGGCGGACCGGGGCATAGCGACACGGTGATGACGCTCGCTGGCCGCGTACCGGTAAAGGTGAGCGACATGAACGGAGCGATTAAGGTAGGGGATTATCTTACCGCTTCAGATATTCCGGGCGTCGCGATGCGCGCGACGCAGCCGGGCCGGGTGATCGGCATCGCGCTTGAAGCGTATTCTTCGACAAGCACCGATATTGCGACGTCGGCGCTGCGGGCCGTCGGGCTGGATGCGATCGGCATCACCTCTTCGACGCCGTCAAGCACGGTGAACGGCATCCAATCAAGCACGGTGGCTTCCTATTCGACCTCTGCGGCATCTTCGACCTACGGATTCATCATGGTGTACGTGAACCCAGGATGGTCGCTCGGCAGTTTGACCGACGAAGGCGATATTGCGTCGAGCAGCTGGGCGCAAGCGTCGTCATCGGCGACTTCGTCAGTGTCGCAATCGACGGGCGTCCTCGACCAATTCACGCTCTATATCAAATACGCTCTCCAAAAACTCGGTTTGGCGATTTCGAACGGTATTGCGACCGTGACCCAGCTCTTCGCGCAAAAAGTGACGACCCAGCAGCTTTGCGTCGGCTCGACCTGCATCGACCAGGCGCAATTAGAGCAGCTGCTGCAAATGGCGTCGAGCAGCGGTGGGCAGCCCGCAACCAGCAGCCAGCAGCCGGTTAACTCCAATTCCACCACGCCTACCAATACGCCGCCGCCGGCGCCCGCGAATATTTCGGCTGGCAGCGCTTTGAGCATCAGTTTCACTTCGCCCGCGACGGGTGCGACGGTTTCCGGCACGGTGCCCCTGGAAGTGAATATCACGACGGCGCCATCGACGACGGTTTCAACCGTGGATTATGAAGTCGACGGCGCGGACCTCGGCAAAGGCCTGTGGACCAACAATCCGGAATATTCCTATTCATGGGATACGACCCCTTCGACAAGCTCAGGGCAAGCGGCCTATCCGAACGGCGTCCATCAGCTCTCGGCGATCGTGACCGACAGCACCGGAGCGACAAGCACGGCAGCGATGAGCGTGGACGTTGAGAACGGAGGTGCTGCAGCGCAAACGACAAGCTCAACCTCGCCGACGGCAAGTAGCACGCCGCCGGCCGCTACGAGCACGCCGCCGGCGCAAAGTTCGACGTCGTCAACCGCGAGCTCGACGCCGGTGTCGGTAGCAAGTTCAACGCCAGGCGTGGCGACTACGACGGTTGCGAGTTCAAGTGCGAGTAGTACGGGGCTATAGAACATGAATATTTAATATCTAATTAATAATTAATAATTAATAACGAATATCCAATGGGAAATGTCTGATGGACATTCGAGCATTACGCATTCGTTATTAATTAGATATTTTCCGGAAAATGCCTAATATCTAATTAATAATTAATAACGAATATCCAAGGTTAAATTTCCAACGGACATTCGGACATTATCCATTCGTTATTAATTAGATATTATTAATTAGACATTTCCCCGATAATATCTAATATCTAATTAATAATTAATAACGAATATCCAAGGTTAAATGTCCGATGGACTTTCGAGCATTAGGCGTTCGTTATTAATTAGACATTATTAATTAGACATTTCCCCAACAATCCATTCGTTATTAATTATTAATTATTAATTAGAAATTTCCCCAACAATGTCCAATGGCGTTAATATTAAAAAATCATTAAATAAACTTTGACAATGCATTTAATTCCATGAGGATGGGAGTATGGAAAAGAAAAAATTCGATTTGGAAGAACGAGCTGCCAGATTTGGAGAGGATGTTATTGGATTTGCGGAAGATATCCCAAAGACAATAATTACCACCCCTTTGATTGATCAATTAATTCGGTCGGCAACTAGCGTAGGTGCTAATTTATGCGAGGCTGATTGCGCAGAATCACGGAAAGATTTCATTCATAAAATGGGTATCTGCAATAAAGAAGCCAAAGAATCAAAACATTGGTTGCGGATGATAGCAAAGGCTGCCCCTCGTATTGCGCCAGAAGCCCGTATGTTTTGGAAGGAAGCGCACGAATTAAATCTCATATTTGTTACAATAATAAAGAATACTAAAGAGAAAAGTGCTAATTAATAATGTCTAATTAATAATTAATAACGAATGTCCAAGGTTAAATTTCCAACGGACATTCGGACATTATCCATTCGTTATTAATTATTAATTATTAATTAGAAATTTCCCCAACAACACATTCGTTATTAATTAGATATTATTAATTAGAAATTTTCTTATTAATTATTAATTAGACATTAGAAATTTAATTATGCGCAAAGCTTTCGCCATCATCACAATCTCCGCTTCGCTCCTCGCTCCGTTCGCGTTCCCGACGATAACGCTCGCCGAAACCGCCACGATCCGGCAGGAAATCAATATCCTGGATTCGACCATTTCGGCGGCGACGACTTCGCCGGAACAGGTGCAGCTTGACACGACGCAATATAAAGGCACGGGATCGAACACCCGGTACTATTTCGAAATTCTGGCAAGCGTCGCTTCGGGCAACGCGACGGCAACCTTGCAGCGCGTTGGCAGTTCCACGAATGACGCGACGATCGGCTTTACGGCGACTTCGCCGACGCTCTACCGCGTCCAGTTCGCTCCGCCGGCGGCAACGACCACGCAATACGACGTGAATGTGGCCGGCGCATCGCCTTCGGTCAAGGCCGCCCGCATCATCGCCATCCAGTCGGGCAATCCGATCACGCAAACCGAAACGCAGATCGAGATAGGGGATAATGAAAAGGGTCTTACGAATACCGCCACCTCGAGCGGCGCGCTCGCGAACCCGAAATATTTTTACTATGACTCTTCGAAATGGGGCGGTTCGATTTCGGCGTATGCAGAGGTAACGTATGATTCGCAAGCCGTGGGAAGCAATAAACAGATTTTCGTATCTTCCACGGCTGCCACTTCTACGGTGGTTCCTTCCGATTGGACTAATAGCTCCAATACGATTGAGGTTATTGGCGGCGGCGGCAGCGGCGCGACGGGAACTGGCGGCGGTTCGGGAACCGTGACCGGAGGCGGTAGCGGCGGCGGTTACTCCAAAATCTCCAAAAAAACGCTTACGGCAGGTGCTATGATTGGTATCCACGTGGGCGGAATCGCAAGTGGCACTTGGGTCTGCAATGCTACTTCAAACTGCGCGAGTATGTCGGGGCTTGCCGTGATTGTGAGCGCGAACGGCGGCGTAACAGCGACAAGTACGGCCGGAGCGCTTGCATTGGCTACTTCCACGGCTACCGGTACCGTGAAATACGACGGGGGTAATGGTGTTGCCGGATCCTCGGGTGGTTCCGGCGGCGGCGGCGCAGGACCTGATGGCAACGGCCAAGACGCTACCGCAAGCGCCGGCGGCGGCGGCGACAACGGTTTGGATCCGACCGGTACGGGCGGGAGCACCGGGGCGCCGCCAGGCGCAGGAGGCAATGGAAGCATATTTGACGGTTCTTCATATGGTTCCGGCGGCGGTGGGGGCGGCTCAACAAACAAGAACAATAACGGCGGCGCCGGAGGGTTGTACGGCGGTGGCGGCGGAGCGGGCAAGGGGAGCGGCAATGCCGGCGGTCTGGGCGGTCAGGGGCTCATTGTTTTTACCTATTTTCCTGCGGGCTCTTCATCGGCAACGGTTGTGCTTCAACGTTCGACTGACCTTTCAACATGGACTGATGTAACTCCAATCGTAAACTCCGGCAGCGCAACAACGGCGACCCGCGCTCGTGTTTCATTTTCCTTAACGACCGGAAATTATTACCGCATCGTTGGCAAGACGGCGAACGGGAGTTATCCCTATGACATCTACAACGCGAAGATCGTGATCGACCAATCCGGGACGCCGCGGGCGCTCGAGCCGCAGTATCTGCTCCTGAACACTGACGCAAGCAATACGACCGCGAACCAGAAATATTTGACGACCTTCAATCCGGCCGAATGGGCGGGCGGGAATCTTTCGTTTATCCATCAAGCGGATGCGAGTTCAACCGCGAGTTCAACGGTCAATTTGTTGAACGTAACCGCTTCGACCACTTTGAATATGATTACCGGCGCGACAACGACCGGACGATCCGCACTTTCCGGCCTGCCTATCTCCGGCTCGCCGATCACGCTCGACGTTTCCATTCCGCAGAACGCGGTGACAACCTATGCCGACCGCCTTCTCGTTGACGTCACTTTTACCGGTCCCACCAGTTCGCATGGCACGCAGGCACGCAGCGGCGGCGGCGGAGTAATCAAGATGCGCGGCGGCGGCGGCGGGATGATCAAAATCCGCGGCGGCGGAAGCTAGGGGGGAAAAAGTATAATGTATAAAGTATAAAGTATAAAGTATAAGGTATAAGGTATAAGGTATAAGGTATAAGGTATACATTATACTTTATACCTTATACCTTATACCTAACACCTAACACCTAACACCTAACACCTAACACCTAACACCTAACACCTAATACCCAATACGATCTGTAGTATAATAAATCCATGCTTCGCCGTTTTTTAATTCCAACCTTCATTTTCGCCTGCGGCATACTGCTCTTTGTCCCGCAGACGCACGCTGCTTATACCTATTACCGCGAATTTACCGCTACTTCTTCGGCGACCGCTATTCCGTCGGCGCAATCAAATTTCCCGGCGCTTGTTGACGTGACACTTTCTTCCCTGAAATCTGCCGGCAACGGCGGCCATGTCCAAAATGCCAGCGGCTACGACATCGGTTTCGGCACGGAAAACACCTGCAGCAGCGGCAAGATCAATTACGAGCGGGAGAATTATGTTTCTTCCACGGGCGAATTCGAGGCATGGGTGCCGATCGCGACGCTCACCACTTCCACCAAAATCTATATGTGCTACGGCGACGCTTCCGTTTCCACCGACCCGTCGTCGAGCACCGCGCCGTGGGATGCGAATTATGTCGCCGTCTACCACCTCGGTTCCCAGAACACTTTCAACGATTCCACGGGGAATTACAACCTGACGAACCACGGAGCCGTAGCAACGAGCAGCGGCGCGATCGATGGGTCGCTTGCGGGCAACGGTAGTTCGCAGTATGCCAGCAGCACGTCCGGGCCGTCGATTTCCAATGAAGTGACGTATGAACTTTGGGAACGGGTAAACAGCACGAGCACGGAGCAGCCATTCCTGACCGAGGGGACAAGCACTGCGTCAGTAATGTACGTCAACCACCAAGATGCCGCGCATGGGAGTACCTTAGATTTTGATTATTATTACGGGGGATTAGACAGTCCTGCGGCTTATACGGACACCAACTGGCATCAGATGGTCGGCGTTTTCGATACTGCGAATTTAAATAAGATGCTTTTCATTGACGGCGTGGGGGTGGTCACATCGAGTTATATTGGTAGTTTCTCGTTTCCCGGGCCATTGATCGTTGGAGCCGACCCGATTGTCTACGGGTCTTATCTGAACGGCGCCGTTGATGAAATCAGAATTTCCAAAGTCGCCCGCTCCGCCTCCTGGATCGCCTCCGACTACTGGACGCAGTATGCCACCGGCACGGCGGGGTTCTGGAGCGTGGGGGCGGAACAGGGCGGCAGTGCAACCCGCCCGTCCGTCAAGCTCCGCGGCGGGGGAGCAGTGGCAGGTTCCACGAGCGTTTTTTCGCACTACCGCGAGCTTACCGCTACTTCTTCCGCGACGGCCATCCCGTCAGCGCAATCAAATTTCCCGGCGCTTGTTGACGTAACGCTCGCTTCCCTGAAGTCGACGAGCCACGGCGGCTACGTGCAGAATGCCCAGGGTTATGACATCGCCTTCGGCACGGAAAACACCTGCAGCAGCGGCAAAATCAATTACGAACGGGAAAATTACGTTTCCTCAACGGGCGAGTTCGAGGCATGGGTCCCGATCGCGACGCTCACCACTTCCACCAAAATCTATATGTGCTACGGCGACGCCTCCGTTTCCACCGACCCGTCGTCGAGCACTGCGCCGTGGGATGCGAATTTTGAAGGCGTCTATCATTTCCCGAATAGCACCACTTTAACTTCGAATGATTCGACCGCAAATACAAACAATGGGACGAATTACAGCATGGCTGCAACGACCGGAGCAGTTGACGGCGCGGCAAGCTTTAATGGCACTTCGGGATATGTTTCCCTCAGCACGTCGACGCCATCCCTCAGCCCCTTCGGCAACTTCACGGCGGAATACTGGGTGAACTGGACTGGAAACTCCACTAACCAGTTCCACCTGTACCTTGCGAGCAGCAGTAATAATAATGAGGTTCTGGGTATTGCCTATAGCGACTCTACTGGCCTGCTCCACGTCGAGGGTTACTCGGGTTGCATCAGCTGCGGCAGCCGGGACTTAGCAGTGACCATTCCGATGGTTTCTTCGGGCACGTGGGTCAATATCGCTGTAACCAAACAGACGGAACCCGGAAATGTGTTTGGTCAGATTACCGGAGTTTATGTGAATGGCGTGAACCAGACATTTACGCCGGACACCGCCACTCTTGCAATGGGCAACGTTACCGGCAACACAATCGGGTCAGATTGGCAGACGGGAGCGTATCTTTGGGGACTTGACGGCTCGATGGATGAATTGCGTTTCTCCGGCGTCCAGCGTTCCTCAAGCTGGATCGCCTCCGATTATTGGACGCAGTTCGCCACGGGCACGGCGGGGTTCTGGAGCGTGGGGAGCGATCAGCAATCACCTTCATTAGGGCCTGCCGTCAAGCTTCGCGGCGGCGGCACGGCTGCTCCAACGCCCGATCTGTTCAATGACGGATTCGAAGCGGGAAATCTTAACAGCTGGACAGTAGCCGGAAGCTCGACCGTTCAGAGTTCGATCGTAGCGCACGGGAATTATGCGCTCAAATTGACCGGAACGACGGATAGCGTGGCGAAGAACCTTGCGTTTCCGATTGTGAACAGTTCGACGTTCTATTATCGCGCTTATATTTATCGACCGACGCCATCGGCAGAAATGAATATGACGCTGATACGCTATTCAAGCGGAGATGCACTCCTTAGCTATGATGCCTATCCCTCTGGTTATTCGGCTCTCTTTGTCCGCAGCGGGCCATCTCTGAATTATCCCTCATATCCCTTTAATAAATGGGTGAGAGTTGAGGTAAAATATTATTTTAATTCGAGTAGCACGGGCTCTGAGGAGTTGCGCCTCTATAACGGAGATTCGCTGGTGCCTTTCGCGGATTTGGCGACATCGACATTCGTTTCAAACGTCGAATCGTATGCTTCTTTAAACCAGGTTTATTTTGCCGAAGGCGTTTCAAGCCAGACGGTTTACGTGGATGACGTGGCCGTAAGCGATACCGGATGGCTCGGCCCGGTAAACCGCGGACCCGTGGTTAAGTTCAGGTAGGGGGAACTTGTATGATGTATAAGGTATAAAGTATAAGGTATACCTAATACCTAATACAAACCATCACCTTCGAAGGCTGCCTTTGGGTTAATGCGATTGGTTGTCTTTTTTCTGAATCCGTCTTACTATTGAGGGCAATGGGTGAATTTGAGAAAACCATTGGATATTATGAATCGTCCTCCGCGGAGGATTGGAAGATAGCCCAAAAGCTTTTCGATAGCAAAGATTATTCATATTGCCTTTTCTTTTGCCATCTGGCCCTGGAGAAACTGTTGAAGGCAGTGGTGGTAAAAAAGGTGAACGAACACCCGCCCTTCACGCATTTTCTCGCCCGCTTGGCGGAATTAGCGGAATTGCCCTTAGATGAAGTTCAAATCGCCGATCTGAATGAGATTACTAAATTCAATATCGCGACCCGTTATGAAGACGATAAGCGCGAGTTCCGCAAGCTGGCGACGAAAACATATGCAGAAAAATATTTGGCAATAACCGAAACATTCATCCAATGGCTCAAGCAAAATTACCTCAATCGGTAATCAACCAAGTCCGGGAGTACAAGAAAATCCTCCAGGCGGACAACCTGCCCGTGAGCGGCGTTTATGTTTTCGGCTCGTACGCCAAGGGTCATGCCACAAAAGACAGTGATATCGATGTCGCCGTGGTCTCGCCGAAATTCAGGAGTTCATGGGAGGCGTTGAGCTATTTATACGGCAAGTTGCCCTACGGTCTCGGCTGGCTCATCGAACCCATCGGCTTCAGCCCGGAAGATTTCGAGAACAAATATTCGACCCTGGTACACGAGATAAAGAAGCACGGCATAAAGGTGTAAATTCCGATCGGGCAATCCCCTTCGGCTTGATGAATTTCTGATTTATTCACACTCTCTTGTCTTGCCTGTTGGAATTGACGGGATTATAATTTGGATATGGAAAACAATTCACGGCGTTTGCGTGTGCCAGGCGAAAATGAGGAGTGGGCGATGGAAATACCCCTGCCGGACCAGGAACAGGGAACAGGGAACGGGGAACAGGGAAGCGGCGAAAGTTCCATGGGTTCTTCTTCGACATCTTCGACCTACTCGACTTTCCTCAAAATCGGCCGGTTCGCGATGTTTGCACTCGTGTTTCTCGTGCCGCTCTTTTTCCTGCCCTTCACGCAATTTCCGGTGGAGTCGGGAAAGATCATCGCGGTTTCCATCCTGGTCCTTGCGGCTTTCGTGAGTTTTCTCGTTTGCGTGGTTGAAAAAAGGGCCTTGGAATATCCGCGGTCGCTCCTCGCGCTCGCGGTCGGCGTTTTCGCGGCCGTGATCGGGCTCGGGACTTTATTTTCAACTTCATCCTTATTGAGTTTATATGGCAAGCTCGTGCAGCCGGATTCATTCCTCGCGGCGCTCCTGTACGCCGGTGCGTTTTTCTTTTCGTTTTATTTCTTTACCAACGAAGACCTGCCGAAGATCGGGAAATTATTCCTCTGGTCGCTCGGGCTCGTGACCGTCTACGGCATTTTGCAGATGTACGGCTGGTATCTCTTGCCTTGGGCGTTTACGAAATCGACCGCATTCAACACCTTGGGTACGACCTTCGGCTGGGGCGTATTCATGGCGGCGGTGCTGATTGGGATTGTGGAGAAGGGGCCAGAAGACCGTCTTCGGGGCGAAGACGGTCTTCAAAAGGGAAAACCATTGGCTATTGGCCACTGGCTATTGGCCATTCTCTTCACCATCGGCCTTCTTGTCGTTAATTTCCAGTTCTTGTGGATCGCGCTCCTGGTCGCTTTCCTTGTTGTCGCGGCAATGCGGTTCATGGAGCACGGCAATTACCGGCTGCCGCTCGTGCTCGCGGCCATCGCGCTTCTGCTTGCGATCATCGGCTCGCGGCTGCCGACCGGTGCGGCAACGGTGACGGAAGTGCGGCCGAATTTATCGGCCACCTGGGGCGTCGCCCTGGACGCTATCCATGGCGTGCGGCTTTTCTTGGGCAATGGGCCGTCAACCTTCAGCGAAGTCTTTACGCGGTTCCGGACTATCGGCCTGAACGCGACCAATTTCTGGACGGTGCCATTCTCGCAGGGATATGATTTCTTTTTGACCTTGCTCGCGACGGCGGGCGTGCTCGGCGTGCTGGCGTTCCTCTTCGTCCTCTTTGGATTCGCCCGGCTTATAGGGTTCGTAAGCCGGCAAGATGAAGCAGGCCGGATAAAACCGCTCGTCATGCCGCTCATTTTCCTCGCAGCCATGCTTCTTTTCTACCCCGGTTTTCTCACGCTCATGCTGGCGCTCTTTGTCGGCTTCGCGCTGCTTATTCTGCAAACCGACTCGCGCCGGGCGGTTTCTTTTGAAAAATTGGGTCGCAAGCTGCTCTTTACGGTCTTCATTGCCGCATTGCTTCTCGGCGTAGCAAGCTTGGTGGCCGCATACCGCATAATCGAGAAATATTCGGCATCCTCGGCTTACGCTGATGCGGTGAGTTCCTTGAATGCCGGAAACCTTCCGGCTGCCGCGGCGAGTATCCAAACGTCCGTTTCGCTTGATAACTCAGTGGATGACAGCTGGCGCGTCGGCAGCCAGGTGGCATTCGCCCAGGCGCAGCAACTTTTCCAGCAGGCGAGCGGCACCCTGAATGCGCAGACGGAAGCCGCCATCAGCGCGGCGCTCACGGCGGCGCAAAACGCGACAAAGCTTGATCCGAATAATGTCTTCAACTGGGAGGCGCTCGGCAGCGTTTATCAGGGCCTGATTCCGATTGCGAACGGCGCGGACGCTCTTGCCGTGGCCGCATACCAAAGCGCCGAGAAAATCGATCCTTATAATCCCGACCTCCCGATCGCGATCGCGCGGGTGGACGCGGCCTCGGCAGCGAGACTGCAGCAGCTGAACCAGAAAGATGCCGCCCAGGCAAAACTGAGCGATGCTGAAACGCAGCTCCAGAATTCCATCAACCTCAAGCCGGATTACGCTACGCCGCAATTCCTTCTTGCGCAGCTTTATATCCAAGAGGGGAGCGTGGATAAGGCCATTGCGCGCGTGCAGCAGATCGAACAGGCAAACCCGCTCGATGCCGGCCTGGCGTTCCAACTCGGACTGCTCTATTACCAAAACAGCCAGACCGCAGAGGCCCGGCAGGAATTCGCCCGCGCCGTTTCACTCGATAACAACTATTCGAACGCGCGCTATTTCCTCGGGTTGATCGACGACCAGCAGGGGAACAAATCCGACGCCATCGCCCAATTCACGGCCATCAAGCAGCTGAATCCCGACAACGCGGAGGTCCAGCAGATCCTGAATAACCTTCAGGCCAATAAGCCCGCGCTTTCCGGCATTTCGCCGCCGGCGCCCGCACCGCAGAACGCCGCGAACGTACCAGTACCAGAGGCAAGTTCAACAACCGGACGGTAGATGAGAAAGGGCTTCACTATGGCCGAGATGCTGATTGTGGTCGCGATCATGATCGTGATCGGCGTTGTGGCCTACCTGAACCTTTACGGATCACAGAAAGAGGCCACGCTTAATAGTTCTGCCATACAGGTCGGGGCGCTTCTTCGGCAAGCTCAATCACGTTCGGTTTCCGGCGATCAGGGTTTGGCTTGGGGCGTGCATTTCGACAATACCAACCCGGCCGCACCAAGCGTAACCTTGTTTGCCGTTTCGGGGACTGTCGGATTCAGCTCTTCTTCTCTCCTTGCCGGCACCTATCAATTGCCATTTGGCATCTGTTTTACCAAGCCGGATTTCGGTTCTGCGGCTGATGTGATATTCAGCCCGATCAGCGGCCAGGTTTCGGGACAATCCGATCTCGTCACCCTGAAAACGTGCAATGGCAACGGTTCTATCGCATCCTGGAACCAGCAGCAATCCTTGCCGCAGCCCGATTCCGGTTCGACGGTCGTGTATGGCAATTATATCTATATAGTAGGCGGATATGGCAATGGTCCGTACAATTCCGTGTATTACGCCCATATTAATGCCGATGGGACCCTGGGCAACTGGACGCCGGCTGCTTCATTGCCGGCTACGGTTTATGTGCAAGGCGCGGCGGCCTACGGCGGTTATCTTTATTCCATGGGCGGATATAACTCAAATACATGGCATGCCTATACTTCTACGGTGAATTTTGCCGAAATTAACAATGATGGGTCTCTGGGGTCGTGGACGGCCACGTTACCATTGCCGACCACGGTAACCAATAATGCCGGCGTTGCCGCGAACGGTTACGTATATTCCATCGGAGGCGTTGGTGCATATTCTATTCCCTTAAATCAAATCTTCTACGCGAAAATCAAGACCGACGGAACATTGGGAAATTGGAATACGACATCGTCTCCGCTGACGGGCTACGGATCGGCCGTGATTGCCGGCAGTTATCTTTATATCGTCGGAGGATACGGCGGCTTAGGGGCTACCTCATCGGTGTGGTTTGCGCGGATGAATGCGGACGGCAGCATTGGGGCCTGGACGCAAACGGCCTCTTTGCCTTCGAGCGCATTTGACCAGGCGCTTGCGGCGAACCAGGGTTATCTTTATTCCATGGGTGGTTTCAATAATTGGTCAATTACCCAGGAGGTTGATTATGCCAAAATAAATAATGATGGTACGTTGGGGGATTGGGTGGTCGGCAAGCCATTGCCAAGGCAAAATTATATAGCTTCGGGGGCGAGCTACAATGGTTATATTCTTTTTGTCGGCGGCCGCGACCAGAATTTTAATTATCAATCCACCGTCTATTCCGCGGCCCTCGTGAATTTCTTATCTCCGTCCACGCTTACCATAACGCCGCAGGGGTCAATCAGCAACTGAGCAGCCCTGATGGTATGGGGCATCATGAAGTATAATGTATAAGGTATGAAAAAAGGTATACATAATACTTTATACATAATACTTTATACCCTCATCCTCATTCCCTTCTTCGCCTTTGCCTCGGGCTCCGACGGCACGATTGACTCGACAAGCAAGTATGCCTGGGGCGATTATCTCGGGTGGGTGAATTTCGGCGCGACAAACGGGAACGTGCAGGTGACGAAATCGACGCTCGCCGGATATGTCTGGAGCGAAAACTACGGCTGGATAAACCTTTCGCCGGCCGGGTCGGGCGTGACGAATAACTGCAGCGGACAGCTTGGCGGCTATGCCTGGGGAGAAAATACGGGTTACATCAATTTCGGAGGCGTTTCGATCAACGGCTCCGGCAAATTCACGGGTGAAGCGGTCGTTTTGGGCCTTGGCAGTTCCGGAAGCTCGACGCTCGGCGAAATCAATTTCGATTGTTCTAATTGCGCGGTCCAAACGGACTGGCGGGCGAGTGTGGCGTGCGCCGCGGGCGGCGGTCCAGGCGGCGGTGGCGGTGGAGGCGGGGGCGGCGGCACGGGATATTACGGCTCGAGTTCGGTTCCGGTCATGACCTCCACGCCTCCGGTGCCGCCGCAATCGACACGTTGCGACAACCAGGCAAAGATCGGTGATTTCAACTGCGACGGCAAAGTGAATCTTGTAGATCTCTCGATTTTTCTCTATTACTACGGGCGTTCAGGACCGTCCGTCGCGCGCTATGATCTGGACCATAACGGGACAGTCGATTTCCCGGACATTTCGATCATGATGTACCATTGGACGGGGTAGGGATGGAACAAGGAACAAGAGACATGGAACAAGGAACTATAAATAACGAATTGGCATACCGAAAATTACTTGCTTGGCAAAAAGCGGATGAATTGGCATTCCAAATTTATAAAATAACAAAATCTTTTCCTTCAGATGAAAAATTTGGCTTGGTTTCACAGATGCGCCGCGCCGCGGTTTCGGTAGCGGCAAATATTGCCGAAGGATATACCCGGAAATCAAAAAGAGATAAAGTCCATTTCTATAATATCGCATTTGGATCGCTTACAGAAATCGAATATTTTATTGATTTTTCCGGGCGTCTTCAGTATATCCCTGCAGAAATAGGGAATGAATTAAAAAGACTTCGTTCAGATGCGGGTCGTTTGTTATACGGATTGATTAGAAAAACAAATGTAAAATGGCAGCTGCTGTCAGTTCTTGCTCCCTGTCTCTTGTCCCTTGTTCCCGGTCTCCTGTTCCTTGTTCCTTCTTACGCGCACGCTGCTACGCAGATTTACTTTTCCGCTCCGGCGACCGCCACGGTCGGCTCTGTTTTTCCGGTAAAAATCCTGCTCGATGCGGACCGCGTGGCGAACGCTTTCGAGGCAACCGTGGATTTCACGGGGCCGATTTCCGTCGAGGAGACGAATAACGCGAATTCCATCATAACCATTTGGCAGAATAATCCGGCGGTGCTGCCGGCATTCGGCACCCCGGGGACAGCGGATGCCGGCGCCATCAGTTTTGAGGGCGGTTCCATCCAGCCATTTGCCGGCACCGGCGGGTTATTGTTGACCTTGAACGCCAAAGCGGCCGCGACCGGCACGGCCAAATTTTCTATTGGGGATTCGGCCATTTACCTTGCGGACGGCCAGGCGACGAAAGTCGTGCCGGGCGGAAAGGCGGTAAGCGTGGAAATCGTGCCGTCCCCGGCAGCCGATGTCGCAACGACATCGGAAGCCGGGAATGCGCTTCCGGCAGCCGCAACTGCGGATGCTGCCCTTCCTGCCGTCCAATTCCTGAAAATAATCAACGATCCCTCGGGCAGCGGGCAAAAATTGCTGAGTTTTTTGGTTTCCGACTCCGGTTCTGGCGTAAAAGACGCGGAGGTGAGATATAAAACCCTGTTGTTTTGGGGCGGCTGGATAACCGTGCAGAACCCGGCGCCGCTGCCGGGGAATGCATGGGCGGTGGATTTCAAGGTGGAGGACAATGCGGGCAATGTGGCCGAGCGGATCATCTACGATTGGCCGGCATTATGGCTGGAGATTGGAGAGGCGGCGGCCATTGTCGTCTTGGCGGGTATTTTGGTTGGCATTATCTGGCGGCGAAGAAAGAATATTTAATGTCTAATTAATAATTAATAATTAATAACGAATGTCCAGGAAGAAATGTCTGATGGACATTCGGACATTAGGCGTTCGTTATTAATTAGATATTATTAATTAGACATTGCCCCGATAATATCTAATATCTAATTAATAATTAATAACGAATTTCCAGTGTTAAATGTCTGATGGACATTCGGACATTATTCATTCGTTATTAATTAGATATTATTAATTAGACATTTCCCCCGATAATATCTAATATCTAATTAATAATTAATAACGAATGTCCAAGGTTAAATTCCTAACGGACATTCGACATTACGCATTCATTATTAATTAGATATTATTAATTAGATATTTCCCCAACAACACATTCGTTATTAATTAGTCATTAGAACTCGGACTCCAATCTGCTATCATTAATAGAGAGATGCGAATTCCAAGAATTTTCGCGGTTTTCCTTTTGGCGGGCCTGTTCATCGGCGTCTCCGCCTCTTTTGTGCCCCTTTCGCGCGCCCATGCGGTGGGCACTTCCCTTTACCTCGGGCCGGCCACCGGCACGTTCACCGTCGGCAGCACGTTCACCGTTTCGCTTTACGTGAATACCGGCGGCCAGTCAGTGAATGCCATCCAGGCCAACCTGGCATTTCCGCCTGATAAGCTGCAGGTGGTTTCGCCGAGTTCGGGCCAATCGGTCATCCAGATCTGGATGAACCAGCCGACCTATTCCAACCTGAACGGGACATTGAGTTTCCAGGGAGCGGTCCCGAACCCAGGCATCAATACGGACGCCGGATTGCTTTCGACCGTCACGTTCCGCGTCATCGCGACCGGCGTCGCGGCCGTGAGCATCGTGAATTCGAATGTTTACCTGAATAATGGCGAAGGGACGAACGTTTTGGGAGCCGTGACGAACGGCATTTACCATCTGACCCTGCCGCCGCCGGAAGGGCCGATCGTCTCGTCGCCGACAAACCCGGATCAGAACAAGTGGTACCGTACGGAGACGGTGGCGCTCGCTTGGGCCCCCGAGCCCGGAGTCGCCGGCTACAGTTATATGATGAGCGATAATCCGACCGACGAACCGGACGACATTTCGCTCGGGATGCAGACGCAGGTTTCCTACAGCCATCTTTCGGATGGCGTGCATTATTTCCATATCAAAGCGTTCCGCAACGGCGTCTGGGGCGGCGTGACAAGTTTTGCAGTCAATGTGGATAATGCTCCGCCGGCGGCATTCGGAATAAATATCCTGCCCGGCAGGATCACGGATAATAAGACGCCGACTATCGAATTCGGCACCACGGATGCCGCTTCGGGCCTCGACCACTACGAAGTAGAGGTAGTGCCCCTCGACCAACCGGCCGCGAATGCGTCCAATCCCATGTTTATCGAAGCGGATTCCCCTTATTCCCAGCCGCTCAATTTCGGGAACTATGACGTTATCGTCCGTGCGTATGATATCGCCGGTAATTATCGCCAGGAAACCGTCAGGTTGGTCATAGCGCCCCCGCTCTTCCAGATCATATCGAATACCGGCCTGCGGATCGGGGACCGGTATACGATCGGGTGGCCGTTTCTCGGCATCGGGGCGTTGCTCGTCATTGCGATTTTGATCCTGCTCTTGCGGAGGTTATGGCGCCTGCATGAGGAAATGAATGAACGCCTGATCCAAGGGGCGGCGCAGCATCCCGAGGTCCTCGCGAAACTCGAGGAACTGAAGCAAAAACAGCGGGAGTTCGAAAACATGGTGAAGCGGTTGACGGTGGTCGTTTTGGCCGTCGGTTGTTCTTGGGCATTGGCCGTGGGCCATTGGCCATTGGCGCATGCGGCAACTGGCAACAATGCCCAGGTTCAGAATCCCGCTGCCCAATTGGCGGTCAACGCACCCATCATCAACCTTGCGCCGTCTTCCATTTCCAATAAGGAAGTGCTGTATCTCGGTGGCTGGGCGAACGTGCCGAACGCGGACGTCGTGATTACGATCGAACACACGGAAACCGGGGAGACCTTCAACGGGGCGGCGGTAACCGGCCCTGACGGCAACTGGTTCTATTCGTTCCCGCAGCTCCTGGATCCGGGGCACTACGTCGCGTGGGCGCAGCTGAAGTTCGCCGGGCAATCGAGCGCGCCGTCCGCGCGGGTGGATGTTTCGGTTCAGCCGACCGCGTTCCAGGTCGGCGGCTGGCGGCTGGATTACCAATCGCTCTATCTGCTCCTCGCGATCCTGTTCTTCGCGGTTGTCGTCGTGCTGCTTGCGGCCATCATCCATCACACGCGCCAGTTCCGGCTGAAAAAAGCGCGGTTCAGCGCCCTGATCCGCGAAGCCGAAGAATCCGTACGGCGCGGGTTTTCCGTGCTGCGGCGCGATCTCGAGCTCGAATTATCGACCGTCCAAAAAGCCAAGCTCGAAGGGGAGCTGTCAATGGAGGAAAAGATACGCGAAGCAAGGTTGGTGAAGGATCTCGATTACGTAGACCGGTACATAGGCAAGGAAATCTGGAAGATAGAGGAGGAGGAGAAGGAACTTTGATTCGGCAAAGCGCGGCGGAAGTTCGCTCTCCGCAACCGCACCGCAAAATGTCCGCAGCCGGTAACAATGCCAATCGTAAAAATTCAGGAACTCCCGAAGGGATTTTTGGTTGCGAAATTTCCGTGAAATATTTATAATGCAGAGGCAATTTGCCGGGTCATCTAATGGTAGGATCGTGGACTCTGAATCCATTCATCTTGGTTCGAATCCAAGCCCGGCAGCTGCTTAGAATTGCTTTGCGCACGAAGCGCGCTTAGCAATTCAAGCATCCCGAGCGAAGTCGAGGGATACTAGAATTAGAAAATGACCATGAATACCAATGAGAAAAGAATTTTAAAGGAATTAGTTGAAGCTCCACAAGGAGAACTTTCTCCAGCTCATTTTGTAAATGGAATTGCAAAACAAGATCAACGTGCAGTGCGTCATCTTCAATCGAGAGGATACATAGCTACAACACCTCGTCAACACAGAGATATCAGCGGCAGTTATTACGACATCCCTTTTTACTACGCAACGGATAAAGGATTTGCAGAATTTTATCCCTGGTATGAAAAATTATGGTTTGCTATTAAGAGCGACCTTCGGATAATAATTATTTCGGCTATTACTTCTGCTATCACGTCATTAATTACTATCATCCTCACAAAAGTGTTTTCGCATTAGTTAAAAGTGTACCTGACACCGTTTTCACCATTACGAATGAAAGGGCGTTCGCCACGATGCATTACCCGTCAAGAATGAATGAGGCCCTATATACTTAATCTCATCAAAAAGTCTTTGAAATAAGAGTTCGAACAACGTCCAATTCCGCCAGCAGTCTAGTTTAGTTACGATGGATCAGGACAGGTCTATAGAATTTGCAAGGGTTATATTTGATTGAAGAATGTTCGTCCTAGAGGGGTCAAAATACCTTCAATCTAAAAACGTAGTAAAATCAGAGATAAAGTAGTTCGAATCCCAAACAGGTCAACTTTATTCGAATAACCTCATGCCATCAAATAAAGCTCAAAAACAAAACCCCGCGCTAGAACCCCTTAAGGTCATTATTGGGGAATGGAGCACTGAAGGTACGCACCCGTATGTGCCGGATAAAACGCTCCATGGGTCGGCGCGGATCGAGTGGATCGAAGGAGGCGCGTTCCTTATAATCCGTGCTCATATCGACGATGAGCGTTTTCCAGATGGCGTGGAGATATTCGGCAGCGATGACGCCACCGGAGAATTCTTTATGCTGCACTTCGATGAGCGAGGCGTGTCGAGAAAATATGACGTCTCATTCAGGGGGAACGTGCTGACGTGGCGGCGGGACGATCCCGGTTTTTCCCAACGCATGGTGTTGACCATAGCCGATGATGGAAAGTCCATGGCGAGCAAAGGCGAGATGAATAGGGATGGGAAAGGATGGGAGCCGGACTTACAACTTATGTACACTCGCACCAAATAGATCAAGGCGAATTTCAAAGGTGACATTCCAAGAGAACCAGCCAAGATTGACTTCATTTTCAAACTATATTAGTCTACTTTCACCATAGGTGACCAAGCTCTCTCGTAAACTTCAGATACCGTACGGGAACTCCGGATGTATTGGGTCGTAGAGAAGATCCCAAAAGATAGGGAGCTGTGACGGCATCTTGGTCTGCTATGCGGGCTGCTTCTACGAGGCAGCCCTTAAATTTACCTTTGAAACCGTTCGAAGTACGTCCAAGTCCGCGGGTTTTCTGTTTTTAATTCCTTTCCGAAAGTATTCAAAGGTCTTTGATCAAAAATTGTTTAAAGCCAACAGTTTAATGCGATCAATCAAAATTGTTGCCTCGAATATGATAAGCTTTTGTATATGGCAGGCTGGCTTGCTCGGGCTAGAGACAGGATTTTCATCCTTAAAGTTCCCTCGTATGGAAACTCTATTTTTTATTCACTCGGATTTCTCGCCCTTACCTGCCTTGCGGTACTCACGGCATCCGGCCTCGTCATGGTCTTTTTCGGTTCGGCATGGTGGCTCGCGAATCCCTGGGGAATATTCCTGCGCAGCATCCATCTCTGGGCGGCGCAGGCGTTTATCCTTATCATCCTCCTCCACGCCCTCGTCGTATTTTTGACGAGCGGTTTCAAGCCGCCGCGCCGCCTCACATGGGTGCTCGGAGCCGTTGTCGCCGTGCTTGCGGTCACCGAAGCGGAATTCGGCTACGGCTTGCGGGGTGATTTCTCGTCGCAATACCGCTCCCTCCAGGCGGCTGATTTTTGGAACGGGTCTTATCTCGGCAAATGGGTGAATGTCCTCAATAACGCGCAGATGTTCGGCGTCCATGTCGTCATCATCCCGTTCGTGATTTTCGCGCTCCTCGGGCTGCATTATCTGCGCGTAAAAACGCTCGGCATCGCGAAGCCGTACCGCAACGACATTCACGCGCCGATGGTCGCGGCCGACCATAAGAAGCTGTTCCTGCGCGGTTCGGTGCTCTTCGCGCTTATCATCGTGCTCGCATACGTATTCCCGTCGCCGCTCATACTGCCGACGCGGATCGCGGAAGTTGCGGATGAAAATCCCGCGCTCATGGCGCAAACGCTCGCGCAGGAATTCGCGCGCACATCTCACACCGCGACTTATTCCGATTCCATCGATCCGTATGCCTACGACACGCGCGCCGTTTATGTCATGAAGCCGTATGAGCAATATGTGGCCGCAAACAACGGTGCGGGGAATGATTTGCTTGCCGCGATCGAAAACGAACCGGAGGATGCCGCGGTTCGGGATGCCGCGGCCGCCGAGGATTATTTTGCGAACGGCGGCGCCATCACGGCGGCACCGGACAGCGGGAACCCGCTGATTCCCGCAATCAGTTCACTCGTCTCGATGGCGAAGAGCGGCATTTACGAATCCGCGGTGGACGCCGAGAACCCGGGCATCAGGCCGACCTACTCGCTGCGTTTTCTCGCCGACACGGGCGTTTTGGACGATGAGGCGCAGCAATTGCGTATTACGACCGACCAGTGGGGCATGATGCGGGAAGAAAAAGGGAGCGTACCGCCGGGAGCCTGGTGGCTTGCGCCGCTCGGCGTCCTCGACCACACGATCCTCGCGAATGACCCGAACGGCGATCGCGACGGTGCGGAGATCCTTGGCCTCTTTGCGCTGCTTTTCGTCCTTTTTCCTTACCTGCCCTATCTGAACCGCCTACCGGAAAAATTGCATCTCGCAGAAATAATCTGGAGGAGCTAGAGCCTGTCTCAAAATAGCCGGTGTGCCTTTTTGGCAAATTTTGGTTGTGAACTGCGATTTCCTTCGCAGTATAGCACCAACTCAACTATGCTTTGTCAGAAGTTCACGCTTCTTGCTCGAAATTGTCTCGAAAGGGCATCACAGCTATTTTTGAGATGGGTTCCAGCGGTTCCCTCGCGGCCGCAGGAGCGCATTTCCGGCAAAAAATCCGCCCTCGGGGCGGATTTTTTTTACTGAAGAAGCAGGGGTCGAGATGCTACCGGCCAGCCGCGGTATTCTTGCCGCCCGTTGCCACATAGCTCACGCAATCGCCCTGGTTCCTGAACAAATGGCCGTTCGCGTCGGCGAGATTCATCCAGCCGCCGTTTTTGCACTGTCCGAGCGTAGTCGGTGAGGGAACCTCATAGGTATAGGTGGTCGAATTGATGGTGGTGTTATCGATATCCGCGGTCTGCGCCGGGAACATCCAACCGCCATCAACCACGAGCGCGAGGTCGGTCACCGTATACAAACCATAAGCGCTTTCCGCATGCGCCCAGGTGTCATAGAAAGTGCCGCCGGGGAGCTGCGAAGTATCCACGGTGCTCGTACCGACCAATTCACCCGAGCTCAGCCAAGTATTCGCCGCGCAGCCGGTATAATTCGGCGCCGGCCCCAGATAGACGAAGATGTTTCCCGAGCTCGTACCATTCGTCACGCCGATCGAAAAACGCGGAGAACCGCCGCCGCAGGATCCTGCCGTAAACAGGAAATCAGTCGAAAGGTTGGTTATACCCGCGAAGGTGAGGCCTCCGGGGAAACCATAGTCAATGCCGCCGTACGTGGTGGATGCGGAGGTGAGCTCGACGGCCCGATTTGAGCTTTCGCCCGGGCTTACGTATTGTGCGGTGCCGAATAAGGAATAATTCGTCGGCGAGAACATTGCGGCTGACGCCGGAAGTATCATCGTGCCCGCAAGCAGCATTCCGGCGGCCGCGCTAAACAAGATTTTTTTCATGTTAGTTTTAGTTTTAATAATTTTTTTAGAATCGACCTTTATTCCTGGATTGGCATGGTGTCATTTTGCGGCAGGATAATAAAAATGAGTCATAAAAATTATCCGTTTTATGCATGAAGGTACCGTGAAATCGCGCTGATCCGCCGGGAAGGCATGCCCCGATGCTCCATGCTAAACTAATTATGGAGCAATGGAATTTATCCTGCCAGCAACGGTATTCGTCCTCGCTGCCCTTGGATTTTGGGGCGGTTTTTCGGTCGCCTACGTCTTCGCCATCGCAATCGGGCTTTGGGTCCTCCTCTTTAATTCAGCGAAAAAACTTTTTGCCGGCCAGTTTTCGCTCGATTATATCGCCATTCTTGCGATGATTGTTGCGCTCGCGACGCGGGAATTCGGCGCCGGATCGGTTGTTTCCCTGATGATTCTCGTGAGCGAAGCGCTTGAGGATTACAGTTCACGCGAGGCGGAGGCGGCGCTTAAAAAATTCGTGGAGCGGATCCCGAAAACGTGCGAAGTGGAGACGGCCGACGGCTATAAAAAGAGGAGCATCCATGAAATCAAAGAGGGTGACGTCATTTTCATCCGCCCGAACGAGATCGTTCCGCTTGACGGCCGTTTGGTTTCCGGCCGGGCGTTCATGGATGAAGCGAACCTTACGGGCGAGATGGAGCCGCAATCATACCGCAAAGGCCAGCTTGTGAAGAGCGGGCTCATTAACCTGGAATCCTCCATCGAGCTGAAAGTGGTCGGCGATTTTTCAGGGTCAACGTATCAGAAAATCGTGAATTTGGTCCAGGAAGCCAAAGCGCATCCGGCGCGGACCGTCCGCCTTGCGGAAAAATACAACTATCCATTCACGGCCGTCACGCTCATCATGGCTGCCGCCGCGTACGCCCTCTCGCGCGACCCGAGCCATTTCCTCGCGGTACTCGTGATCGCGACGCCCTGCCCGCTCCTCATCGCCGCGCCGGTCAGTTTCCTTGGCGGTTTGAACCGTGCGTCGAGGAAAAATATCGTCGTGAAGAGGCCGGCCGCTCTCGAAACGCTTTCGGAAGTTACGGCCATTTTTTTCGACAAGACCGGGACGCTTACGCTTGGAGAGCCGCGATTGGAAAAAGTCCGGGTGCTCGCCGGGGGATATTCGGAAGAGCAGCTGCTTGCCGCCGCGGCCGCCATCGAGATGCATTCGCTCCATCCTCTTGCGAAGGCGGTTCTCCGGGCGAAGGCTGTCCGGCGCGTTCCCGAGGCGGCGGCGACCGACGTGCATGAAAATATCGGCGACGGGATCGCGGGGAAAGTAGATGGCCGGAAATATATTCTCAAGAAATCAGCCGCTCCGTCGGACGGAGGCATTGCGATTGATGTGTCCGCTCGCGGCGTCCTGGTCGGGCAGCTGCTTTTCGAGGACGAGATCAAAAGCGGGACCGGCGAGCTTTTGAAGGAGCTTGGAAAGCATTATGCGGTTGCCGTGCTCACGGGCGATACCAAGGAAAATGCCGAAAAAGTCCTGGGCGGCCTTGGCGTTTCAATCCATGCCCGCTGTTTTCCGGAGGACAAGTTCGCCATTGTGAAGGCGGCACAGCAAAAAGGGGGCAAGGTGATGATGGTGGGTGACGGCCTGAACGACGCGCCGGCGCTCGCGCTCGCGGATGTCGGCGTCGTTTTTTCAGGAAGCGAAAACAGCGCGTCGATCGAAGCCGCGGCGGTCGCCATCTTGAGCCGGAACGTGGGCCGGGTGGGTGAACTTCTCGCGATCGCAAACCGCTCAACGCGCATCGCTCGTGAGAGCATCCTCTGGGGCATCGGTTTGTCGGTCATCGGCATGGTTTTCGCCATGCTGGGATTCATCCCGCCCGTTACAGGCGCCATTTTACAGGAAGGCATTGACGCGAGCGTTATCCTGAACGCACTCCGGTCCGTAAGATAAAAATTGCGGCTTATGGCATAATAGAGGCATGAAGGCTTTGATCATTTTGGCTTCCATTGTAATCGTTTTACTTTTAGTCCTCGGCATCAGCCAATTTTTACTCCTGCGCAAGGCGCACAGCTCGTTCGAGAATTATTACGACTTTCGAGGATGCAGAGAACTGTTGCAAAAAGCCGACACCTACGGCGTCTGCCGCACCGATTCGGGCAAAATCATCAAGATCGTGGAATTCAACGGCGCATGGTACCTGGATGGCGACTTGCCGACATGCTTCGGCGGCTTTTGCTTCGGTATCTGAGTTCCCGTTATGGCAGGAATTTGAATGAGGAGACGATTTGGCTAAAGTTCTGCAAATCGCCGTTTTGGATGCTTCCGATATAAATATTATAGATGGTGCCATCCTTGAGGAGCACGACCGATTCGCCGTTTTGGGCCGCGGAACCCCGATAGCGGACTTTCACGCCGGATATCCCGTCGACGGTCACGTTGGTTTTATCAGAATACGAAGCGCTGGTGCCCCCAAGGAATGCGTCGATTGATTTCTGGTTGGGAAATATTTCAACGCCGCCAAGGCCGACCGCGTCCGACGCGCCCGGACCGAATAGGGTATTCAGACCGTTGTATTGATTGACGGACACATTCCAATCATCGGGGAGCGTGAAGCCATATTTGCCGTTCAGGTTGACGAAAAACGGTGGCAGGTTTGAGGGCGCTGATGCCGGCCGGAACCAGAATAAGGCGACTAAGACGGCCAAAAAAACCATTATGGAGCTGATTGCAAGCATGCTTTTCTCCATACCCATATTATATGCACCAGGTGCAGAAAGTTATGCACAGTTGCGGTTTAATCTGGATGGAGTTATAGCGATGATATGGGAAAGAAGTCAAGGGCGGGGTTTGCGCCTTGGGCGGCCATCCTTATCGCCGCCGGCATCATATTGGTTGCGGGAGGAAGTTGGTATATCCTCGGCCGGCGCGGGCAGCAACCGGCGGCGCGTCCTTTGATTACGGTCACTGCTCCGGCGGCCGCCGATTCGTGGGCGATCGGTTCGACGCATCTGATCACCTGGACGACGGCCAATATCTCTCCCGGAAACAAAATTTCCATCACCTTGCGGCGTATACCTCCGCCGCCGTTACCGGCCGAGGGGCAGGAATTCGATCCTGTTCTTTTCACCAATCTCGAGAGTACCGGAAGCGTTGATTGGACCATTGCCAGCCAATATCCGAGCGGCACGTATGTTTTAGGCATAACAAGTTATGCTTCCATTCCTGTTGAAGACCCGATAATGGCCGAGAGCGCGCCGTTTGCCCTTACGAGCGGTGAGCAGCTGATCGGCGGCCAAAAAGACGCGCACGGCTGCCTCAAGGCCGCCGGTTACTCCTGGTGCGCGGCGAAGGCGGAATGTATCCGGCCGTGGGAAACTTATTGCACGGCAGCCGTTCCGAAAACCGCCCTGTTCAGCTGCGACGGTTCAAAAACGATCGCGGCCACATTCTATCCGACCGATGATAAATATGTCGATCTCGTTTTGAGCGACGGGACCAAGATCTCTTTGCCGCGCGCCATGTCGGCTTCCGGCGCGCGCTACGCGAAGGCCGACGAGTCGTTCGTTTTTTGGAACAAGGGCGACACCGCCTTCATTACGGAAAACGGGACCACCACGTATTCGAATTGCGTAACCGGCACGCCCTGATTGATTTTGTAAATTGCCTTCCGGGTCATCAAGCCGAGTAACCAAAAATTCAAATTGGCGTGAGCTCCTGATTTTCTGGTATCATTCATTCCATTATGGATAATTTTTTGGCTCTTCATCCGGGATCAGCCCGGGAAATTTCAGAAAAGGCAGATGGCGCTTTGCGGGCGGCGGAAGCGGAAGTCAAAAAGATCACGCAGGCGAAGGGTGTCCGTACGCCGGAAAATACCCTGGATCCGCTGAATCGGGCGGCAATCGCGATTGCGGAAGCGCGGGGCCAAATGTCCGTCTTTTCGGCGTCGCATCCGGACGCGGGCATCCGTGCGGCGGCGGAAAAAGCGACCGAAAAACTGGCAGCGTTCTATCCGAAGCTCTACCTGCGGCGCGACATCTACGAAGCGGTCCGGGCAGTGCCGGTTGCGGGGCTCGATCCCGAAACGCGCCGGTTTCGCGAAAAAGAACTGCTTGATTTCAAATTGACCGGCGTCGACAAACCGGCGGGCGTGCGCCGCGAAATCAGGCGGCTCGTCAAGCGCAGCGTGAAGCTTGGACAAGCATTCGACCGGAACATAAAAGACGATGTCCGGCACATCGAACTCAAACCTGAACAGTTGGAAGGGTTGCCGGAGGATTATCGCAGGGCGCACGCGCCCGGCAAAAACGGCCTCGTGCGGCTTTCAACGCAATATCCGGACTACCGGCCGTTTATGCAATATGCGGCGGACGGCGAAGCCCGCAAAAAATTCAGTTTCGAATACCTGAATCGCGCGTGGCCGAAGAATGAAAAAGTGTTCAAGGAGCTGCTGGCCGTGCGTTTGCGGCATGCCAAGCTTTTGGGATTCCGGGATTACGCGGATTACGTGACCGTCGATAAGATGAGCGGTTCGGCAAAGGCGGTGCGGAGCTTTTTAGGCCAGGTCGACTGGCTGACCAGGAAGCGCGCCGCGGGTGATTATCGGACGTTGCTCGCGCGGAAGCGGAAGGATGATCCGGAGGCGGAAGCCGTCGGCGCATGGGAGTCGGTCTATTACGACAACCTTGCCGCAAAAGAGCATATCGGTTTCGATTCGCGGGAAGTGCGGAATTATCTTGAATTCAAACGGGTGAAGCGCGGCATTTTACAGACCGCCGGACGGTTGTTCGGGTTGGATTTCCGGCGCGTGGCATCCGGCGGGCGCCGTATGCCAAAAATCCGCGCTTGGCATCCGGACGTTGAAATATTCAACGTCTACCGGAACCGTAAGCCGATCGGGCGATTTTATCTCGACCTGCACCCCCGGGAAGGAAAATACGGCCACGCGGCCTGCTTTGACGTGCGACCGGGAATCAAGGGCAAACAGCTGCCCGAAGCCGCGCTGATCTGCAATTTTACCGAAGGGTTGATGACCCACGAAGAAGTCACCACGTTTCTCCATGAATTCGGCCATTTGATGCATTCTATTTTAGCAGGGGAGCAGCGATGGGCGCGGTTCAGCGGTTCCGCGACCGAGTGGGACTTCGTTGAGGCGCCATCGCAGATGCTTGAAAATTGGGCGTTCGATTATGGGACGCTCAGGACTTTTGCCGTCCACCGGGAAACCGGCAAGCCGATCCCGCGCGAGCTGGTCCGCAAGCTGCGGGAGGCGGAGGATTTCGGAAAGGGGATATGGAACCGGGGACAGCTGTCCTATGCCGCATTGTCGCTGCGATTCTACGAAGAGCCCAATCCGCGCCGCGCGAACCTCGTTAAAATCAATGAAGAGATCCGGAAAAAATACGGCAGCGGTTTTATCCAGATCCCCGGGACGCACCTCTACGCCAATTTCGGCCACCTGAACGGTTATTCCGCCATGTATTACACCTACCTCTGGTCGCTCGCCATCGCGAAAGATATATTCGTGCCATTCGAGGAGAAAGGCAGGTACGACCGCGCGACGGCGAAAAAATATGCCGAAGCCATTTTAGCTCCCGGCGGCGCCAAGGACGCCCGCGAACTGTTGCGTGATTATCTCGGCCGCGAGTGGAACCTGAAAGCGTTCCGGAAATGGCTGCAAAAGTGACGGTAAAATTATCGGGGCGGGAGCGTCGGGCTGCGCGATTGCAATTCTTCGGTTACAATTGAATTATGAAGCGGATTTTGATAGCCATATTTTTTTTGTGCCTCGCAGTCGTTTTAGTTTGGCTGTTTCGGGGACCGCGGGTATCTTTGATTGCCGGACAGGGAAGTTCGGTTGCTTTACCCGCCTCGGGTACTGATCCGTCGGTTTTGGGTTCGCCAACCGATACTCCGGCCAATAGCCAGATAACGGCCGGTGGATTGCCTCCCGTTCCGACCTTTTTGCTTTCCACGAGCTCCGCACCGCGGCAGGTGATCGCGGATACGGCGGTTTATGACGCAAAAATGCTGGCACTCGCGAACCTGCCGCCGCGGACCATCAAATTCAAGGTGTCGAGTACCGTAGCTACTTCGGGATTCGTGATGGAAACGCGCACCGTGTCGGGAACTTCTCCTTATTGGCCGCCGCGCCCGCCGATTTATCCGCTCCAAGGGGCGCTGTTGCCGGATTACCGCATCGTGGCTTATTACGGCAATTTTTATTCGAAGCAGATGGGCGTGCTCGGCGAATATCCGCCGGATCAGGTTTTGGCGATGCTCGCTTCAACGACGGCGGCTTGGGCTGCGGCGGATCCTTCGACGCAGGTGATTCCGGCCATCCAATATATCGCGGTCACGGCGCAGGGGAGCGCGGGACCGGACGGCCTGTACCGATTGCGGATGCCGGATAGCCAGATTGAAAAAGCGATCAATATGGCGGCGCAAGTGAACGGCGTCGTGTTCCTTGATGTGCAGGTAGGCAAGAGTACGGTGGAAAAAGAAATACCGTTGCTCCAGAAATATCTCGAGCTGCCGCAGGTGAGCCTGGCGCTTGATCCGGAATTTGACATGGACGCGAGCGGCAGGCCGCCGGGTACGGTCATTGGCACCATGGACGCGGCGGATATTAATTGGGCGGTGCAATATTTGACGAACCTGGTGACGGCCAACAATCTGCCGCCGAAGGTTTTGATCATTCATCGGTTTACGGAAGATATGGTGACAAATTATAAGCAGATCAAGCCGAGCGAGCAGGTGCAGATCGTCATGGATATGGACGGATTCGGATTTCCGGCGAAGAAAATAAATACCTACCAGCAGGTAATCGTTCCGGAACCGGTGGAGTTCACGGGATTCAAGTTGTTTTTCAAAAATGACGCGAAGGGGCCGCTGGGACACCTTATGGCGCCGGCGGAAGTTTTGAAGCTTTCTCCGCGGCCAAGTTACATCCAATACCAATAGGCCGCCCGCGCGAAAGGGGTGCCAAAAATTCTTGAACCGGATTGCCCGGCGCAGCGACTATGATTTTCGCGCGGGCGACAGGGGTTTCAAAATGCCGCAGCCGTTTTGCTTCCCTGTTTTTGCCTGCGACAGCTCATTCTAATTTCGTAAACACCACCAGCCGCTCGTTATATAAATGCATGCTCGGCATCCAGTCGCCGGTGCAGGTGATCAGGTTCAGCTCGGGTGCGCCGCCGGACGAAGTGAAGACGGCGGTCGTCGTTGCGTCATAAGCGATTGCGGTAACGGCCGTCACCCTGAAAGCAAATGTCCGGCCGCTCGACGCTACGACATCCACTTCGTCGCCCGGTTTTAATTTCCCCAGATTATAAAAGACCGCTTGCGGCTCATGGATGGTGTCCAGGTGGCCATCGATGACGGCAGCGCCGGGTGCGCCGGGTTCGGGACCGTTCTTATACCAAGCCACATGCGTGGCGTCGGGCGGAACGCCGAGGTCGCCGTTTTTCGCAACGCCGACGGCGAGCACCGGGGCATCAACGCCGATGCTTGGGATGATGAGCCGTTGCGGAGGGCCCGGCAACGCCGAGGCGATGCCGCTTGCTGCCGGATAGCTTGCGATGGCGCCGCGAAAAACCAAAGTGGCTCCGGCGCCGCAAAGGATGCCCAAAACGGCAAAGCCAGCCAGTTTTAAGAAGAAGCGCATGTGATTATTGGCGGCAAAGGTGCCCCTGCGAAGGGAATCTCCGCAAGGGCATCTTTGTTGTAATGCTGATTACGTACTTTTATTCCGGAAGCTCGCCGGTATTCGGCAGGCCTGGCGTAGTTGTGCCCGTGGTTCCGGTCGTGCCAGTGGCGCCGGTCGCCGCTGCGGCAACGGTCACGTCACAAGTTGCATTCATTCCGGCACTCGATACGGTGACCGGGAAGGTGCCTGCGCGGTTGAAGGTTACATTGAAGCTTTTCCCGTTCGGGTTTGCGATGGTGAGGCCGGGACTCGACCAGGCGTAAGTACCGTTACCGCCGCTCGCCGTCAGGGTTACGGATTGCCCAACGGCTGCAGAAACGGTATTCGGAGAGCAGGAAAGCTGGGTGGCGGCCGTACTGCTCGCAGTCGTGCTCGCCGTGCTGCTTACGGTTGTGCTTTGGGCGAAAACACCGGAACCGATGAGCAATGAACCGACCAAGGCGGAAGCGGCAAAAAGCGCGACCGCCAAACGATTAGTTTGTTTCATGGTTATATTTTTCAGACCTATTCGTTTTTCAGATACATTCGACCTTTACGATACGATGTTTTAATCGCATCGTTATGTATAACGGAGCAGGGGTGAAGGAAAAGTGAAGCAGCAATGCGCCGCGATTTTGGGTTCTAGGTTGTTGGGTGCTTCAAAATTGCGGGCGCGATTTTTTCAGGAAATTTATGGGAAAACAAAAAAAGCGCAGGCGTTTGGGAATCATCAGTTTGATGGAACTTTCCCAAGCGCCTGCGCTTTTTATTTTTTTACTGGATCTCGTATTGCAAGGTAACCGTTTCGCTTATTTCCTGGGAACCAGGCTGGATAGCGGGGGCGGGAGCTGCAACTGCCGATTCCATAGCTGCGCCGCCTCCCATGCCGTACGCTTTTGCGTAAATCGGATACGGGTTGTTTTCCTGCACGCTCAGCAAGCGGCCAATCTTGAAACCGCCGGCCTGGGCGATGACTGCGGCCTGGGCCTTTGCGTTTGCGATTGCATTCGCGCGCGCCTGGTTTTGCACGGATGACGGATCATCCATGGTGAATGAAAGCGAACCGACCTGATTTGCGCCAGCCGATACGATGCCGTTCATGATGCTGCCGATTTTCGAGAAATCGCGCATTTTCACGTCGATCGATTGGGTGATGGTGTACCCGACGATTGATGATGGCGGGCAGGGTTGGACGTTCGACGGCGAGACCGCGCCAGTGCCTGCCGTTTCAGGAATGGTGCGGCAGTTATAGGTTTGGTATCGCGGATTGATGTTGTAATACTGCGTTTGGATATCCTTATCCGCCACGCCTTGCGATTTCACGAATGCGATCGCCTTGTTCACGGATGCGGTATTTTGGGTCTGGAGCGAAGCGATATTGGAACCGCCTTCGGTAATCACCTGGAAACTGAATTCAGCCACGTCGGGAATAGCGGTCGCTTTGCCCTCGCCGGTTGCTACGAAGCTGCGGAAAGAAGACGGCTGGATTGATTCGCCGTAAGAATTCACGCCGCTTATGGCCGCATAGCCGACAAGGAGAACGGTAATGATAATGGCTACGCCGAGGACGTTTTTGATATTTTGGTTCATTTCAAAAAATTTTTCTTAATTCGGCCTTTGCTTAAATTATAGCATTTTGAAAAAAATAAAAACCGCGCCGAAGCGCGGAGCGGCGCCTGTCGGCAGGCCGCCGTAAAAAAACTATTTCACGGGCATCGGTATATCGGCGCCCCTCGCCCAATCCTTCACCTGATTCGAGTCGGGGGAAGCGAACCAAAACTCGTCTAAATAGTGCTGGAATGCTTCTCCGTCGAGATCGGTTTCTTTGAGTACGAGCAAAATCTCGCCATAACCGTGCCGCAGGTGTGAGCTTGCTTCCATCACCGCGAACTGTACGGCGGCTATAGCTTGAGGATCACCGACTGGAGGATACTCGTCATCAAATTCCTCGCCCACCAGAGGAAGCGTCAGCCGTTCCAGTGGCAGTGCATATTCTTTCAGGGCAAAATTCTGCCCTGATTTATCGTCGCACTTACTGTAAAGCGCCATGATGCGCATGGTAACCTCCTTAGTGGCTTATTGAATTATAAATGTATTATTGCAATTCGTCAATAACTCGGAAACCATTCCGGAGGCAAGCGCGCATAAAATAATCACATCATTTATAATATATTTATGCGGCGTGCAAAACAGATTATCTACGGGGCCTTTTACTTGATTATCCTGCTCGGCCTTTTCACCCTTTTTTATTGGAGATTCCTGAAGCCGGCTCCGCCGAAGCCGTGCGCTGATTGCCTGCCGCCGAATATCCAGCCGATCGCGGCCGTGGGGCCGATCCGGATATTCATGCCTGATTCCGGCCACGCGGCCCTGCTCGCGCAGGTAGCGAACGTGAACAGCAATGTGGCTGCAGCATCATTCGATTACACAGTCACCGTCTATGATGCGTCCGGAACCGTTTTGGCGACGGCGCCCGGGACGGCATTCGCATATCCGGATGAGACAAAATTCATCGCCGTACCGAATGAGCCGGTTTCGGGAATACCGGATCATGCGGATATGACTGTCGGGAATATCCGCTGGGTCGCCTCTTCGACATCCGGCGCCATGCCGGAATTCACCGTTAAAAATATCGTTACCGCGCCGATTATGGGAAGCTCAAGCACGCTTGCCGTCCAGGGCGACCTTACCGACGACGACAACTCGGCTTTCTCGAATATACTCGTCGTGGCCATTTTCAAAGACCAATACGGCAGCCCGGCAGGCGTTTCGCAGACGATCCTCGACGGCATCAGCCCGCAGCAGACCGAACATTTTTCCGTAAGTTATCCTGCCGCGCCGAACATCAATCTGTCAGCCACTGAAGTCCATGCCTACGCGTGGAGATGATTGCATTTCGGATTTCTTTTTTGAAACCCCTGTTTTCGGAGTTTCCGGCTTGATTTGCAACGCGTCCGCCAGGCAGTTTCAAAAAAGGAATCACAAATGCCTTTGATGTTTTTTCACTATAAAAAGCACGGGTGGATCTGATAAAATCGTTTGAGGTGCTTCCATATTTATCAACTTCCAAAATCAGCGGAATTGCGAGCAAGTCGCGTGAGGGTGCAATGCAGGAATCTCCTTTCCGGGCGGCAACGGAGACGATTTGGCACGGTCCGGCCGTTCACTCACGGCCGGCAAACCACCGAGTAACCAGGCGCCTGGCATCGCTGGATGCCGCGACGCCGTGTCCGGAAAGGAGATTCCTGCATTGCGCCATCTATTTGCACGCAATGTAGTCTCGCCTTATCCTTTACTCATGCTCGCGCTTTTCATCCCGGCTGCGATTGTCGTTTCCTCCGGCCTTATCGTCCTCTCTGCCGTCTCTTTTCACTCTTTTCTCCTCCAGCTCGTCTGGGTCGGCATTGGCATTGCGCTCGTTTTCATTTTTTATTTTCTTGACTGGCGCAGTATTTTCAGCACCCGCTGGCTCATCTGGGGCGGCTACGCCGTTTCACTCGGCCTGATGCTTCTCGCCCTGCTCCACGGCCCCCTTATCCGCAACACCCGAAGCTGGCTGGTTTTCGGCCCTTTTACCATCCAGCCGGTTGAATTTATGAAGGTGGCGCTTATTTTCGTCTACGCCAACTATTTCGCCCGGCGGCATCTCGCCGTCGCCCGGTGGAAAAATATCCTGACCTCATTTTTGTTTTTCATCATCCCGACGGCGATTTCGGTAAAACTGCCGGATCTCGGCTCCGCCGTCATCTTTTTCAGCATTTGGTTCGGGTTCCTTTTGCTTTCCGGCTTGCCGCTCAGGCGGATCGTGATAACCGTTTTGGTTTTTGCCTTGGCGGCCGGTTTCATCTGGACCTACGTGTTGAAGGATTACCATCGTGCCCGGCTTATCGGCTTTTTGGACCCGCAGCAGAACGCGCTTGGCATAAACTACAGCACGGTCCAGGCAAATATCGCGATCGGCTCCGCTGGCTTTTGGGGCAAGGGATACGGCGAGGGGAGCCAAACCCAGCTTGGGTTCCTGTCCGAGCCGACGGAGGATTTTATCTTGGCGGCGCTGGTTGAAGAATGGGGGATTGTCGGCGGCCTCATTGTCATCGCGGCGTTTTTCTTTTTGATAGTCCAAATTTTAAGGATCGGAGTACTTGCCGACGAAAATTTCGAGAAGTTCGTCTGTTTAGGGACCGCCGTCATGTTAGGCGTCCAGTTTTTCCTGAACGCCGGCTCCGCGACGGGCTTGACGCCCGTCGTCGGCGTCACGTTCCCGTTCCTGTCCTACGGTGGATCAAGCATGTTGGTGGACTCGTTTTTGCTGGCCGTAGTCAATTCCATCCGGCGAAGGAGCTAAAATAAACGCTCGCTTGACAGCGAATACTGGTTGAGTCACGCGCAAATCGCATCATCGGCGGCAAAAACGGCAGCAGGTCTTTTGTGGGGCTCTCGGAAGTGGTTTGGCACGGTCCGGCCGTTCCTATACGGCCGGCAAACCGCTGAGAGCGATTGCGCGCCATCGCTGGACGGCGCGACAATG
>JAGWKM010000232.1 GCA_028865305.1 Patescibacteria group bacterium | reverse complement strand
CTCGGCCTGGTGCTTTTCCCACAAGCCTTCGTAACCAGGTTCGATCATGCTGCCGATCGTTTGGGGAATGCCGACACCCGGCTTGATATCCTCTTGCGTATAGAGCGGGATGGCGCCGGCGGAATGCGAGATCTCGCTTTGCTTGATCGCTTCGGCCGTATGCGGGAACCTAGCGAGCAACCATTGCCGCGCCTCCGGCATCATGCGCTTTCGCGCCCAGCGCAGGACAACTTTGTTACAGTCATTCTTTATCCCGTTCTGTAGCGTCGATATCCCGATTCGCCGCGTTCGGCGTAACGGCTCGCGCTTCTGTTTCTTATATGACAGAAACGACGACATCACGTCGACCAGGGGCACGCTATTGTTGTACCCCCATATCGCCCATGTGTTTATGTTCTTGTAGCCGTTAAGCGCGTTGCGGTAATCAGTCAAAGTTAAGCCTATCCTATTTGGCTTTCTGCGCATGTTTGACCTCTCTTTGACCTGCCTTGGATGTTTTCGCCTGCTACTTCAAACACTTGCCCCAAGTTTGAAGGGTAGGGTCATTTCCAGAGAAAATTTTTTAGATGTTTTTCGCTGAAAAATCAATGGTCAAAACAAAATAAAAAATTTTTTGGCCGATTCCCGTCTTCCATTCCTTATAGCGAAAATCCCAGTCCTGTTTTGGAACGTCAATTCGACAAGTAAAAACATATTCTTATTTCTATCTTTGTCCCAATAAGAAAATAAGTATTCATTATATTCAACTGGCGCAAAAAGGAAACGAAAACAAACACATGCGCGACTGAATGGATCGGCTTAATTTGAAGGCATCGCTAGAAAAACTACCAATTCACGGCGCTAAACGTCGCCCACCGCCAAAGCGGTCTTTATCTCTTATTTGCAAAAACTAAACGCCTGCCGGACTTTTCGCCGAATCGGCCGTTTTGACCCAAACTGTTCAGCCGAGCCCCCTGCAATCATTAGCGCACAAACAAAAACGAAAGAAAATTACTCACTCCGCCGCTTGCCTTATCTCGCGATGTTTGGTAGTTACTGACAATCGAAACGCCCACACATTGGAGCAACCGTCATGTCCCCGCAGGCCCCGAGTTCTTGGAAGGTTGTTGCTCGCGCGCATATCCCGCATGGGTCGGGCGACGCCGAGTGGCGAATTGAAAGCGAGGATGGCACCGTCCTTGTGGCGGTGATCGATCCTGAAATGGAGATGGTCGATCCCGAGTCCGTCGCGCATCAAATCGCGGCGAGCATCAACGAAGCGCGCGTGTTCGGATAGAAAGGAGGCATAACAGGACGAAACGCCTTCCCCCGAAGGCGTCGCCCGGTAAGGCCGGGCCTGATGAGTCCAGATGGAGCGAGTCATATTCGACGTCCGCGGCGATCGCATCCTGTTCCACGGCGAGACGATCGCCACCCTATGCACCACTCGCGTCGTCGGTTGGCGCATCGAAGCCGAGCGCGCCCTGATCGAGTGGCAAGATCCTTCCTACCTCGTCACTGAGGAGGACCACACCAAAGAGGTGGAGGAAGCCGAGGCGCGCGGCGAAAAGGCGGGATATGCGTCGGGCTTCGAAGACGGCAAGTGCGAAGCCAAAGTAGAAGCTGACGAGCAGGCAGAGGCGCGCGAAAA
>JAGWKM010000231.1 GCA_028865305.1 Patescibacteria group bacterium | reverse complement strand
ACCGACCGTAACTCCGTTGTAAAGAGTTGCGGGGTATAAACTTTGGGGGACTTCTAGGCCCTGACCTGCACCGGCTAACGGTTGTGGCATATTATTACTCCCTCTTCCTCAAAACGCAGGATTGGCTATGCCCGTAATCCAGGCATTCGCTGACGGTTTCGCCGTCACGATATCATAACCAGTGACCATCACACCCTGTTGACCGATCTGTCCAAGCGGCACAAGCGAGTAGAAGCCGCTGAAATCGAACTGCGCGTCTTCACTAAGGTACATCGCAGTATATTTTGTGTTTATAACAAAGGCATTACCCTTCGGGCAGAAGTGATCTGCGAAAATCGGAACGCCCGAAACATTCCAGTTCGGGAAAGCTGACCGCACGGGAGTTCCCATGCTATAGCTATTGCCCGGATCAACAAAAACCTGCTCAGTGCCGATGAAATCGTTGTTGAGCGTAGCGTAATCCGACGGGTTCATAACCACGAAAGTCGGGGCTTCACCGCCCGCAGCATCGGTAATCTGAATCAGATACTGTGACATAATCTGACGGGTAAAGCCGCTGCTATACGCAGAAGCGCTGTAATACTGGCCCTGCCAAGCCGTATTGCCGGCCGTCGTCCGATTAATGCCGCCGTAAGTCGGGAAATTAGTGCCGTTATCGAATGCGTTCTGGAACGAATCCGGCAGGAGAGAGTTGGCCGTATTGTTGGTGTACATCAACCGGCCCATGTTCTGAACCGTGACGCTATACACGTCGTTCATACGCGCTTCAAGCAACGAAATCTCGCGGTCAGTAGCCTGAATGACCGTTTCGCCGAAGGGCAACGGAACCGGCACGACCCAATAGGCCGTCGAAAACTGAGCGTTTTGCAGACCGGGAATAATTGTCGGGGAATTAAATCCGCCGCCATAGCCTGTAAACTGGCCCTGAACCATGCTCTGGGCCTGAATCGGGATAGTGATCTGCGAAAGGCCGCCAGCCGACTTCTTGGCGTTACCGATCATGTAGAATAATGAAGGGGTTGCGAAGTATATTTGAACAAAGTTCCTCGGAACGAATGCGCGCCGATTTACTGCGGTTAACTCGTTATAAAGTGCGCCTGTAGGAACTGCGCCTTGACCCGGAATTGGCATCCTTTACCCCCTGATTACCGCGCCGTCCGGACTTCGGACAAAGCCTGTTTAACTAGCGAACCCGTCGCATGACGATCTTGGCCGCGCGTCTCGATCAGTTTCTTGATCTGTTCGTTCGTCGAAGCGACAGCGGAAATGGCGTCAAATCCGACCGGCGTTGAATCAACCGGAGGTGCCGGAGGGTTAATGCGTTCAAATGCCGCCGCAGCGATCTCATGATCCGCAATACCGCGCTCTTCCATGAATTTCTCAAGAGCGTCCAAGCCCTCCTTGGTGTAACCCGCTGAACGCATACGAGCTTGCCCAGCCGCCCATTGATTAGCGAAAGCCTGTTTCCGCGATTCAGCTTCGGCATCAGCTTTTTCCTTTTGGCGCGCAGCGCGATCATCTGCCAATTCCTTGCGAATTTCGGCAAGTTCCTTGTTGACCGGCGCAACGGCGTCGATTTCCGGGATAACGGCATTCGGATTGATCGTCTTCTGGGCCTGTTGAAGCAATT
>JAGWKM010000230.1 GCA_028865305.1 Patescibacteria group bacterium | reverse complement strand
TAAGTCACAACGTCTTGCCGGATATAGACTTAAAACTTTCCGAACCACGATTACATAGATAATATCGTTTCCGTGTAGGTTAGAGATGGTTATTTTCCACAATCGGAGCGAATCAAATGAAGCAAACGCGACTAGAACGGAACTATGAGTCTGCAGAAGAGGCAATCCGCCGAAACCCGCAAGCTAAGATCGTTGGTCATGATCGTGACAGCAATGTTTGGGTATGGTATCCGACAAGTGATAAGACTTTGGCCGAAATGTCAGCAGATTTGATTCGGCGGAATAGCCGATAGGTGTGACCTGATAGCGGTTGCTCAATGTGAGCAACCGCCATTTTCTCTTTTGGAGTATTGACGATGAAAAGACTTCCGTTCAAAAAGACAGCAGGCAAGGTTTCCAAGACGTTGAATCAGTCGATCCGTGAAAAACAATTCTATGTCGACGCATCACCTGTTACGCGACCACGTCAAGCAACGTTCCTTTCGCTTGATCTTGTCGCGTGTGCCATCGGTGGCGATGATCCAACGTGGTTGGAATGTGCCCAACGTCAAGACGTGGTCGTGCTGCCACGAACGCGAATCCGCTTGGCGGAAAAACTGACAGACGAGGAAATGCAAAGACCAGATTTTTTGAAATTGCATTTTCCACCAGAGGCAGGAATCCCCGCCTACGTCACACACGTGGGACCAGAATTCAAGCATCCGTTATCAACAGTCGATTCTCAATTGCCACGATCAATTATCGTTGGGCATAGCAAGACACAAGACGCAATCGAATATGGCAAAGCTGATGAATATCGGGCTGAACGCAAAGCACGACAAGCAATCGAACGGGAAGCAGCAAAGCTTGCCAAGAAACTCGGCAAGTCAACGTATCGACTCGCGAAAACTGAGGGAACCAAGTCACGCGATACAACCGCACCAACGGAAGACCAGATCAACCAAATGCGTGAACAGTTCGTCACAATGGGAAACGAAATTCGTGCCGGCGAAATCGGTAATGATACGTGTGACCTCCACTTCCCGTATGCCGAGTTATTCGATCACCTGAAAGACTCGTCACGTTTGACGCGAAACACTGGACGTAATTGCCATCGTCGCGCATTGGGTACGCAATTACATGCTTGTGCATGGTTCGAAGTAATTGCGGAATTCTACCTGTTTGCAATCGATCAAAAATTGCCTAGGTCAGTGTACCTCGCTTCGCGGGAACACTACTGTACGTTTGAATCATCACAGTTTGCCGTACCGCTCGGCACAATCGATGAAAGTGATTCTGCTTTGGCATACGCTGCCGATCATCCAACAACCGCACCAACGGCTGACCTGAAAGAACAGCTTGGCGAACGTGGTTTACGTATCGCTTCGCTACTTGGTGCAAACTTGACGGAAGGTATCTTGCGATCATCGACACTCAAGGGTGCTTTCGCAATGTCGTGTTTATCGCCAGCTACGTGTAAACGCCGCATCGCCGCAGCGCGTTTAACAATGGCGATGGAAAGCGGCGTGACAATCGGGCAACAAGAGGCAGGTAGGATCGACCAACACGTTCCCTCGCAACGCGAAACCCGCGTTGAGCAATGGCAAGCTTGACCTGAAACGGCCAGCGGCCAGCGGCCAGCGGCCAGCGGCCAGCGGCC
>JAGWKM010000054.1 GCA_028865305.1 Patescibacteria group bacterium | reverse complement strand
CAGCCTTGGATGTGCCAGCCAGGACCAATGGGCTTTGGGGATTTTGGGTCCGCGGTGACGCCGGGCCTGACTACAAAATCCAGGTCTCGATGTAAAAACGCCGCCGGTTTCACAAGAAATTGAATTGGTTTCATAAACTTTGCCCCAAAAGCGGCCCGTTGGGCACTCCAAAATACACGACGAGGTGTCAAGTCACCACGACTACTAAGCCAGGGACAAATTGACAGCCTGGAATGTCCACACGGATGAATGCTTCGCCGGCGGCGGATGGGGCCGTAAAGACCGCATTGAGACCATCCGCCGAGGGCACGATATTGGCCTGCGAAACGGTGCCAAAGCCGGCCCCACCCTCCTGCAAAGACCATTTTCCGGCGGCGTTGCGCAAGAAATTTCCGGTTTTGTCGAAGGTCGCAGCAAAAAATGTTCGGCTCTCACCCCGATTCAAAAAAATTACCGACGGCGGCCCAAACGGAATAAGCGGCGGGGTCCAGACAGGGACGAAATCCGGCAAGGGCGCGAGGACTGGCGTGCAAAGGGCATCCGGCTCAAATCGCGCGGCTAAAAAACCCAGCCCGCCGACGTCGGACGGAGCGAAAAGGTATTCACCATTGCCGGCGGGCAACGCGGGTGTTTCTGCGGACAGCGAATCCGCAAGCGGATTGTAAATCATGGCCACGGCACTGGCCGCCAAATTTACACCTGATTTAACACTCGATTTAACGCTGAATATAAACGCTGCATCGGTCAGTGCCGGCGCGCCCGGAACCATGCCCATAGGGACCCCAAAGGCTGGATCTTGAACATGGGTAAAAACCATGCCGTGGGCCGCCAGGGGATAGCGGTAG
Organism: Patescibacteria group bacterium; assembly: GCA_028865305.1. GTDB lineage: Bacteria > Patescibacteriota > Minisyncoccia > UBA6257 > 2-01-FULL-56-20 > REEB161. The sequence continues at coordinate 7,190 of JAGWKM010000054.1, read as the reverse complement.
CCGATGGGCGGCAGAATGGCATTAGTATCCCAATAATTCAGCTTCATGATGCAGGGCGGTCCCGCCATCTGCCAACTGCCCCAGCCGGGATCCACAATCGGCCTCAATCCAGGCGGCAAAACAGCCTCTATATCGCGCCCAAAAATAATACCGCTCCCACGCCGCTGGCCGACGTAAAGAAAATTACTGAACTCCGTCAGGTCCGCAAGCGCATCATAGTAGCGCGGCATCTCGCAAAAATAGCGCAATTTTGTCGGATACGGCGAGCCATCAGCTTTGATGGCTGGATAGATTTTATCCGGCGCGAGCGTGCCATCCTGCAACGTAACCGCATCCAAAAAGCCGGAGCAGATCGCCGCGTAATCAGCCAGGGTCTGTTTAGAGTCAGCATGGAGAGACCACGTGAGGGTGCCCCCGTAATAGGTGTGGATAATGTTGCCTGAGCCGTCCCGATCATAAGTGGTCGGCCATTGCATCGTGAATGACAAACCACATCCGGGAACGCCAGCATCAGCGGACACCGCGCCCAATGGCGCCTCGCCCAATTTCCAGCCATAGGATACATTCGCGGGTGCATCCGGCGGATAATCCCCGTAGTTCACAAAATTAAAATCGTTATTTAAGAAATCAGCAGTGATCGGCACATGCGTTTGGGGAGCAATCCGGGCCGGCAAGGGGACCGACGAGGAGTAAGCGGAGACAATGACATCCGCATAATCAGGATCAATGACGATGTCCGATCCATAGCTGGTGCTGCCGGGGTCGGCCCAGGCCATCAACGTGGTCAGATGCACATAAAGCGGATCAATCCATTTCTGCGGGCTGTCCCCGAGCGGCCCGGTAAAGTCCGGCATCGCCCCGTGCAGATCGGCGCTGCCGCTGCCATTGAAGGTGAACGGGCCGAAACCCACGCGCCGGAGCACCGCAATGGCCATTTGGATGTCGGCCTCGCCGCAATTGCATCCGCACTTGCCGAGCAGTCTTGAACTCATGGCGGATCATCCGGGGCTTGGAAATTGTCGCAGCACAGTACAATCGTGGTGCGCGTTTTCCCGGTGGTTTCATCGCAAACCTTGCGTTCTTGCAGCGACAAAGAATGCCATTTCCCGTCGCTGCCGCGGCACTTTGACAGATCCATCACCACCTGGCCGCCGGGCGTGGGCGATGTCGGCGTTTGCGGCGCGCCCGTCGCATCATAGGTTTGGAGCGTCAGAATCGGATTGCCATTTTGGACCGATTGCAGCACACCGCCGGTCCCATCCGTGATGTGGTCCTGGGTTAACTGCGGCAGCGCCGCATCCCCGGATTCACTGCCTTCCTGTCGCGTCAAAGTTATCCGTGTGGCGGCCGGCTGGGTCACCGCAAAGCGCACGGCCGTCACATAACGCACCCGCTCGGCGCGCAGCCGGTCCACCAATTTGGCCGGCGAAATCGCGGGATTCGGGCCGATGGTGAGCTTGTAAAAAATGGCGCCGTTTTTGACGACGTAACCGATCTCCTGGATCAGCTCATTCATCGTCGCATGCTCCGGCCGGCTGCCCAGCAGATTAAAATTGTGTCCGACATCAATTGTGCCGCTGCAAACAGTCTCGATCAGCGGAATGGTGCCGGCCCAATGACCGGTTGGCGGGTTGAGATCCTCAAAAATGATCTGCGGCAGCACCAGGTAGGGCGTGATGTCCTCGCCGGTGGAAGTCCAATCCGTCCACGTGAAAATCTGGCCGTCGGGAAAATTCAGATTGGTGGCGTCCACGCGCACGGTCTTGGTGTGCGCGGCAACCAGCGCGCCCTGGAGCTTGTTGCGCGCCTTGCGGTGATAGGTGAATTGCGCGGAGATTTTATCCTTCGCGGTGAGGCCGCCCATCCAGTCGGCAATGCCCCCGCCGATGATCATATTGGGGAGCGTGGTCTGGCGCGTCGGCTCCGTGCCGGGCGCGAAAGCCAGGCCATCATATTCCACGGCAAAATTTGAGTTGGCGGCGGGGTCCATCGCCGGCAGGCGGCGCTGCCACCAGCTTAAATCGTTGGGCGCAACCACGTCCGTTTGGATAAACTTCTCGTGGGTGGTGCCGGTCATCGGCGTGAGCGGCACACTGGTGATCAGGGCGTTGAATTGGTCGCCGGGGCGCGGATTCGGAAAGAATGCCGACTGCACCACCAAGGTGCCCACTCCATTGACCGTGCGCTGCTGCTCGAAATCAAGCTGGACGAAAGCGACGGACATGGAGGACTTGCGCTCGAGTGAAAAAGCCTGGGCGTGCCGCGTCAAATCAGGTGTTCCGCCGGAACAGAGCGCGCGGCTGATGGCGGCCAAATCCTTGCGACGGGCGCAATGCAGGCGGGGCGCGCCGCCGCCGGCGACGGGCGAATAATCCAGCCAGCAAACACAATTTACGTCCTCCAGTTGCATCCGAATTGCGCCGAGACAGGTGATGTTCTGCACATTCGTTGGCCGCACCGGCACCGACAACAGATCCGCCGGGATGTAATCAATCCACACGCCATTCGCTCTGGCGTAATCGAGCGCCTGGCCGATTTGCGCGCGGCTATCCAGCGCCACGACGCCGTAGGAAACGCTGTTCACCAGCCCGCTCTGAAAATCCGGGGTGGGCTGCAAATTCAGCGTGAAATGCGTAAAATAATTTGGCATATAAACCGGCGCGACCGGCGGACCAAGATTGACACCCATGAGGATTTGCACCGTCTGGCGAAAGACGATTTTGTCAAGCGCCCACAGCGCATCCTCGCAATGAATCACCGCCTCGTCCGTATGGCCATCGGCGCTGCGCCGGGGATCGTCGGCCACCTGGCCGGCAAAGAGCACCACGCCGTCCACGACGAGGGCGATGCGCGAGCGGTAAGTGAAGGGCGTATCCGTGAGCGCCGCCCCCGGCGCGGTCAAGTCCAGCGTCGAGGCGAAAAGGTTCGCGCGTTTATTGCCGGTAAAATTGTCTTTAAAACCCCAGGCGGCGATGCTTTTGGTTTGCGCCGCCCCGTAGGTATTGGAGCCGGGCAAATAAGGCCAAAGGGTGAGCTGAGTGTTCATCGCATTCCCGCCAGTTGACTTTGAATCTGATGGACAACCTGCTGGAGCGATTCCTGATGGGCTAGACCGACGTTTATTGTCTGCAAAATCGTCAGGGCTGTTTGATGATTCAGATGATTACTCTGCTCCAATCGGGCGGCTAATTCTTTCATGGTGGCCGCATGATTGTTAGACTGAGCCAACTGTCCCCTCATCGCGGCAACTGTCTGACTGTTCACCTCCTGTGCTGGTCCTTGTGCTCCCGAAAACCGCCAGGGTGTTTCATTGCTCATCGCGGCGGCAGCCGGCGCTTCCACGGCATGGCCGGGCGCGCGGAAAATTGGTCCGGGATTCGGCAATCCTTTGCCGATGGCATCCGCTTGCAGAGTCAGATTGGCGACCGCAGCGGCGTTCGCCGTCTTGGCCGCCGAGTCCAATTGCATTTGGGGGATTGCACGTGACAACGTCTCCACCGATTTTGTCAGCGTTCGCACCGCATCATCGGTGGCAGCCAATTGCTTTTTAGCGCGTTCGGCAGCCAAGTTGGTTTGTTCCTCCGACTTTGACAACATGAACAATTCTCTCTTGCTGTCCTCAAGCTGTGTTTTTGCCAAATCATATTTTGACCAGCCGACTCCGCCTTGTTGTTCCCCGATTGTATGATCCAGGAAATAGGTCAATTTGGGATCCCAAGATGCCCTATTAGTCAAAGTCTTCATGGACTTGACCAGGGCATCAAACATTTCGGTGTGGCTTTTCCCGGCAGTGCTACCGACGTAGTGGGTATAAAATTCCTCCAATTGCTGAACCGTATCGGCATTGAATTGCCCGCTGACGAGCATCCCGTGGGATTTGCCAAGTTCGGCCAAATTCTGTTCGGCCTCGGTCTGGTTTTTCTCGGCAATTTTTTGTCGGGCGTCATGCTGCCGTTTTTTCGCATCCGCATTGGCCGACGCCTGTTGGTCACGGACTTGATCTTGGAGCGCCAGCGCCAGTTGCTGTTTTTCTTCGGTGAGTTGACGCTCCTTGATTTTTTGCTCGCCATCGGCCGTAGCGGCGTCCAGCGCCAGCTTTTGGCGCGCATATTGCACATCGAGATCGAATTTTTTCTGGATGGCTTCCCGATGCGAAATCACTCCCTGATTTTCCTCGGAGTCAATGACGGTCTCGTCCAATTTTTTCCTGGCTTCGGCAAGGTTTTGAGCGGCGCCGGAAAAATTTTTGTAAACGTCGGTCTGCCGTTTGGCCACTTCTTCCGCGCTTTCGCCCGCCTCTTTCTGCCGAAATAGTTCATCAGCAAAAAGAGCGGCGGCGATCCGTGCGTCTTCGTAGGATTTGCGCACGGCGGTGATGGCATCGGCGTCGCCCTTAAAAGCCACTTCCTGCAAATTGGCCACGGCCTTCAAATCGTCCATCACGGCTGCAAGTCCCTTCAGAGAGCCAATTAATCCGAGAATTCCCACCTCTCCGCTCGACATCATGCCGTAAACGCCCCACTCAAGACCGGGAATATACATCCCCAATGCCATTGAACTCATGCGGAACATTTCCGCTGCCAGGCGTGCTTTGCTGATGCCGTGACTGGCATGTTCCCCCGCATCTCCGACACCTTTAACCGCCGACGCGGATTTGCCGAGAGCTTTATCCAAATCGGCGCTTGTCACTTGCACCACATCCAATTCCTTGGCCAGCGCGGCGGCTCCCGCCTTGGTCAGCATCAGCACCTTGGCGGCATGTTCCGCACCATCGCCGCCCCCGCGAACAATATCAATCAGGAGTTTTAGAGTTTCAGCGGAATCAGCCATAATTATTGTGCGGTGTCGTCGTCATCTTTCATAGATATGTTGCCGCCAGCCAGCTTAACAGCCCGATCAAAAACATGCCGATGATCGCCATAATCAAGAACCCGATCTGGAATGTGAGCCATGACTTCATTGTCCGGTCAAAGTTATGGTGCCGGTGCCGGTGCCGCTCAAAACCAACGACGGCGGACCTCCGCTACTGGTGATAATGATTCTATGTGGTGTGACAGGAGCGTTGGTGGAACTTTGATATGCGCCCATGTCCCAAGCACTATTGCCGGGTCGTCCACTGCCAGTTATGTCATTTGTCGCCAACGGAAAATTGTTGGCGGAAACAAATGCCAGCAGATTGGTGCCGGCACTTATAGCGGGGCTGACTGCTTGTAATTGCAAGTTGCTTGCGGAAATGAACAATGGGTCATTCGTGATCGAATGCAAATCAAACCCCAACGTTCTCCACGTTGCGAAGCTGTTTGTTCCGAAAAAATAGTTGTTCACCTGCGGACGGCCGCCATTCCAATCATTGTAATCAACCACCATATTTGAGGCCGTCAACCCGGAATTAACCCCGCTTTGTCCGCCTTTCCATACGTTGTTCAGCATATATCCGTTCGTCACCGATGAAAAACCCATGCAATAAAGACAGTTGGTGCCTGCATAGTAGCTGTTGTTTAGCATATAGACCGCGCCAAGATAGGCCACGTTGTTGTTTATCGAGTTGGGACCACACGACCATGCGCCGGATACGTTCGCATCATTTTGAATGGTTGCCATATTGTTGAAGATATATGCGTTGCCCTGGTTTAGCATGGAATCCCAGACGAATGCAGTCATCCCACCGGCGCTGTTGGTTTTGTCGTATTTCGAGAAATCACCATAGAACACATTATCGTAAGCCCAAAAATTGGCGCAGTATGTCCCCACATTTGTCGTCGAGGCATAGAGATAGCATCCGTCCCCGTGAACACCCGAAACCAACTGGCTGTTAAAATCATGCATCGTATTGTGCGCCAGCGTGAAATTGGTTATAACAATGTCGGTCGTTGCGTTTCCTCCCCCGACCCCCCAGCAACACATGCTGAAATCGTTCGAGGAAATCACAATATCATTCCCGCTGCCATACCAGGCAAAGACAATTGCCCGGTTTGCGTTCGGGGCAAAAGTGCAGTGTTCAATCAATAATCCAGTCGTGGAAGTCACCTTCACGGCATAGTCGCCCTGTTCCACGCCTGTCACACCGATGTTTGTGAGGCATAGGTTGTCAATGGTGACATAATTGCCACCAACAACCCAGTAGCCATATTGACGGAAGGAAGGAATCGGATTACAGCCTCCGCCATCAAACACAGGCCGGCTCCAAGAGACTCCCGTAAACCAATTGGTGTCCACTCCGTAATAATCATTTGTGCCGGCTGCACCGCTGTTTGAAATGGTCCAAACCGCGATGTTTGTCGGCCAAGTTGTGCCCCCCCTAAAAATGAATCTGTCCCCAGCAGCATGGGCGTAAGTTGCGGCAAAACCAGCCATGCCGGGCGCATCCTTCCATGCGCTGTTGGTTGAAGTTCCGCTGTTTGCATCGGAACCCCCCGACCAATCAATATAATAAGTTCCAGCAACCGCTGGGATCGCCAAGGTGGCGGAAAATAAAAATGCAATAACACGTCTCATTTTACTGCCTCATCAGGGATACTCCGCCATAAACCCCTGTTTCATTCGTCATGCCGGCGCTCGTGTTGTAAACATGAAACCATCCAGTATTATTGGTGCCCACAATGGTTGCGCTGCCAGTCGTGTTCATTCCGATGTTGAAGTTTGCGGTGCCATCACCAGTGATTTGAGCCGTCATGGCAATTGTCCCATTCGTCACAAATTCAACCCAGTTTGTATATCCTACGGAAAAGGTTGAATAATTGTTCCAAATGGCCAAATTTGTGTAGGTTCCCGGCGGCAGATAAGAAACGGCCCTCGCTGTTGACGCTTCCATTCCGGACTGCCCCAACCGCAGGAAGCCGGCAACGGCATAGTAATTTGTCATTATCGTGACATTGTCCATTATGATATTCCAGACAATTTGTGGCGAAGCTGAACCACCCCCAGTCGCCGTCAGATTCGTTCCGCTCAATGTTAATCCGCTGCCGATGTTCACCGGGACAACCGTGTGGTCGGATGTCGCCATCAGGATGGAGCCGAGGGTCATGTTGGAGAGGGTTAGCGTTCCTGTCGAAAGGTTCGACACCACCGTCATGCTTCCGGGCACATTGAAGACCGCGCCAGTCAGCGTAAGGCTGTTGGCGTAAACATTACCGTTGGTCAGGCTCACTCCGCCGTAATTCCCATTTGTCCCGCCGCCAACCTGCGCCGCC
>JAGWKM010000229.1 GCA_028865305.1 Patescibacteria group bacterium | reverse complement strand
GCCGTTTTCGTTCTTCGTCAGGTTCATGGATTTCGCTCCTTTATCAGCCGCTCCCATTCTTTGGCGAGCGGCTGAAGTTCCGTTTGCCATGCCGGTGATTTTCTCAGGTGCGCGTACTTCGGGCTGACGCGTCCGTCGGGCGTTTTCTTGCCTTTGATGTACACCATAAGTCGCCGGTAGTCCCGCGGCTCGAATACATTGATCCCACACCCGCGCATAAAGGCGAACGCATCGGCCATGCGGACGGTGTCCCACGACGCCAAGCGCGAAATTGTCAGCGCCAGCATTTCGTCAAGTTGGCCTTGCCAGGCGATCTCCCGAATTGTCTTGGCCTCGCCGTGCTGGTGGCGCGCTAGCAGCCGCAGGAAGATCGGCGGGAAGCGCTGCAGGCGCTCCTCTGGGGATGGTTTCATACGAAAATACAGATCAGCAGGATGAACCAAATAGCGGCCAGCGTGACCGTCCCAAGAATGACAGCCCACCATGACTCCGGATCTGGCGACCCGAAGTAGCCCCGAATGTCGCGCTCGGTTCCCCACAGCTCAATGGTGATGGCCGCCAAAAATGCGGCCAGGATGAGCACAAGCTTCACGGCTCCCTCCATTCATTCAGCGCGAGCGCTTCGGCGCGCGCGATTTCAGCCTCGGTCAGTTTGACCAACCGGCCATCCGGACCGGTCGCATGTTGCACTTCCCAATGCGCCGATTCGTCAGGCTCAATTGGCGATCCAAAAATCGTCCTGGCACCGCGCATCGTTGGATGAAATTCCAACCTCACTTCGACGGCAATAATGTCGCCATCGCGTTCAATCTCGAGGTCAAGGAGCATATTCCTCCTTTTCATCGACCCGGCCAATGATGCTCGAGTTTTGTACCCAAAGCATATTGCTCAGCCACGCCAGCTTGATCAGCCACTCATGGCGGCCGCAGATACGGCGCTCATTTTTGATTTGCCCCGCGAACGTGAAATTGCCGCGGATGAATTTGACCTTGTCGTCGATTTTGTAGATGTCGCTCATAAATTATCGCTCTGTCGATTTTCCGCTTCCAATTGTATAAGTTCCAGCTCGCTCATTCCGTCCCATGGCATCGGTTTGTTTCGGCCGGCAGTCCGGTCGAATGCGGCGCCGTTAATGCCGCGATATCAAGCCGCCGCAGCGTGTCCTGAATTCGCTGGGCGCTTTCCATTTGCTGCATTACGTTTTTCGTTGCCATTCTTTTCATTTTCGCCTTTCCGCCCTTGCGGGCTTTTAATTTTCAAGAGCTTAACAAGCAATTTCCATTACATTTTTCCAAGCACTAGGAACTCTTTAGTTCGGAACTTGGCGCCGGCCCTTTGTATGTCGCAAGCGCGCGAGGATACTTTTATCGGTTGTGCTATGCCTTCCGAGGTCTGGCAAAGGTATAATCCGGGGTGACATTCGCGGTCAGATGTCGAAAACACTGGAGCAGTATAGGTCATTCCAACGCGATACTGTCCTGAAGCGTCGAGACAGCATAAATATGGAGAACCCTCTGTCCTGTAGCCAACTACCCTTGTAGGGTCGCCCGGATCCACTTCCCACCCGTCCCCGGCGCCGCTCGGAATATTTTTAGGGTCAAGACATGTTTCACTTAAGTCGGCCCCGCTCAAGTCGGCCCCGCCC
>JAGWKM010000228.1 GCA_028865305.1 Patescibacteria group bacterium | reverse complement strand
ACACCACAGAACGGGCACGGCAGCAGCTTCGCGGCGTCGGCGGGGGGGTTAGTCATGGTTTCCACCTCAAAATAATCATAAGGACCGCTACAAAGACCGCACCAGCAAAGGCGCCGAACAGAAAATCACTCACGCTCCACCTCTCTGTTTGAGTGTGGCGGGGTCAGTCATGGCGTTGTTCACCGTCATTCATTTGATCGGCCCCTCTCCCATTTCTGGATTGCGTCCCTGGATTGCCCGGCTCGTCTTCCTGGCCAATTCGTTTAGAATAGAATGCAATCCGCTTCCGGTTTTCCCCGCGGTCGCGTATGCGATCTCGATCAAATCGCCGTCCTCGTAACCGATATTGAGCGCAATCTGATGCCCATGTGGTCGAGATTTTGTGGCACCAATCGTGAAGTTGACCGTTTCACATTTCAGGCGCCCGAATGTCTTGCGTCCAGGAATTTGCCCTGTGAGCAAAATATTCCAGGCAATAACAAGGCGTCGAAATGGTCTTAATCGCGTACGGTTATCGGCAGGAAGGCGCGGGGTTTTCATGCGACCTCGGGAAATTTATCGGTCTGGTTGCCCCACACGTCCCAGTTCTTACGCTTTTGGCGCGCAAACAATTCACAGTAAGGACCGGCGACCAACCGCTCTATGCGCTCGTGGATTCCATCGGGCTTGCGGGAATGCTCACGCCTTGGAGCGATGATGCCCTGGCGGACATCGGCATGGAGACGCTTTGGCTTGCCGCGTGTGGCGAGAAGGCACGGCTCTGAATTTGCGCGTGTCCAATAGCCCAAACCCATATACGCATCGATTGGATCGTCGAAAAGATTGACCGTTGAAACATCGGCCTTCATCCACGCAAAAGCACATGTTTTATAGACAAATCCCCAGCATTTAATAATCTCTATGGCGTCAAGTAAAGTTGGCCACGTTGCCCAAAGAAATAAAACGCTGTTTTGTGCTAAGAGAGATTGAACAGGCAAAGAGGATATTTGATCCGGTTGCATCGTGCCGTAATGGGCCGTTGCCAAACCATTTCTCATTGCACGATAAGGAATTGCATCGCCGGAATAAGTTTTATATGCCCATGGAGGGTCTGCCAAAACCGCTCCGTAATGCCCGCGCTTGAGATCGCCGAAGGGCCAATCAGTCATATCGCCAGCTTGTAGTTCTCGCCCTTGCGGACTGGTGTGAGGTAATACTCCGCCACTCTTTTCCCTGACGGCGTTTCAATGAGCCGCATTTCTATCGGATAGCCCTTCGCCTTTAGGTCATAGATTCTCCCAGATAATCTTAGACAGCGATATTTTTGGAGAGCGTCTAATGGCGTGATGGTGTCGCCGCGTTTTAACGCCTCAAGGATGGCGTCGGACTGGCTCATGCTAATTTGCCTTTCAGCTTTATAACATTGCTGGCTACAAATTTCGGGTGCATGTGCTTTATATGCCGAGACACATTTGAAAAACTGCGATTGCAGCATGGACACAACGCGGCGGCCGACCGACGTTTAAGATTCTTTTCTCTGTCGAGGCTAAGACGTAACTCGTCTTCAAGGCGCGCTCTTTCTTGTTCCGCTCGCTCAGCTCGCCTGCGCTGTTTGTCACATTCTGATTCGACGTAAACAAGATAATGCCCGTTAGGGCAATACCAACCGCGA
>JAGWKM010000227.1 GCA_028865305.1 Patescibacteria group bacterium | reverse complement strand
ACTTTAAAGAAGGCAAACAGATTCGTATTCATGGTGAGCGAACGCTCTACCGCTGTAAAACTTTGAGTAATGTAGAGCAGGGAAACGCGCTGATGCCTGCCGAGCCGTGCAATCGCCAGCAGGTCTCGCGGTATGCGATGCGGATTGCAGAACTGGTGAGCTTCGTCAACAATCACCCAGAGGTTGCCGCGGCGAAACGAGAGCCGGCAGAATTCATTAAATCCCGGACACTCTCCGCTCACCGGGTCGTATTCCGAAGGCCTGTAGCAGATCGAAAACTCATCGGCGTGCATGGCGCCCCAGAGATCGGCCGGAGAGCCGATAACGAGGTCTTCACAAGCCGCCGCGTAGCCGTCTTCGTACATGAAATCAAAGGCGACTACGTTTTCATGGCGCCGGCGGAGTTCCTGAATCAGTCGCACCGCCAGAGTCGTTTTTCCGCTGCCCTTCGGAGCGATCACTCCCACGATTTGATTGCTCTTCGGCAAAGAGCTTGAAAAGTTCTGAGAGGTTGCCACGCGACACCACCACCACCAGAATTGAAAAGAGCGGAAAGAGCAAGGCCCAGAGAGGCGAGCGGACCGTCTTTTCTACCGGTTGTATTTCGCTTCGGAAATTCAGAATTTTGGCCGGCGCCTTCCAGCCTTCCGCGATGGTCTGCTTATCGGCCGCCGTCACATCTTTCAAGCCCGCGTACTGTTCCAGAATCTTGACGGTGATTTCGGCCATGACGGAAGCGGCCCGCTCCATGGTTTGATTGAGTTCGTCGCCAAGATTCACGCCGGCCGGCGTTGGAGAGCATGAAGCCGCGACGGCCGGCGCCTCTGTCTCAGTCGGCGGCTGACTAAATGCGGCCGCCGCCGGCAGAGTGCTTGACTGGCCTACTAGCGCCAGATATTCCGACTCCTTATATCCGCCGTGCGCCCGAGTGGCATGAATCTTCCAGGATTTTCCCGTGGGCGCCTCGAATTTGCACCCGGCATGGACGAGCGAACATTTAAGTTTGGCCATTACTCACCGCCGAACAAGGCCGCAAGCGGCGAGGATTGTTTCTTCTTTTTGGGTTTCTCTTCGGCCGGCTTCTCTTTCGCCTTGCGATGCTCACGGACCGTTTCCAGATCCGCGTCAAGCCTGGCGGCATAGAGCGGAAAGCCGCACTTGGAACAGTAAGCGGACCCCTCTTCGGTCTCCGTTTCGCACTTGGGACAGATGACTTTTTTCTCTTCAACGTTTGGGTCTGGCATGGTCGTTGCCCTCCTTAAAGGCTCTCCGAATAATCATCAGAGCGGGCCCGGCACCTTCCAGTTCCCAAAGGCCGTAGGCCGCTCCCACTAAGAATTTTGTGAGGTTGTTCGGTGAGCGTCGAAGCGCCCACTTGAAAAGTTTTTTCTTCATGCTCTCCGCTCCGGTTATTCGTTTTCTTGCTCCAGATCCCGCAGGGCTTCGATGGCCCGTTCTTCGTCATGATGCACGGCGCCCGCTGTGTGTCCCGGCTGTAGCCAGTTCAAGGCGTCGCCACAGGCCCGCTCATACCAGGCCCGGTGAATTCCACAGCGTGCCGAAATGGTCTCGTCAAACTTGCCGCCGAAAACCACGTTGAAAAACATATCGGCCGCAATCACCAACCGAAGCCAGTAAGGCGTTTTCATCAGTTCACC
>JAGWKM010000226.1 GCA_028865305.1 Patescibacteria group bacterium | reverse complement strand
CGACCAGCTTACATCGTTCATGTATTCGGCTGAGACGACGCGATTTTCCATTTTGCTCGGCGCTGCGGTCGATCCATCCGAGACCGCGCGCATCCTGCCACTCATGCAGGCATTGAATGACCGCTGGCACGACACCGATGCCGATTTGGTATTCAACACGGCGCTCAGTTGGTCGATGCCTTACGCTTCGACATTCATCAAGACGGTTGTGGTCAAGCAGGGTAATACGGTCGAGTTCAAGCCGTACATGGTCGCGCCGCAATATGTTGGCGTGTTGCGCGAGGATACGCCGGGACTCGATAACCAAGAAGCCTTCGTTCACATTTATTACATCACGCAATCGGAGCTTTACCGCCGTCTTTACGGACATCCGAAACGCGAGAGCATTATTCAGCGTATCAACGTCGAGCAGCACAAAATGTCGGACATGCCGGAAGCGGTTGACCGCATCGTGCTGTCGGCCACCAGTCCGAATATGCAGGGCACGGTCAATCTTGACCTGAATGGTCAGAACAAGATGCAGCCGAATGTGTCCGAGGAAACCTGCGAAATCCGCGAGCTTTATGTTTGGGACGATACCAACGACGATTATCAGGTGGTCACGATTGCCGATCCTGACGTGGTGATATTCGACCGACCGAACGAAAAACTATTTTTGAAAGGCGAATCGCCGTTGACGCAAGTGTGTCCGACGCCGATGCCGGAATATTTCTGGGGTATGAGCGAGGTCCAGAAGCTCATTCCGTTGCAGCAGTTACGCAACAACCGGATGAACGAAATCCTCGAATTGCTCAAGAAGCAGGTCAATCCGCCGAAGATTTTGACCGGATTCAGCGGCATTTTCGACGAGAAGAATTTCGCCTTGAATCGCGAAGGCGGATTGCTGGCGACCGATATGCCGAACGCCAAGGCCGAACAGCTTTTGCCGGATTTGCCGGAAAACCTCTGGCGCGAGATTGACCAGATTGATTCCATGTTTGCCGAGGCTTCCGGTATTTCGCCAATCCTAGCCGGTCATGGCGAGGAAGGTGTGCGCTCGGCCGGGCACGCCTCGCAGCTTGCGCGGCTGGGCGCATCACGCGCCAAAAAGCGCGCCCTCATCGTCGAGGACAATCTTGAAAAGCTCGCGACGCTCTATTTGAAGCTGATGCGGACTTACGATGACACGCACTACACCGACGAGGAAAACAAGCGTTTCATTGCAAAACAATTCACGTCGGATTTCACCGTTAAAGTTGACGCGCACTCGAACAGCCCGATTTTCATGGAAGATTTGCGGCAGCTTGCGTTCACGCTCTACAAGGGTCAGGTCATTGATAAGGAAATGCTGGTGCGTCTGTTGCAGCCGCCGATGGAATCCATGATTCTCGACAAGATCAGAAAACTTCCGAAGCAGCAGCAGGAAGCTCCGATGCCGAAACCGGAGCACAAGAAAGGCGGCAATCTCAAAGCGGTCGGTGGAGAGTAGAATGGCAACAAATATCACGCGCGGCGATCAACCAAGAGCTAGTGGTACATCCTTGGAAAGAGGCGCAAGATATGGTATGCCGAGTTACCGCGCGCCTTCGATCAAGCAGGTCGGGACGAGAAGCGGTAGCCGCCGTCAAACGCGGACTTAAACCTTCAACGCGGTGCTCGGATCATGTATCGGAAGTCACGTC
>JAGWKM010000225.1 GCA_028865305.1 Patescibacteria group bacterium | reverse complement strand
GGCCGTTTTGTTCCGGCTGGGCCGGCTTTTGCCGCGGGCGGGTGGAAATTTACACCCCCAAACTGCTACATTCTTTGGGTCCGGGTCCGCGCCGGTTACACCACACCGGAACGCGCCTATACCGCCGTCTGGACGAATACTCGGGAGTTAAAGCATGGCAACTGTTAACGGTTCTGGCGCTGATAATGTTTTTGGTACACTGGTGTATACCTGGACCGGCGTCGTAACCGGCAATGTCGGCGACGCTAAAAACATCGGTTGGCGCAAAGGTGTTCCATCCGTGCAAGTTGAGGGAACTCTTGGCACAAGCCCGAGCTACAATATCGAAGGCTCGAATGACGGAACAAACTGGGAAAGCCTGAAAGACATTAACGGCGTGACGCTCGGCGCGCTGACCACAAAAGGCATTTTTTCGGTCGGTTCGTTTCCACTTTACATTCGTCCTAACGTCACGGCCGGTACTGGCGGCACGTCGCTAACCTTTACACTAGTGGTGCGCTAATGGCAGCACAGTTTGACAGCACGACACGGAATACATGGGCAACCGATTTGAACACCGCGCTTGGCACGAGCGCCTTGTTGAAAATCTTTACTGGCGCGCCGCCCGCGAATTGCGGCACGGCCGACAGTGGGACGCTGCTCGCTACGCTTACTTGTGCGGCAGCTGGGTTTGGATCGGCGTCTAGCGGTGTTTTAACAGCTAATGCTATTGCTTCTGTTACAGCCGGTGCAGCCGGTACGGCTGGTTACTTCCGGCTATACAATAGTAGCGTTGTTTGTAAAGCACAGGGCACCGTCGCAACTAGTGGCGCGGATTTGAATTTCAACAACGTAGGGTGGGCGAGCGGCGATACGATTACGATTAGCAGCTTCGTTTTGACAATGCCGGGGGCATAATGCCCAGCCATACCCGAACCGGCAGCGCGGCGATTACGATAAGCCCGGTTGTTATAACCGCATCGGGAACCGACAGTGTTTTGCGAAGCGGAAGTGCTAGCATCACACTATCCGCGGTTTCTGTTTCTACGAGCGGCTTTATTGGTCATTCGGGATCGGCGGGAATTTCTATTGCCGACGCTCTGTTTACCGGTTCGACAAACGTTGGGCACACGGGTAACTCGAACGATATTTTAAGCGCCGCTGTTATAACCGCCAATGGCACACAAGGCGGTCCACAGAGAACTGGGTCGGCGGATATACTTATTCCGGCCGCTTTGTTGGCCGCGAGCGGTAGTATTGGGCATGCCGGAAGTGTCGGTATCACCGTCGATCCAGTTTTAACGGCCGGTGTAGGGCAATATAGTTCTCACGGTGGCGGCCCAAAGAGTTGTCATGCGGCTTTGTTACTATTAGCGCGGATATAAAACCATGGCCGACGATAACAACCCAGGGATCATTGTCGAAGTCCCGCCGGACCGCGCCTCGAATACAACTCCCGAACCGGGCGCGCAAAAGCTAACCGACAGCGAAATCGTCCAAATACTCGAAGGCTACCGTACCGAAGCCGAATATGCTCGCTTGGCCGGCCCGAACAGCCGCGACCTGACGTGGCTAATGAACCTCGACTTGTATTGGAACCGCTACGATTTCTCAAAGAAAGCCCCGTGGCAGGCTCGCGAACTGATGCCCGAGCTACCACAGTACGTTGATCGTTTCGCGGCGGCGATGCG
>JAGWKM010000224.1 GCA_028865305.1 Patescibacteria group bacterium | reverse complement strand
AGTTATCAATGAGCGGACCGCCAATGAGCGGACCGAAGATGGATGCAGCCGCGAATGCCGACGACCAGATGCCGAGCGCCTGCGCACGTTCCTTGCCGGCGCGAAAAGTAACCGTGAGAATGGCCATGGCGGTCGGGTAATCCGCGGAACCGGCAATGGCCTGAATCACGCGGAAAGTTATAAGCGAACCGAGGTTCCATGCAATACCGGAAAGCACCGATCCGCCGATGAAAATAATGAAGCCAAGAATGTAAACTTTTTTGCGGCCGATAGTATCGCCAAGCTTGCCCCAGATGGGCACGAAAATGGCATTCGCCAGGATATACGCCGTAGCAATCCACGCCGCCGAAGAAACAGTAATGCTGAAGTCGTTGATGATTTTCGGCAAGGCGAGATTGACGATGGTCTGATCCAGCCGGCCCAAAAACGTACCCATGATGACCGTAAGCAGTACAATCCAGCGCAATTTGTCTCCGCCGCTTTCTTCTTCTTTTTTCACCGCAATTGCACCAGCCATGCTATTCCGTGGTGATCGAGATTTTTGCGGACATGCCGTTCTTCAACTCCGGGTATGCGCCGGCATCAAAGCGCACTTTGACATCAAACGATTGTGTCTGGCGCTGATCGGAAATATTGAAAACAACGTCTCCAGAACGGGCCGTTGGCGAAATCTCGTCCACGACGCCATAATATTGTTTTGAACCGAAAGTATCTACGGTAAACGTGGCTGGATCGCCGACACGCACATCCTTCAGGCCCTTGTTTTCGTCAAGCTGGCCCACCACACGCAATGCTGCGGGATCAATCATGGAAACCACTGCCTGGCCGGGGTTGAAAAGTTTGCCGATCTCGTTTTGAACGGCGATGACAAGGCCGGCCACTTTTGATTTTATAAGTTCGTCGCCCACGCGCGCCACAACCGTATTGGCGTCGATAAGGTCTCCCGGACGGACATACGCGACCTCAAGCACGCCTGCGCCCTGAGGAGCAAGATCGATCTGCGGCGCGCTGACTAAGGAATTGTCGATGGACACATGGCTCTTTGCAATGAGCCAATATACGCCGCCCGCAATGGCGGCGCCAACGACCAATACGAAAGCCGCGGTGATCATCATAACGCGCCGGTTCAGATTCTGTATCTGTTTCTCTTCCGCGATAATCTCTTTTTCCAATTGCCGATTGGTTGGTTCGTTCATAAATATTTAAATTAATTAATTGTTCAAAACTGCACTCGCGTATTTCTGCCGTTGCCGGCGAATACGGATATGGACGCTGGCTTTTTATATCTTATATATTGGTTTCGCCTCCAAAATCGACTATCTTGTCGCCCGGCGCAAGACCGGAAACAATCTCAACCATGCCATCGATACCCTGAATACCAACCTGCACCTGACGATCTTCGGGCTTCGCCGCTCCGGTATTCAATAAAACAAAATCATCGGAATTGCGCCGGATAATGGCGCTCGCGGGAACTTCAAGAACATCGGCATGAGTTGCGGCCACAATATTCACATTTGCGGTCAGATCCGCCTTGATGCGCGCATCGTCGTTCGCTAGCTCCAACACCGCTTTGTAGGTCGGAGAATCGTTTATAAGCGTCTGTGCGCTGTCTACCGAAATCACCGTGGCCGAAAAAGACACGCCGGACCCATAGGCATCAAGCGTAACCGAA
>JAGWKM010000223.1 GCA_028865305.1 Patescibacteria group bacterium | reverse complement strand
AAGAATCGCAATCGTTACACGCGGAAATCTGCCGCCGCGTTGGTGCCTTGCGTGACAGCATCAAGGCCAATGTCGAAGGCTTGAGGGATGCCTTGAACGAAAGCCGGGCAGTTGGACAACTCATCCTCAAGGAAGAGGAAAAGCTGCCGGGAAAACAAATCACGTTCGACTTTTTCAAGCAGCAGGAAAAGACCTGGGTGGACCCGCAAGGCCGACCGATTACATTTGAGAACATCAAACATTTCAAGCGCATTGCCGGAGTGGAGACCGGGCCGGTCGATGATGTTGTGCGAGCCTTGTCATGGCGCAATGAATTGTTGGAGTTCATCGGCATCAATGCCGGAGGCGAAGCGCCGGGACGCAATCCGGTGGAGAAAGGCAATCAATTCATTTTGCTGGCGCGTGACATACCGAAGTTGGCGCACGTCATCGAAATGCGAATCAAGGCGGTGGAGAATGACCCGCACTACGGAAGTCTGGATGCCTTGGACTCTGACGAAACGGCCATCTTACGGGCGAAGATTGACGTGGCGCGGCGGATATTGGATGCGCTGGATAAGCGGTTGCCGAAAGGGTGACAATGCCGCGCAAAAAGAAAGATGAATCAGCGGCAGCAGAGCGAAGGAAACTGAAAGATGCAAATGGCTTCCCTCGCTTCATCGACACGTTGCAAATGCTCTGTGTGTGTTATCGGAAACGCTGGCCGGAATATCCGATCAAAGTACGACCGCAACAAATCAAGCAATGGCAGAACGGAACGCGCCTTGGACCTGGTAAACCACGATGGCATCCGTTGTACAATGACGATTCGGAATATGAATGGGAAGAATGTGAGAAATGGTTTGAAGAAGTCATTTTGCCACGGTACCAGAGCCAAGCCGAAAGGGCGAGGAACGGTGAAACAGTGGAAGCCATCGAGCCGGACATATCCGAGCTTGAAGATTTGGAAAAGCGCCGTGAGGTTGAGCACCGAGAATGGGAACGGCAGAAAGAGCGTGGAGAATGGATACGGCGAGACGTGGCATTGAGCACGGCGGTTGCGGCGGTTAAGAAGCTTCACTTGCTGGTGAAATCCGAAGATGAGCGGCACTTGCCATCGCAACGGCAGGAACGGCTGGCGGAGATTTTGAAGGCTGAACAGATAGCGCCGGATTTGGCTGACAAGATTTGCGCGGAGTTTTTAGCGTGGGATTTGAACATGGGCAAAACAATGACCGACCGGCGCGAGACCGCCATGGAACTGGCGGGGAAAGTTGAGATCAAATGAACAAAGAACAATCGAAAACATATGTAAATCCGCGAACGCAAGCCGAAATGGTGGCGTTTCAGGTGCAAAGAGTGGCGATGAATATTGTAGCGAGGTGTCCGCAAGTTAACGTGGAATTCCAGTCGGATGAAACGAACGACCGGACCATCATCAAGGCGACATCGCCAAAAGGTTACGTCAAAAACGCGTATTCAAATCTTTTTTTGGCGCAGATGAACAACGAGGCCATTGAAACGGTTGCCGACGATTTCGTGAAAATGTTGTTCTCGCTGCCAATGCAATCGGACGCATCGGACATGGAGAGAGAATGCCTCAAAAAGCTTTCGGAAGCATGGGCATGTTTTCTGAAATTACCACCAGCGCATCCCGACGATGAACACGAGTTCAAATCAGGAATTCACCAGTGCCAA
>JAGWKM010000222.1 GCA_028865305.1 Patescibacteria group bacterium | reverse complement strand
ACCCATGTCTCAATAAGAGCGCATTGGCCCTCGAACGTATGGGAAACTTGCCTGAAGGTTCCCTTATGAAAGAATGATGATATTTCGGCTCTGATTCCCGCCCTCCTTCCGAAGATGAGTTCGTATGCCCGGAACACGTTATGAGTCCAGGATTTTTTACTCCATTCCGGAGTCACCAACTCTCTTGGATGGTTGGTGATCCAAGTGAATATGGTGGGGATAATCCAACGATACCAGGGATAGTTTGACATAATTCCTTATCCCTGCTCTGGTAAAAGAGCAGAGTGAAGAATCATGAGTTCTTGATCTGCCAGGTGAACTGGAGCGTGTCTCCGTTCACTACGTTTACGGCGGTGAAGGTTTGGCGGGCCAATAGGGTACCGTTGGTCGTGGCGTTGAACACCCCTGACTCGGTAATGGCAATGGAGGCGGTTTCGTTTACCGTTCCCACCCATTGGGCGGTGTCGTTGGTAACCGATCCCGTCACTAAAGACACCGTGGCGGCGGCGATGACGTGGAGTCCCGAGGCTGCCGTTCCGTCGGCCTTCACTTCGGTTTGAAGTGCGGTGTCTCCGGATGCGGCTGCGTTCGTTCCCGTCCCCTGGCCGATGGAGGCCGGAGTAGCGGGAGAACCTGATCCACAAAGGAGTCCCGAAATCAACCCCTTGCCGGCGGTCGGCACGAGGTTGCGGTACTTCTTTGAGTAAGACCATCTCCCCAAAAATGGCTTGAGAATGAATGCGTACCATTGATTGATCCAAAGAGGGTTGAGCTTCCCGGATTTAATCAATCGGATGCAGAGCTCATTGTCCTGCCAGATGGGTTTTAGGTTTCCGTACTTATCCCGCAGCACCATTTCGGTGTTGCAGTCCATACGGATGACTCCGGCGGTAATTTGGTTAAGCATTGATTAGTTTGCCGATCGTCTCATCGGCTTTTTTATGCATGGCATCGACCTTGGATTGGGCCTCGGCTCTCTCGGCTTTGGCCGATTCGTTGTCGGCTGCACGCTGCAGCTCGTCCTTGATCACCGTGTCATCGGTGTCTAAGTCAAATCCATGAGCACGGGTGCAGACGACGTCTTCCCCGTTAAGAACGGAAAACTCCACCGACAGCAAATCCTGTCCTGTGGAGGTTACATGAATCTTCTCTGCCTTGTTGATGCGGTAGGTGTAGCTCATGAAGCGTGGCCCATGGTCCTGCGAACCGATTTGGCTACCTGTCGCCGGGTCGGTTTCCTGGTTGATTTCCGGGCCTGGTTTAATGCGATTGCCACCGCCTGCTTGTCGGCTTTTTTCTTGCCGAATTTCTTGGCGGTTTTGCGGTAGGTTTTTCCGGTGTGCAGTTCGGAAATGTTGCTGCTGACAGTGGCCTTTGACGAACCTTTTTTGAGAGGCATATCAGTATCCCATTGACTTTCGGACTGAACGCTCGACTTTGGCGTGCGAGGGGCCTTTTTTGACGCGGACTGCTTTTCCGTGTTTAATTTCCCCTTCTTTCACCATCTCTTTTCGGGTTTCGTATCGCTTGTCGTTCGGGTCCCAAATCTTCTTTTTTGAACGCTTGCCCCTAAGAGGTTTTTGCCTCTTTCCTGTCCTCTGAGGGGCTACCGGGTTCGATTGCTGTTGCTGTGGCATGGATTAATGTCCCATCGTCCGCATGACGGACTTTTGGACTTGTTC
>JAGWKM010000221.1 GCA_028865305.1 Patescibacteria group bacterium | reverse complement strand
CCCGGCGTCACCAATGCCGAGCAGGGGGAGTATGATCCCGACGAGAGCGACGGCGTGCCGGTGAACCTGCTCATCGCCAAACAGCGCAACGGCCCGACCGGCGATGTCAATTTGATGTTTTTGAAACCCTATACGCGTTTTGAGAGCGCGGCAAAATTTTCGGATATGGATGTGCCTTCTGCTGATTGATTATGAGAGTCCGCATGTTTAAACCGGAGTTTGCGCCGTTGGTGGAAAGCGGTGCCAAACGTCAGACCATTCGTCCGCTGCCTAAGCGACTGCCGCGGCCGGGCGACCGTGAAAGTTGGCGCGAATGGCTCGGCAAGCCATATCGCAGCCCGCAGCGGGAACTGGCGCGCGTGAAAATTGTTTCGGTGGAACGGATCAAAATGGAGCAATCATCCCATGAATTTTTGATTTCGCTTTTGGATCGGCCACTTCGCGGAGCACTTCTTCCAATTGACGACTGGAACGATTTTGCCAAAGCGGATGGATTCAAAAGCATGTTTGAAATGGTCCTTTGGTTTGAACGTGAACACGGTTTGCCCTTCACTGGAATTATCATCAAATCCCAGAATTTATGAAAATCACCGCCGCCCAGCGCACGGTCATCATGAAGTTGTGGGGCCGCGTCTGCAAAGACCGCGGCTGGAAAGCAAGCGACCGTGAATTTCGGCTGGGTAAATTCGGCGAGATCATCGGCC
Organism: Patescibacteria group bacterium; assembly: GCA_028865305.1. Taxonomy (GTDB): domain Bacteria; phylum Patescibacteriota; class Minisyncoccia; order UBA6257; family 2-01-FULL-56-20; genus REEB161. The sequence continues at coordinate 982 of JAGWKM010000221.1, read as the reverse complement.
GTCCCATCACCAGCACCGACGACATCGGCCGCATTGATGAATGCACCAAATTGATGAAGGAATTGAGCGCGTTGCTCGGCGTGGATGTCCAGGCTGCCCGCGAGGCTGATGATCTTACCATCAACCGCGCCCGCGTGCTCTTCCATCAAATCTGCGGGGAATTGGTCCCCTGCCTGGAACTATACATCGCGGATGTCCGCGGCTATCTCACGGCCATCATGGAGGATAAAAATCGCTGGTGGAAAATTGACCGGCCGGCGCGCGACATCAAAATCACCGATTTGACGGCCAGGCCGATCCGTAAGTGGGATTTTAAAACTCGGTCCATGAAGGAATTTCCCAGCCAGTTGGAGCAGCTCCAATACACGCTGGCCGCCCGGCTTAATACCCTGCGTAATCAGGCCGGCGATTCCATCCATGACATGCGCACCAGGGCCGGCTTGGGGTGCAACTGCTCCAAGTGCATATCCGCCCGCAATCAGTCCGCGCTGCAAAATCCCGGTGAGAAATCCTTGGCCGATCAGGCCGCCGCCGAGGAGGCCGCCGCCGAGGATGCCGGCGACGATGCTTGTTTTGAGCAGGAAATGCACAAGGAGGCGCAAGCCTTCGGTGATTGTCCATTTTAATCAGATGCGCCCGAACCAAATCAAATCTGACGAGTTGGCGGCCGAGCTGATGGATTTTGTCCAGACCAAGTTTTACGAAGGCGATCCGGCCGGATTTTCCAAGGATCGGCGCCGGCTGCTGCAATGGGTCATTCTCTGGCCGGCTGAATTCCTGGATGAAAAAGGCGTCACACTGCCACCGGACCGCCTTAAGCAAATCTTTGTGGATACCATCCTGCTGGCGCTCCAGCAGGGCAATACAGGCAACATCAAATACCGCCCGGCGTGGCTTGGGCGCGTGATCCAGAGCCATTTCAAAATTCATTGGGACGATATCTACCAGGAGGCCAAATCCGCGCGCCTGTTGGCCGAGCACG
>JAGWKM010000053.1 GCA_028865305.1 Patescibacteria group bacterium | reverse complement strand
TCAACCGAAAGCTCATGGCGTATCTTGTCTGGTACAACACCAAGCGGGTGCACTGGGCATTCAAAAACAAATTGTCGCCCATGCAGTTTCTGCTATCATTGAATCAAAACCGATTACCCGAGGAGTGCAAAAGAGGGTGCGCTTATACACGGACTGGATTATTTCAGAAAGAGAAGCTAGAATGAAGCAATGTTTGGCAAAAAAATCGGCATTGACCTCGGCACCGCAAATACGGTTGTTTTTGTTCCCGGTAAGGGCTTCATCATCAATGAGCCGACGATTGTGGCTTTGACAAAGCCGGACAATACCGTTTTGGCGGTGGGCGCCGAGGCGAAAGAAATGATCGGACGTACGCCGGATGAGATCGTGGCTTACCGGCCGCTCAAAGACGGCGTCATCGCGGATTACTACATCACGAAGGCGATGCTTACGTACTTCATCGGGAAAGCATCGGGTTGGCTGCGGATACGGAAGCCGGATATCGTGATTTCCGTTCCGGCGGGCATTACGCAAACCGAGCGGCGGGCAGTGATGAACGCGGCGCGGGAGGCGGGCGCGGGGAACGCGTTCATCGTGCGCGAGCCGATTTTGGCGGCGCTCGGCGCGGGAATCCCGATCAATGCGCGGTCGGGGAATATGATCGTGAATATCGGCGGCGGCACCTCGGAACAGGCGGTCATCGCTTTGGGCAATATCGTTTCCTGGAACAGTCTGCGGGTGGCGGGGAACAAGTTCGACCAGGCGATTATGGATTATGTGAAAAAGAAATACGCGCTTGCGATCGGCGAGCAGACGGCGGAGCATGTGAAGATCCAGATCGGTTCGGCGATGCCGATGAAGGAGAAGGTGGAAGCGCGCGTCCGCGGGCGTGATTTGGTGACCGGCTTGCCGAAGGACGTGACGATCACCTCGAATGAGATTGCGGAAGCGCTGAATCCGTTTCTCGTCGATATCGCGGCTTCGGTGCAGAATGTATTCAACGAAACGCCGCCGGAGCTCGTGGCGGACATCATGGAGAAGGGGATTATTTTGTCGGGCGGCAGTGTCCAGCTGCACCATATGCCGGAATTCCTGGAGCGGTATTTGGGCGTACAGGCATACGTGGCCGAAGATCCGCTCTTTTGCGTCGCGAAAGGCACCGGGCTGATCCTGAACCATCTCGATACATATAAGCGGACTTTATTGAATAAGCGGTAGGTGTCATTCTGTCATTCCGGACATCGCTCACTTTTGCGGAACGCTTTGGTGAAGCATAGGTTTTGGGGAAATGTCTCGTTAATAATATCTAATTAATAGCGAATGCATTATTGGGGAAATATCTAATTAATAATTAATAATTAATAACGAATGTGTAATGCCGAATGTCCGTTGGACATTTAATATTAGGCATTCGTTATTAATTATTAATTAGATATTAGATATTATCGGGGCAATGTCTAATTAATAATATCTAATTAATAACGAACGCCTAATGTCCGAATATCTATCAGACATTTCCCATGGGCATTCGTTATTAATTATTAATTAGATATTAGACATTTTAAAATGCTCGGCCATCAGAAAATCTTCGCTGATCTTCAATCCCTCGCCCGCGGGAACGCCCTTTCGCACGCCTATCTCTTCCACGGGCCATCGATGGTCGGCAAGAAGCGTGCGGCGCGGATGCTTGCGGAATACTTGGAATCGGAGGGATTGGAACAAAGATTAAAAAAAGATGAAAGAAGTGGCGTAGTATCGCCGATCGGACATTATGCGTCCACCGCGGAGGAGAATGCCATTTTAAACGATTGCACCATGATCGAGCCGATGAATGGTTCAATCGGCATCGATGCTGTTCGCGAAATCAAGAATTTCCTTTGGCAGAAACCGAACGCGAGCCCGCGGCGGACGCTCGTCATCGACGATGCGGAACTGCTTACGGCGGAAGCGCAGAATGCGCTGCTCAAGATCACCGAAGAGCCGCCGGAATCGTCGCTTTTGATCCTGGTTGCCGCGGATGCGGAAGCGCTGATGCCCACGCTTTTGTCGCGTCTCGAGAAGGTTTATTTCGGGTTGGTGCCGGAGCGGGAAATCGCGGCGTGGCTCGGCGCGAGGAAGAAGGAAAAAGGAACAAGGGATAAGGAATCATTCCCTATTCAGCGAAGCATGGGCAAACCCGGCCTGGCGTGGCGCTTGGTGCACGACGAAGAACTCAAAAAGAACATCGCGTTGGCGGAAAACTTCTTGAAGTCGCAGCCCGCGACGCGGCGCGATTTCATAAAAAAGCTGATCGAGCCGGAAGAATTCGATCTGAACAGATTCCTGGATGCCGTGATTATGGTGCTCGCGTGGAATCGAACCGGCAACCAGAAACCGGCAACCGGCAACCGGCTCTGGCATAAAGCACTCGCGCTTCGCGAACGGGAAGCGAATTTCAGCCTGAATCCGAGATTACAATTGGAGAATCTTTTAAGTGTATAACGTATAATGTATAACGTATAACGTATTAGGTATGATGAATACTTTATACCTTATACATTATACGTTATACACTTATACAATCCCCATGACCGACCAACTTCTCAAAACATTAGAATCAGAATTGACCGGCGTTACGCAAAAACTCAGGCAGGATTTTACCGCGATCCGCGGCAATCGGCCTTCGGTCGAAACGATCCAGGACATTAAGGTAAACCTCTACGACCAGTGGCTCACCGTAAAAGAGCTCGGCTCGTTGAGCATCCTTCCGCCGCGGACGATCCAGGTGATGGTTTGGGATAAATCTGCGGTTGGCGCCGTGACGAAGGCGATCGAGGACGCGCATCTCGGTTTGAGCGCCTCAAACGAAGGTAACACGATCCGCGCGACGCTTTCGCCTTTGGGCAACGAGCGGCGCGAGGAAATCACGAAGACGATCAAAAAGACGGCCGAGGCGGCGCGCATCCAGGTCCGCGGCCGGCGTGATGAAGCCATGAAGCGGCTGAAGGACGCCGAGGGCAAAAAAGAAATCACGGAGGACGATGCCTTCAAAGCGAAAGAAAAAATCCAAAAATCGGTGGACAGGGCGAATGCGGATATCGAGCGATCAGTTGCGGCGAAGCTGGAGGAGTTAGGGGAGTAAAAGACCGTCTTCGGAACGAAGACGGTCTTTAAATGAGCCGGTAGCTTATCTCCTTCACGCCCTTCACCGCTTTCAGTTTCAAAATCAGCTTTTCGATTTTTTCCTTTTCCGCGCATTGGATTTCGATTTTATCGAAAGGATAGCGGCTGTCTTTGGGATTGTCGGAATGGAAGGCGACGATGTTCAGGTGGTTGCGGGCGATAGTGGCGGAGAGGTCCTTGATGAGCCCGACGCGGTCCTCGACGGCGATTTTAAGTTCGCAGCGGTTTGCGGCCGGTTTGCGGTTTGCGAGCTGCCGTTTTTGCCGCATGGAAATCCTTATGCGGTCCCTCGCTATCCCGGATTTCACGAACTGGAGCCAGGCCTCGGATGGCTTCTTGCCTTTTTGGGTCAGGATCTCGACCATGTCGCCGGATTGGAGCACGTGGTCAAGCGGCACGAGCGCCCCGTTTACCTTGGCGCCCGTTGCGGCGTCGCCGACTTCGGAATGGACGTGGTAGGCAAAGTCCACCGGCGTCGATCCGGCCGGGAGGTCGATGACGTCGCCGTGCGGCGTGATGGCGAAAATGCGGTCTTTGAAGAAATCGATTTTCATCGCGCGCATGAACTCTTCCGGGTCGGCGATGGCGGCTTCGTTCCCCACGTGCTCCTGCCAGTGTTTCAGTTGTTGCACCCAGGCAAGCTCCTTCGCGAGTTTTTGGCCGGCGAGATTCTTTCCCTGTTCCCTGTTCCCGGTTCCTTGTTTCTGCTTATAGAGCCAGTGCGCCGCCACGCCGTACTCGTTTTCCTCATGCATTTCCGCGGTCCGGATTTGGAATTCGACAATCTTTTCATCCGGGCCGATGACGGTCGTATGCAAACTGCGGTAGCCGTTCGGCTTCGGCATGGCGATGTAATCCTTGATCCTGCCGGGAAGCGGCGGCCAGGCCTCGTGGATCACGCCGAGCACGGCATAACATTCAGGGATCGTTTGGACGATGAGGCGCATGGCAACGAGATCGTAGATTTTGCCGATGTCCATGCCGTAGCGGAGCATCTTTTTGTACAAGCTGCCGTAGCGCTTGGCGCGGAAATCGGTGGTGAGCGGCTTGAGGCCGTGTTTTTCGAGAAGCGCTTCGACTTCGGGTTTCAGTTTTTCAAGATACGCGATCCGTTTTTCATATTGCGCCTTCGTCGATTCGAGGATCCAGCGGTATTCCTTCGGGTATAAAAAGGGGAATGCGAGATCCTGGAGTTCGCCGCTCAGATTGTGCATGCCGAGCCGGTAGGCGAGCGGGGCATAGATTTCGTCCGTTTCGAGCGCGATGCGGCGTTGCTTTGCGGGCGGCAGGGCCGCGAGCGTTTCCATATTATGGAGGCGGTCGGCGAGTTTTACGAAAACCACGCGCAGGTCCTGGCTCAGGGCAAGGATTAATTTACGCATGCTTTCAATTTTTCCTTCGGTGCCCGCCATGGCCTTCCCGGCCTTCGTAGCCGAAGCGGCCACTTCGGCGGAGCCGGCGGCGACGGCAGGGCCGCGATACTTTACCCGGCCGAGTTTTGTGACGCCGTCGACCAGGAACGCCGTCTCTTCGCCGAACGCATTTTTGAGCTCCTCGATTGAAGCACTGGTGTCTTCCACGGTGTCGTGCAGAAGCCCGGCGGCGATCGTCGCATCATCCATGCGCCATCCGGCCAAAATTTCCGCGACGGCAATCGGGTGGTTGAAATAAGGTTCGCCGCTCATCCGCTTTTGTCCCCGATGGGCGCGTTCGGCGAAAGCATAAGCGCGGGCAATGAGGCCGGCCGGATTTTCCTTGATGAGATTTTTCAGCAGCATGTTGCGAAACGTTTTATATTCAGAATTATCGCCTAAAACAGGGGTTTTTCAAGCCGCGGTTTCGAGTCCGAAAAACCCGTATATTCCGAGATTGTTCCCTCCGTGCGCCGAATATCAGTCCGGATCCCGGGCGGGCCTGATATAATCAAACTATGGGCCTTCTGCGTCGGCAGTTCCAACGGATGCAAACTCGGCTTGCGAAACGGACGCAGCTCGTGCCGTTTGCCCAATCATAACCATGATCACTTACGAAAATACGATTCTTCTGTGCTGGGCGGCATTCATCATTTTCTGGGTGATTTCGGCGTTCAATATAAAACGCGATATTCGCGGCGGCCACGGAGATTGGTGGTGGAAATTCTGGCCGCTGCGCGCCATCGTCGCCGCGGGGATTATCGTATTTGTTGTAGAGCGTGTTACGACGGGTACGGCGCACTTCACAAGCAGCCCGGAAACAATTCTCTTTTTGCGCGGCATCTATGCGCCGTCAGTGCTTCTTGGTTGGATTGCGGCAGCTGTTTCCGTTATCGGCGTGAGCTTCGCCATTTGGGCCCGGGTGCATCTCGGGCGCAACTGGAGTCCGCGCCCTGCTGTGAAGGCTAACCATGAACTCGTAACGACAGGCCCTTACGCCTACGTGCGGCATCCAATCTATACGGGCCTGATCTTTATGTCATTCGGCGCGGCGCTTACGGGAAGTTTCTTCGGCGTTGGCGTGCTCGTCGTGGCGTCCGCCATTTATGTTTCGCGCGTTGGCAAAGAGGAGAAGATCATGCTCGAGCTTTTTCCGGATGAATATCCCAAGTACCAGAAGCGGACGAAGCGGCTCGTGCCATTTCTATGGTAAAAGTTTGAATCCGAAAGGTATGGTTGTAAAATATAAATAATATGAGCAAACCGTACATATATTTCTCAGCGCTTGTCGGTGTCTTATGCGGGTTCATCACTATCCATTCTTTTCTTGCCCAGTCGTGGACGAGTATAATCTTTTGGATAATTGCGGGTTTGCTCGTTCTGTATTTCAACCCAGACCGCAAGACCGCTTTGTATGCCGGGGCAAGTTTTGGATTTTTCAATATCGCCGGATGGCTTATCTCCGGGTTCCACGGAACAGCGAACCAGCTGGGAGGATTTACGGTGCTCCTTATCGGCTTCAGTATCCTCGGCGGCCTTTGTGGCATGGCGGGAGCATTTCTTTTCAATAAGCTGTTCCGAAAAAACCATAATTAAAACTATGCGCTGGAATCCACTATTCAACGCGGCGGGTGCGGCGGCATATATAGGAGGCGTTGCGGCGCTCGTCCGCTTTATAAGCAGTTTTCGCGCAAACACTCCCGACACATTTCTTGATTCGATGGCATTTCTTTCGCTCCTCGTATTTTCGGCAGCCGTGATGGGGTTCCTCTTCTTTTACCGTCCCGTTGCGCTTATGATTGAGAACCAGAAAAAGGAAGCTCTTATTTATTTCCTCAAAACTCTCGGATTTTTCGGCGTCATAACCGCGCTCGCGGTCATTACGATGAGTTTGCAATAGGGTTTCTGCTATTGGTTTCATCAAGCACGCCGCTAAAAATACATAATATTCTGATTCATGAAGAAGATTTCATTCATATGCGCCGAAAATGCGCGGCGGTTTCAAATGGCGGAAGCGTTTTTCAATCACTATGCCATGATCGCCGCTTTCATCAATCGTTAACTTCGGATATTTATCCGGCAGTTTCGCAGCTGATGATCGAAGAAAAAATATCCGGTGGGTTAGCGGTCCGAATCCGGAGAGTCACATTCGCCGAGTATCCGAAGGATCTCGCTTGTTGCCTTTGATCTGTCTTTGGATCCTGAAGCTGCGCTGATTTCCTTGCCGGGGAAAGCGATTTTTGCGAAACGATGGCTCCGGTTCCCGAATATACGGCGCGGCAGGCGGCGGTAGTGGAGGCAGTTTTGATATGGGGAGATTGATTCGCATAAGCCGCTCGATTGCCTGGACGTCCCGCTTCTCATCCGGCCGCGCGAAGGAAATGGCGTATCCCGAACCTCCGGCGCGGCCCGTGCGTCCGATGCGATGGATATAATCTTCCGCAACCGTTGGAAGGTCGTAATTGATGACAAGCTCGATGTTTTGGACGTCGATGCCCCGCGCAGCAATATCCGTCGCGACCATAATCCGGTATTTTCCGTTCTTGAATCCGGCGAGCGCCTCGCGCCGTTGGTTCAATGATCGATTCGAATGAAACTCGGCAGCGGTATGGCCGAGCACGCGGAGATGAGCAGCAATCTTCTTGGCGCTGAACTTTGTCCGGGCGAATACGAGCACCGAGCCGCGATATTCCTGCAGTATCTTTTCAAGGAGCCGAGGTTTTTCGGGTTGCGATACAAAAAATAATTCCTGGGCGATATCCTTTGCGGCGGTTCCGGAGCGGGCGATCTCCACCCGTAAGGGGAGTTTCAAATATGATTGCGCCATGGCAATGATGTTTTCCGGCATCGTTGCCGAAAAAAGGAACGTCTGCCGTTCTTTTGGTAAAAAAGGAAGGATTCGTTGTAGCTGCGGCGCGAATCCCATATCGAGCATCCGATCCGCTTCGTCTAAAACGACCATTTTCATATCCCGAAGCATGAGGGTCTTTTGCGCAAGGTGGTCGAGAAGGCGTCCTGGCGTCGCAACGATAACATGCGGATTACGCCGCAGGGCCTGCACTTGCCGCCCGATCGATTCGCCGCCGATAAGAACCGCAGTTTTTATCCCGAGCGGCGTCCCGATTTTTCTCAATGATTCATCCACCTGTTCTGCAAGTTCCCGTGTCGGTACGAGAACGAGCCCGCGCACATGAGGGTTCTTAAGGAGATGTTGCAGAAGGGGAATGCCAAACGCGAACGTCTTGCCGGTTCCCGTTTGGGCGATACCCATGATATCTTTCCCTTCTATCGCTTGCGGTATCGATTGTTCCTGAATCGGCGTCGGAACGGTAAGCGTCAATTTATCGAGAACGGCAAGAATATTCGGCGCAATGCCGAGGCCATAGAATGATGGGTAGCGATTGATCATGCGGCAAGATGGGCATTCAAAATTTTATATGTTTCATTGGCCAATTTCCTGAACAGCTCGCGGCGTTTCCATAGCGTATTGTTGTCGGAAACGTCATTGCGCCGGATCATGGCGAGCTCCCTGATAGCGACATATCGGTCATGCCCCAAATCGGCAGTCGATTTTTCATCGATGTCCTCTATGCCTTGGTAAATCTGTTTGAGATAAAAATATTTATGAGGAATTTCGTTGCCCCGTTTTGCCTTTTCTCCCAGGAACACGGCGAAGGATGCGTCTGATTCTATGAATTTTACAAAATCATGAATCGAGACGAAGAAATCAAAACTTGCGGCCGT
>JAGWKM010000220.1 GCA_028865305.1 Patescibacteria group bacterium | reverse complement strand
GAGATTTGCGAGCGGCTTAATGTCCGACCTGAATTCTACGCCGCGCATTCGGTTGCCGTTTTTCATGGCGAAAATGTATTGCGCCATTCCAACGCCCAACGGTGGGCTATGCTCCGGTCGATCTTTCGGGGTGGTGCGCAATTTAACGATGATGGCGTGCGCATTTTGTTAGCCGATTCCGGGAATGGCGGCGAGTTCTTTCAAGCTGTGGTCGAGGCCGGCGGCGAAGGCGTGTGCGCCGTCAACGCCGACGCGCCTTGGGGACTGATTTACGCCGCCAAACCGTTGCTAGAGTTAAAAGTGCTGGTGACTGGCAAGGACGGCGCTTCAGGTTGTCTTGAGATCACCGACAAGGACACTTTACAACCGCTTGGCCGTGTTCCCTGCAAGGCGCAGTTTGAGGCGGTGCGCACAGGGGAAATTGTGGAAGTGAATTGCCTCGGACGCCATCGCAGCGGTAAATTGCGGGAAGCAAGATTTGTCTGTATCAAACATAAACTGAAACAAATCCCGGAGGAAAAATGAAAAACAACGTCACAATAATAGAGTACCTGGACAAGGAAGCCAAACGCTTCACGAACCTCGCCAAAGAGCACGCGCAGACCGCGCGCGACCAAAAACCGGAGGCCAAATGAGCATTGAACATTATTTAATCCGGAGCCTGGACGCCAACGATTGGCCGGGCCTGAACGCCGTGGTGCAGGACGCGAACGCCGACGCCGAGCTGTCGGACACTCAACAGGCGCTGATCAGAAAGTGCGCCAGCAACCGCATCGCGTTGCTGAACGCGGCAACCGCCGGCCCGCAGAAAGGACGATGGTAAAATGAACACCGCGGCGGTTTGGTGTTTTTCATGGCATCTTTTGCCACGCCTAACGGCATAGCTCCGTCGTTCGTTTCGACAAAATAATTCGATGCTCTAGTGATTTTACGACTAAGCCCATGACCATACTGGAAATCCAGTATTTGTGGGTGCGCATAATGCTGCTTCCCAATAAGGAAAAGGATTTAGTTTCGTGGTGCGCATTTTGCCTCGCCTTCGGCATGTTGCAGGCCAATGGCGGTGAACTGTCCGATACCTTCTTCGCGGAAGTCCAAAAACTGTTGATTGAATCCGAACTGCGGGCGCAAAATGAGACGCGACCGTTACGACAAACAGATCCAGCCGGTGCCTAAATGCGGGCCGACCTGCAAACGCCTGTTCAAATACCACGAATCCACCTTGATGTTCCTCGGCTCAATATCCGGCGGCGAACGAAAGCGCGCTTATCGCTGCCAGTTTTGTGCAGGCTATCACATTACCAGACAACCGATTCGGTGAATCTTCGGTGCGCAAAATTAAAACGCCGTTCCGGTGAACGAGTCCGAAACGGCGATTTTATGAGCCAGCCGGTGCGGGAACGAAAATTACTTTGGTGCTGATTGGCCAGCTAGTTTCTTGGCGATGGCTGCTTCTTCCTTGGCCTGTTCGTCAATCAAGGCAATCTTAGCCTTGTTTGCGTCGTTGTCCAACAGAACGCAGTTGTACGCCACCAGACGGCCAATCTTCTCCTTCTCGGCGGCTTTCAGGTTCTCGTAAACTTCGCCCTCACCGATTGAGAACCGGCAACCCTTGTGGATATGATTGGCGTGTTGGAACCCGTCCGATTTCGGATCGAGCTTTATGCCCAACTCAGGCACATTCGCAAAATGTTTGGC
>JAGWKM010000052.1 GCA_028865305.1 Patescibacteria group bacterium | reverse complement strand
TAGAATTTTGCAACTTTCCCGGCATGGATCACGCCCGAAAGCCGGGATGACAGGAATAAAAAAATTCTTTATAATTCCTCCCGTATGGCTCCTATTTCTTTGCGTGCGGAGGAGATTTTTCATATCGGCCCTTTCCCGGTCACGAACTCCGTTCTTCTGGCCGTCATTGTTTTCGTATTGCTCGTCATAATCGGCCTCGTGCTTCGGCGGCGGTTGATGCTCGTGCCGGGCGCAGTCCAGAATATAGTGGAGTTGGTCATTGAGGGGGCGCTCAATCTTATGGATTCCGTGCTCGGCGACCGGCGCACCTCGGAAAAATATTTGCCGCTCGTGCTGACGATTTTCCTTTTTGTGCTTTTTTCGAACTGGCTGGGACTCTTGCCCGGCGTGGGATCGATCATGGTGAACCAGCCGGAGGGTTCCGTGCCGCTTTTGCGTTCGCCGGCAAGCGACCTGAATTTCACCCTGGCGCTCGCCCTCATTGCCGTGACGTTCGCGAACGCGCTCGGCATTGCGGCCATCGGCTTCAAGAAGCGCGCTTCGGTTTTCTTCAACTTCAAGGGGCCGATCGATTTTTTCGTCGGCATCCTTGAATTGGTTTCGGAATTTGCTAAAATAATCTCGTTCTCGTTCCGCTTGTTCGGCAATGTGTTCGCGGGCGAGGTCCTTTTGGCCATCATGGCCTTTTTGGTACCCTACCTTGCGCCGCTGCCGTTCATGTTCCTCGAAATCTTCGTCGGGTTCATCCAGGCGTTCATCTTCGGGATGCTGACGCTCGTCTTTGTCGCTATGGCGACGGCGGCGCACGGTGAAGGGCACGAAGCGGAAGCGCCCGCACAATAATTAAGGTCGAAAACGAAATTATAAAATTCACATGGACGTAAATTCAATCCGCTTGCTCGCCACGTTCGGCGCCATTGGGATGGGCGCCATCGTACCCGCACTCTCAATTGGCTGGATCGGTTCCAAGGCGGTCGAGGCCATCGGGCGCAATCCCGAAGCGGCTTCAAAGGTGCAGACGATGGCGATCTTGGCCATCGCATTCGCGGAAGCCATCGCGATCTATTCGTTGGTCATCGCGCTGATCATTAAATTCGTGGCGTAAGGGTAACCTGCTCATTTACGAATAGTACGAAATTACGAACGTACTGATTCTTCGCGCGCGGTTTATACGTTCGTAATTTCGTACGATGAGCATATCAGTAGGTTTGATCGGAAGAAATTTCGTATGCAGCAACTACTTGGACAATTAGGCATCGACTGGCACCTGCTCCTTTCTCAAGGCGTAAATTTTTTACTGCTCTTGGTCATCTTGCGCCTCGTCGCTTATAAGCCGCTTTTAAAGATAATGCACGATCGGCGGGCGCGGATCGAAGAGGGGCTTCTGAAAGCGAAGGAGGCCGATGAACGGTTGCACGAGGTGGACAAGATCAGTAAGGAACGGATAAAGGAAGCGGAGAATGCGGCGGTCCGGGTGCTCCAAAAAGTGGAACAGGACGCGAAGGTGCTGGAGGCGAAACTGCTTGCCGAAGCGCGGAACAAGGAAGAGGAGGAGATGCGGAATGCGGAAGCGGCGCGGCAGGCGAAAGAAGAGGAAGCGACGCGGAAAATCGAAGCGGAAGCCGTGGCGCTCGTCCGGCGGGCGATAGCGAAAACGGTTGAGCTGAAGCCGGAAGCGATTGACGAGGCGTTGATTGCAAGAGCGGTGCGCGAAGTGCAATAGAAAGGGGAAGGCAGAAAGCGGAATGGATTCTCCATTCTCCATTCTCCATTCTCCATTCTCCATTCTCCATTCTCCATTCTCCATTCCATGAAATACTCCCACCATCTCTATGCCCGGGCGCTTGCCGACGTAATCGTCGATGCCAAAGGTGCCGAAGCCGAACGGTTTGCCGGGAATTTCCTGGCGCTTGTCCGCAAAAACGGCGACGAAGCGCATCTGCGGAAAATATTGGAGGAAGCGGCCCGGCTCCTGCGCGGCAAAAAAGGCGTGAGAAAGGTGACGCTCGGCACGGCGCGCCAATTGCCGGCGGGGCAAAGGGAAATGCTGAAAGTGTTTTTGAAGCCCGGCGATGTCATTGAGGAAAGGATCGATCCGGAGCTCGTTGCCGGTGTGCGGATCACGGTCGATGACGAATGGCAGTTCGACGGATCGCTCAAGGGGAAATTGGATAAATTATTTAAATCGTAGAACGTAGAAAGTAGAATGTAGAAAGGGCAAAACCATTCTACTTTCTGCTTTCTCCATTCTACCTTCCGCAATGTCATACGAAATCATCGAAAAATTAAAACGCGAAATCGAGGGCTTTACTGAAAAGCCGGAATGGGCCGAAGTCGGCCGGGTGATTGAAGTCGGCGACGGTATCGTGAAAATCCTTGGCCTTCGGAACGCGGTGAGCCAGGAAATTTTGAAAATCGAGACGCCGGACGGCGGACGTACGGCGCTCGCTTTGAATCTCGAAGAGGAATCCATCGGTGCTTTGGTGCTCGATGATTATCTCGCAATCGAAGTCGGGAACGTCGTAAGGCGCACCGGCGAGGTGCTTTCGATCCAGGTCGGCGATGAGCTCATCGGCCGCGTGGTCGATCCTCTGGGTAACCCGCAGGACGGGCTGGGGGAGATATTCGGAAAAAACAAGAAACAAGCAACCAGCGACAAGGAGGTTCAGCGCAATCCGCTTGAAGCCCGCGCCCCGTCGGTACTCGAGCGCGAGGGAGTGAACACGCCGGTGCAGACCGGCATTAAAGCGATCGATTCAATGATCCCGATCGGCCGCGGCCAGCGCGAGCTTATCATCGGCGACCGCCAGACCGGGAAAACCGCCATCGCGCTGGACACGATTTTAAACCAGAAACAAGGAGCAAGTAACAAGGAACCCGGAGGGCAAAAGCCGCTCATTTGCATTTATGTAGCGATTGGGCAAAAGGAATCGAAGATCGTGAAGATCGCGGAAACGCTCAAAAAATTCGACGCCCTCAAATACAGCATCATCGTTTCGGCTTCGGCTTCAGCGCCGGCGGCGTTATGGTATCTCGCGCCGTATGCCGGTTGCGCGATCGGCGAATATTTCCGCGACAAGGGCCGGGACGCGCTCGTCGTTTACGATGACCTTTCAAAACACGCTTGGGCATACCGGCAGATCTCGTTGCTCCTGCGCCGGCCGCCGGGCCGCGAGGCATATCCGGGCGACGTGTTTTACCTGCACTCGCGGCTATTGGAGCGCGCCGCAAAGCTTTCAAAAGAAAAAGGCGGCGGTTCCTTGACGGCGCTGCCGATCGTCGAGACCCAGCTCGGGGACGTCACGGCATACATCCCGACGAACATCATTTCGATCACCGACGGCCAGATTTTCTTGGAAACCGATCTGTTCAACCAGGGCCAGCGGCCGGCGCTGAACGTCGGCATTTCGGTGTCGCGCGTGGGTTCGGCGGCGCAGACGAAAGCCATGAAAAAAGTGGCCGGGCAGCTGCGGCTCGCGCTCGCACAGTTCCGCGAACTGCAGGCATTCGTCCAGTTCGCGACCGACGTCGATGAAGGCACGAAGAAAAAGATCTTGCACGGCCAGAAGATCAACGAAGTGCTGAAGCAGGAAGACCTCGCGCCGATGCCGTTCGAAAAACAGGTGTGCGTGTTTTATGCAGTGCTCAATAATTATTTCGAATCCGTGCCGGTCGAGGAAATCAAAAAAACCGAAAGCGGCCTGATCGAGCACCTTGAAAAATTGCACGAAGAGGATATTTTGAAACCGATCCGGGAATCGGGAGAGTTTAAACCCGAAGTGGAAGCAAAACTGAAAGAAGCGATCCAGGATTTCCTTGGTGAGTAATCAATGGTCGCTCCGGGCTTGCCTGTCCCGGCCTCCGCGTCGGCGATCTGGAATTCAGGAGCTAATTTTTTATTTTCTTATTCGCGCGAATGAGAAACAACATTTATTTTCTTATTTAGCTAAATAAGAAAATAAGGAAAAACCGCCGGAGCCCGAAGGCGCCGGCGATTTAATTAGGTGAGCGACACGAACATGCCGCAATTAGGGCAATAGATGGCCTTCCTATTGCTTGCGATCCTGGCGTGGCATCCGATACATTCGCCTTGTTGCCAAGGCCTATTATCGTCAACTCCAGGAATGATGACCGTGATTTCCGTTTCCGGCGGGTCCACATTTAGTGGATTATCCGCGGCTAATTCGCGATGGGGTCCATTGATCCCCAGACTTTGGTTTACCTGCCGCCAGAGGTTGATTTCACCCTGACTCATTTTCAACTCACGTGCAACCATAATTTGCTACTATAAATGTTAACATATTCATATTAATTTTGTCAAGTATCCACGAAAACCATTGAAAATGCTACACTAAACGGCGTTGGCAGTTAATTGACGGCCGTCAATTAACAAACCACCTGGATCCCGGGTCGGTGCCCGGGATGATAAGAAAAAATGGAAAACAAATTCTATATCACGACGCCGATTTACTACGTGAACGACAAGCCGCACATCGGCCACGCTTATACGAACATCGTGGCGGATTTGCTGGCCCGGTGGCGCGAGCAGCAGGGCGAGGATATTTTATACCTCACAGGCACGGATGAATTCGCGCAGAAAACAGTGGACGCGGCGAAGAAAAACAATGAAGAAGTGCACGAATATACGGACCGTATGGCGAGCATCTGGCAATCGACATGGGAGAAGCTGAAGCTTTCGAATTCGGATTTCATCCGTACGACCGAGGAGCGGCACATCGCGACCGTGAAGGATTTTTGGGGGCGCGTGGATGCGGCGGGGGATATCTATAAGGGAAAGTACGAGGGCCTCTATTGCAAAGGGCACGAGGCGTTCATGAAAGAGGACGAACTCACGCCCGACGGCCTTTGTCCGGACCACAAGACGAAGCCGGAATGGATCTCGGAAGAAAATTATTTTTTCAAATTGTCCGCCTATCAGGATAAGCTTCTGGATTTTTATAACGACCATCCGGATTTCGTGGCGCCGGCGAACCGGTTCCATGAAGTGAAATCTTTCGTGGAGCGCGGTTTGGAGGACATCAGCATTTCGCGCGAGAACCGGCCATGGGGAATTCCGGTGCCGAACGATCCGCATCACGTGGTTTACGTTTGGTTCGACGCGCTCATTAATTACATTTCGGCCGTGGGCATGGAACGATGGGAGGAACATCCGGCGGATATCCATGTCATGGCAAAAGATATCACGCGCTTCCATGCGGTTATCTGGCCGGCAATGCTGATGTCGGCGGGATTGCCGCTTCCCGGGCAGATTTTGGCGCACGGATTTTTCACGATCAACGGCACGAAAATTTCGAAATCGCTCGGCAACGCGATCGACCCGCTTGAAATCGCAAACAAGTACGGCAACGACGCGCTCCGCTATTTCCTCTTGCGCGAGATCCCGTTCGGCGAGGACGGCGATTTTTCAGAGGAAAAAATGAAGGAGCGGTATAATGGCGATTTGGCGAACGGGCTTGGCAATTTTGCGGCGCGGGTATTGACGCTCGCGGAAAAGGAGGAATTCGTAATGGAGAATGGAGAATGGAGAATGGAGAATGAGTTTCAGGAACAGATCGATAAGATGAAAAAAACGGTTTATGCGAAAGTGAACCAATTCCGGTTCCACGAGGCGCTTGCGGCGGTCTGGGAAGCGATTGCATTTGGAGACAAGTACGTGAATGAAAATAAATTGTGGGCGATTGCGGACGAAAAAGAGCGGCGGCGGAAATTGTTCAGTGCGGTTACGCTGCTTGATAACCTTGCGGCGACCCTGCTGCCATTTATGCCGGAAACATCAAGGAAAATAACGGCATCGATCCAATGGGAAGGGAAGCGGCTAAAGGCAAAAAAGCCGGAAATTCTGTTTCCCCGCATTAGATAGCGAGTTTTCCCAAGGAAAGGAGAATGCAAGCTGAAAAAACGGTTTTATTTTGCTGGCCGTTTTTTAAAGTGCATTCTCCTTTGCCACTTATCCACAGTTTATATATTGTATATATTTTTCAGTTTTATAGAATATAAATAAAGGTAACGATTATTCTGAATCTTGGCCGAAGAATCCCGCATGAAAATGTCTAATATCTAATTAATAATTAATAACGGATGTCCAATGTTGAATTTCCAACGGACATTCGGATATTAGGCATTCGTTATTAATTAGTCATTATTAATTAGATATTACTAATTAGTCATTCAAGGGAAGATCCGCCGCAGGCTCAGGATGACATAAAAACTAACATGCGCAAACTAACCGAAAAACAAAAAACATTTTATGATTCCCTGCGGCGGCTGATGGAGAAGAAAGGTGAATCACCGACCGTGGCCGAATTGGTGCGGCTCATGAAGCTTTCTTCGCCGCGCGCGGCGACGCAATACCTCGAGGCGCTCGAGCGCAAAGGGCTCATCGAACGGCGGCGCTATGAGCATCGCGGCATCCGGCTTATCGACGGAAATGGCCGCGTGCCGATGACCGTGCAGATCCCGGTGATCGGTTCCGCCGGGTGCGACAACGTGAACGTTTTCGCGCACCGGAACCTGGGCGATTACATTTGCATCGCGACGGAGCTCCTGCAGGGCCGGAAGAAAGACAACGTGGTCTGCATCAAGGCAGTCGGCGATTCGATGATTGATGCGGGAATCAAGCCGGGCGACCACGTGCTCGTGGAGGCGACCGAGGACGTTAAGGATGACGATCTCGTGGTCGCGATTATCGACGGTTTCGCGGTCATCAAAAAACTGGAAATCGCGAAAAACGCCGTCATACTCTATCCGGTATCTTCCGATCCGCAGTACAAGCCGATCATCCTGAAACGCGACTTCCGGATGTTCGGCAAGGTGATTGACGTGATCCGTGTCCAGCCGAAAGGGGAGTTGGAAATCGTGCCATTGTACAGCAATCCTGAAGGCGAAGAGTCGAACATAAATTATAACTTTATTTAAAGATGCCGGAACCACAAAACCAACCACAGCAATTGCAGGTGAATGCAGATGCCGAGATTTTGAAAGGCCGCTACGCGAACGCGCTCCAGATCTCGCACGCGCCGGAAGAGTTTGTGCTCGATTTCTTCTTGCTCCATCCGCCGGCGGGGCAGCAGGTAGCGCGCATCATTACGAGCCCGGGACACGTGAAGCGCATCATCGCGGCGCTTACGGATAATCTCAAAAAGTACGAAGCGCAGTTCGGCGAGGTTAAACCGGCGGATGAACCCCGCCGCGAGCCGATGGGGTTTCATAAATGATGCAATGATTAATGACGAATTGGCGCAGTGACGCAATGACGGAACGAGTCATTGCATCATTTGTTATTTCGTCACTGCGCTATGAACCCGCCAGCTTTGCATAGATCACCAAGCGATGGTCATAGGTTCCCTTGTCCGGCAGCCACTTGCCGGCGCAGGTAATGAGGTTCAGGCGGGCCGCGTCGTTTGCGGTGAAAAGTTTCTGGAGCGGAACCGCGCGATAATAATATGACTTCATGCTTTGGACGACGAAATGCAGCCGCGAGCCGTCGGACTGGGTGACATAAATGCTGTTGCCGGTGCTGAGGTTTTTGAGGCGTTTGAACGCAAGATAAACGTGCGCGTCGAGCACGGCGCTGCCGACAGCGCCCGGCGCCGTGCCGTTTTCATACCAGCCGACGGTGTTCGGGATTACAGGTACGGACATGCTGCCGTCCGGATCCGTGCCGACTGGCTGGATGAATGCGGCAAGATTTATGGCCGGGATCGAAAGCCAAGAAGCGGCAGGAGCGGCCGTTGCTGCGGACGCGACTTGAATGGATGGGACAGGCAGAACGGGCGAGCGGGTCCCGCCGGGGAAAAGAATAAAAACAAAAATCGCAAATGCAAATACAATGACTGTTTTCATGATTCACTTGGTTTTCATGAGGACCGAATGAGGATAGTAACAAAATGAGGAATCTTGTAAAGGGAAAAATGAAGGGAGCCCATCGGGGAAAATTGCCGCATGCCAAAAGTTTGATGCGGTATTATATTCCCCATTTGAAATTTTCATAAAAAAAAGGTTTAATGCTTAAATGTTCGACGGTTTTGCGTCGAATTCAGCGCTCCGAATGGAAGGTATGATAACGGAGGGTTTTCCGGGCCGGAGATCGGAGTGCGGGTGGCGGGCCGTAGTATACCGGTAGTACGTGCGCTTCGGGTGCGTAAAGACCGGGTTCGATTCCCGGCGGCCCGACAATTGGTTGGTTTTTGACGCTCGGCTATAAGTCGGAACGGCGGGGCCAGCGTAATCTCTATCTTTTTGCCGCTGACGACCAAGTTCGACAGTAGTGTTTTTACCAATTCGCGTTTTTTGTC
>JAGWKM010000219.1 GCA_028865305.1 Patescibacteria group bacterium | reverse complement strand
CATGTTATCAACGCCCTTCATCATTAGCTGCCCTTTGCGGAGCATGTGTATCAATTCGATGCCGGCCAAGACATTTTTGGCTGATTGAAACGATTTAAAATTGAGCATCGGCTTGGTTACTCTTTTCACTGCACGATGGTCCTGCTCAACAATATTATTGAGGTATTTGACCTGGCGAACCACTAACAGTGTCCCCATGCCGGCATTGATTTCATCAATCGCCGCTTTGTTCGCGCCGCTCTTATCCATGGTGACTTTTTCGGGAATGTCATTAGCTGCCATTGCCTTGTCGAAGAACCGCATGGCGGCGGCCTTGTCTCTCTTGGCAGTCAGCAGAAAATCGACCGTCTTGCCTTCCTTATCAACAGCACGGTAGAGATATTTCCAGACGCCTTTGACCTTGATATATGTTTCGTCCATGCGCCAACTTGCCCCGACCTGTCGCTTGTGATTGCGGAATACCTTTTCAAGTAACGGCAGAAAACGTATTGCCCACCGGTTGATCGTTGAGTGGTCGACAAACACACCACGCTCCTCCATCATTTCTTCCAGGTGCCGATAGCTCAATGGATATGCCGCGTACCAACGAATGCAAACCAAAATAACTTCTATCGGAAATCGCATTCCTTTGGTATGCAACATATCGGAGCACTCATTTTTCAAACGCAGAAGTCTACCTCAATGCTATGATCAACATGCTTAATGCGACAGAACCCGATCGCGAGGTCTCCGGCGGCATGCCCGAAGGAATCATTAATCCCTTTGAAAAAGTCGATATCCACCATCACTACCGCGTAGGGTTCCTCTTCCTCCAGAGTGGCGGCGATGTCGAAAAACGCCGTTTTGGTGTAGAGCCCGGTTAAGCCGTCGCGCTTTGAGGCCTCTAGAATTTCGGTTCGCTGCTTCTCATGTGCCATCAGGATAAAGCCGACGCTGGTCGCCAATATGCAAAGGGCGGCCGCAAAAAAGAAACCAAACTGGGTTGGGGACTTCGCGAGCAGCGCGACACTGGCCGCATTTTCGAAGAGAACCGTCCATGCGCGCAAACACAACGCTATCGCAAGCGCGCCCAGCCCTGCAAGAGACATCCAGGTAGCAGATGATGTTTTCCAGCTGACATGCGGCCAAATGGATGCAATGAGCAAGGCGGTAAGCGTAGCTACCTGGACGCTAACGGAGAATACGATGAGCCGGTGCGGCAGGTGGAAAAAGT
Source organism: Patescibacteria group bacterium (assembly GCA_028865305.1). Lineage (GTDB taxonomy): Bacteria > Patescibacteriota > Minisyncoccia > UBA6257 > 2-01-FULL-56-20 > REEB161. Next base: position 499 of record JAGWKM010000219.1, on the reverse strand, counting down.
AGATCGCGCATAGAGCGACGGTACCGCTGTAGCACAGCGCAAGTATCAACCGCCTTGGAGCGGCAATATTAAAGAACTTCGCGTAGGCTGCCCACGCGGACGCGGGCGCAAAAAAGATGAACGTGTTCGCGACCAATACGGTCAGAAAGTCCGGGGCGTGACCCCGCAGAAAAAATAAACTGAACGCCGCCCCGGCCACTAGCATTGTGGTCGCCCACTCCTTCAGGCCAAGCGTATTTCCTCCCAAGGTTGTCGCCGTGCTCAGTGAGATCGCGGCCATCACGTAGCAGAAAAAGGCCATGCAGAACAAAAACGTGGCGGGGTCCAAACTCAGCGGGGTAGCTGCAACCATTTGTGTCGATCCAATCGGTTCGTATGAATTCTTCTTCGCTTAGGGAGCGCGAGTTAAATCATTTTCCACATCATGCGCGACGGCGCGAACATATTTTGTTTGCACCACGGGATTTCTTATTCAAAAAAGTCTGTCTTGCACCCGATC
>JAGWKM010000218.1 GCA_028865305.1 Patescibacteria group bacterium | reverse complement strand
TTGGAACGGGCGTTTATCGTATTGAAGTCCGCAAAAACAATCGAATTTGGAAACGAAGCGATATGCGAATTATGGTGCCAGAAAAAATCAATGCCACGGCACCGAATGATTTGTCCGCTGTGATCGTTGCAGCGGTAAATGCTGCCAATGCAAAAACACATTCTTTGTTGGAAAAAATGTTGGAAAAATCGCTGACAGCGGCAGCACCACAACCAGCATTCAACCCGGTAGAAATGTTTGCTGGTATCGGCACTATCATGGCGAATTTTCAAAAAATGATACCGCAACCGGCGCCAACACCACAAATCATCGAAGCGCCAAATCCCGCCCATGCAATGAAAGAAGTCATGGATTTGTTCAAACAAGGGGTTGAGTTTGCCCAAACCATCAATCCTACGGAACATTCGAGCGGCATGACCGGTATTCTGGAAAGATTGTTGGAAAGCCCGTTGCTGGCGAAGATCGCGGACGGCATACAGGCCCCGGCCGCTCCCAAGTCCCTGAACCTACCCCCGCCCCGGCAACCCGTCCCTCAAGGCGCGCCAAGCCCGGCCATGCCCATTGCGGCCCCGGCTCCGCTTCCCGCTGCCCAAGGGCAGGAACAAGTTTCCCCTCTGCCGGAAGCCTCTCAAGAAGAGATGGGAGGATTTGAAGAAACAACCCATATTCCAGAGATTTCGCCAAGTATTCAACCGACGCCACAAGAATTTATGCTGGCGTTGCAGTCAAATCCGCAGTTGCAGGCTAATGTTAATCAGGCTATCCAGTATTTGCTATCTCGTGCGTCGAAAGGTTCGGACCCAGGATATTATGCCGACTGGGTTTTGGACAACTGGCCGCCCGAATTGATTGATGTAATGATTGAAATGCCCGACTTGACAAATCAGTTGCAGGCATTTGTCCCTGACATTGTGCCGCATCGGACATGGTTTCAGTCCCTCATTGACGAAGTGAGGAAAATTGTTAAGGATGAAGATGGGCAGGTGAATGGTGAGGATATTCATGCACCTGCGCAACCCGCTGCCACCATCAACGCTCATGGGGATACCGGACGGTAAAGCCGGGGTTGCGTCAACGTTGGATTTAATGGTGAAACTGGTCAAGCAAGGAAAGACCAATCCCATTATCCGCCAGAAAGCGACCGAATTGACGCAAGAATTGCGTCAGAAAGATTTTACGGGCGAAATCCGCAGTCTCTTTGATTTTGTACAGAATAACATTCGCTATGTTCGGGATATTGCAGGCGTCGAAACTCTGCATTATCCCGAACAAATTCTATTGCAGGAACATGGCGATTGTGATGATAAAGCAATTTTGCTTGCTTCATTGCTAGCCGCGATAGGCCATCCTACGCGGTTTGTAGCAGTTGGGTTTAAGCCCGGCCATTTCTCTCACGTTTTTGTCGATACCCGTTATGGGCCGGGATGGCTTACGCTTGATGCAACCGAACCGCATCCGATGGGCTGGCGGCCTCCAAACATTCAATCCGTGATGATACGGAACAATTGAGGTAACTCAAATGTATATGAACCGAGGGTTAGGAGACGTACCGGGCTTGACTTCATTTATTGCCCCCATTGCGGCAATTTTTCAGGGAAAACCATCCGATTTTCGTGTCTGGATGTATTTTGACAGTCACGGAAATTATACCCGTCAGATTGGAGACAAACCAAATTCCAACACTGTCGGCATGGCAAACGCGGTTATTCAGGCGT
>JAGWKM010000217.1 GCA_028865305.1 Patescibacteria group bacterium | reverse complement strand
TCCACCCAGCTTTGAATACTTGCCAGATTTGACGTAGGGTCCGCGCTTGCGTTTTTCCAGGTCCGCCTTAGCTTCCGCCTTAGCTTCAGCAGATGCCATACTCCCCGGATTTGTACTCGCAGCTTCCGGCGCGGGTCCGGATTTGTCGCCGGGGAGGGTAAGGATCGGTTTGCTTCGATTAGAACTCGAATCGGTTGCCATGGATCGTCATCCTTTGCCGGTAAGTTTCTTCGCCAGATAATCGAAAATGTTTTCGTTATCCTCCGGCGGACTTGTTTCCACCATTTCATTGATGACATCCTCCAACATCAATTTGGTGATTTCGCGTTGCTGCTGGTATTTCGGGTCAGCCCGCAGCTTTTCGAGCGCGGCCTTTTCTTCCGGGGTGAGTTCCTTTTTTAGCATGGGATATCAGTTCCGTGTTGAGAGTGCCCCGCCGTTGTTCGAATTTGTTTACTTTCAAATTACGCCGCAGGGATTCGCGCAATTTATTGACCTTCACATAATGATATTCGGTTTTCCCTTTCGCGTACAATTTTTCCAGATCAAAAATCGAACCATGAAAACCGTGGGTAGCGAATTTGATTATATACCGGCCTTTGAATATTTTGCTAGCGAGCGGGGTTTTCCCGTACTTTTCGGCCTGTTTTCGTGTCCCGTAAATGATGTAGCACTTATTACGAAAAATAAGTGCGTCCCCTTCGGCGTCAATTTTCTGACCGCCCAGACCTTTTCTTTCGCGTGGCCGTATTCCAGTAAAGATACCATCGGTCGCGGTATGGAGCGCCCGATTATCATGCTCCATTCGGTGTATCCAGGCGCGGGGAAATCCTGTAATAAGAGAAGCAATGAACGGGTTGAATAATCCGCCAGCCGTGATAATTCGAATCTGATTAAGGGTTTCATCGTCGCAATTCCAGATCAGGTTTTTCCAATCCCCGCCGCGGCTTCCGGATTGAATAAATTTGCCATATAGGGAATTGAGAAATAATTTATAAAAGGCCCGCCGCACCGGATCGGCGGACGCCAGGTCTTTCAGCTTGTAGAAATTCTCCGCATAGGCTTTGAAAGGCGACGACTCGGTGTCCATCGTTTCATCGTAAAAGTACCCCTCGATTTTTTCGATACGGATTTCCCGCGTGCGGATCGCCTCGCGCAATTCAGAGCCGGTGGTCCAGATGCCTTCAATCGATCCATGCAGCGGCTTAAAGGCATGGCTATAGATAATCGGCCACGGACATTCTTTCACCATACCCCAAATCTTATACACCCCGAATTCAGGAACCGTTTTTGGATGGCCGTCGCCGGAAAGTGTTTTATAGGCTTTCGGATTTGAGAAAGACGGTAACCGCGCCATCGCGGCCGGATAGGCTGAAATGATATCTAGCGAATAAATTTTCTTGTGCCATCCGGGCGCGCACGCCATGTTATTTTTGCCGCCGTGATAGGAATGGATCGCCGCGTAAACAACACGATTGGGCGGTAACGGGATCGGCAGCTTAAGGAAACGGTGTCGAAAAATTCGGGCGGCCATGTGCGGCGCGCTGACGCATTGCTGAACGTCATACTCCTGGTGCAACTGCTGTATAGCCAAACCGATGTGGTAAGTGATTTCGGCATCACGCATCGCATAGGCGATAAATTCCTTGTCGGTTTTACGAAACCGCCGTTGTCCTAAATCTTTCGGACGCCGCAGCTTGGGCAGGTCGGGACAAAACAGCTTGGC
>JAGWKM010000216.1 GCA_028865305.1 Patescibacteria group bacterium | reverse complement strand
TGGCGGCACGGAAATTGTTTGCGGAACGGGCTAAGGCGGGGACGCTGGGGGGAAAGCGGAAGGCGGCGCGCAAGAAAAATCCCATCCCCAAAACCGGACCTCATAAACTTACAAGCGCTATCGCCCGTGAAATTGCGCGTGATGTAATTGATGGATTTAAAAAATCAAATGCTGATCCGCGTGAGTTTATAGCAGCGCATGAAGTTTCTGACGAATTGGTAAAGCGCGGTTTTCAATCTCTTCCTTATAGTGCTTATGCTGATGGGGATGACCAGCGAACCATAAGCAATTTAAGCGCATGGATTTTGCGAAACTACAACTCTCGCATGAAAAACCCCGCCCCCACAACCGGGCGCAATCCTTCGGCGGCTTTTCAGACGCCTAAAAGGAATCCGATTAAAAAACCTCGAGTTTTCAAAGAAAATTTAATCAAGGGTTACGCCGTGATTTATCCGAAAACGGGTGAAGAGCTTGTTTACACACGAACCCTGGCACGTGCCAAAGAAGTGGCCAATGCCTATGCGCATAAATTCAATACTGCTGTCGGCATTGTTGAAAAGCGTATTAACTCTCTGTACGCTTCATAATGTCCGGCGGCGTCCCTCCCTCCAGTCGCGCCGGTTCCAAGGTAGCGAGAATGTCCAAAGCCAAAGCTGTCCAAAAAGCCGCCGCGCTCTATACCCGCTTTTCCGGGCATGAGGCGGAGTCCCTGGGTAAAATCAAGGTAAAGCCCCTACCTGCGGTGGGCGTGGCCGTGGGGGAAGTGGACGGTATTTTGTACACGACTTGCCGGGATGGGCGGGTCGAGAAATACATTCATAAATTCCATTCAAAGGATAAACCGCTGTTTGTGGTTTCTCCCGATGGCAAGCAGTTATTACTGGTCGGCGGCAACTATACATTTACCGAACGCGGCATAGTTGACAAGTCTGACAAGTCCTGATAATGTCAAGTTTCTCAACCGGGGATTTCCCCATTTTTTTATAGGTGTTCCATGGCTGAAATGCTGTTGATTAATCCCCGGGGCCGTCGCAAAGCGAAACGGTCTGTCAAGCGCACTAGTCGCGCCCGCCGTCGCAATCCGATTGCTGCGGTGAAACATGCCGTGAAACGCCGTCGCAATCCGATTGCGCGTGTACGTCGCCACGTGTCGCGTCGCCGTCGCAATCCGATTTCCCTGGGCGTGTCGCGCAAGGATTTCCTGAGCGAATTCAAGGCGGCCCTGGTCGGTGCCTCTGGCGCTGTGGCCGTGGACATGATCATGGGTCAGGTCAACGGTTATTTGCCTGCTTCGCTGCAAGTGTCGTCCACCACGGTCGGCGCTGGTGATGCGGTCAAAGCGGCCCTGACTGTGATCCTGGGTAAGGTCTTGAACAAGTCCACTCGCGGCATGTCGGGCAAGATGGCTACCGGTGCCCTGACTGTGCAAGCCCATGGCATCATTTCTGCCTACCTACCTGCCAGCATGAAGGTTGCCGGTGTCGGTTACCGTTCCCCGGCCCAAGTGACTCAAGGGTCGGCCCGTGTCGGTCCGATTCGCCCTGGCGTGAATGCTTATCAGGGCGGGCGTCCTCCGCTGTTGAATGCCTATTCCAGCGGCAACCCGCTGTTGAATGGCAGTTTCAGCGCCGGGGCCAATAGTTTCAGTGATGCGGCTTTGCGCGAGGGTGTGACCGTCCGCTGAAAATGATGCGGGGGGAAAGGGCCCCCCGCGTTTTCTCTGTCT
>JAGWKM010000215.1 GCA_028865305.1 Patescibacteria group bacterium | reverse complement strand
AAAACCCACAGTTGGTTAATTTGACTCCAACCACTACCAGCCCGGTGTTAAACAAAGGCCGCCCATTATTTGCGGTGCCTACGGACTTTTACGGAGCGTCCCGATCCATTGTGCCAACTTTAGGCGCAGTAGAAGGAAATCAATCCCCGCAACCGATCTTCATTGCCCGTTAAGATGTCCAACCAAAACATCGACCTTGGGCTGGCAGTCATGTGCTGTTACGCACACCCCGGAGAGTCGTACAACCGCGAGGAAATTGCCGCATGGTGCGATTGCACGAAAGAAGCGATTCGCAACATCGAGGCCAAAGCCCTGAGGAAACTGCGGGTTAAGCTAGGGCCAATTCTAAAGGAAACTGACATTGACAATTTGGAGTGAAGTCTGATATAGTAGCCAACGTAGTAGAAAACAAACGCAAAAATATGAAGAAAATTCTTGGTTTAGTCTCCGTCTTAATGTTCGTGTTCGCGGTTGCGGCGCAAACAAATACACCGACTCCGCCATCTGGTCCAGGCGACCTGATCAATACGGTCGTTACGTATCTGGATTCCATTAATACCAACCTCGACGTGACGTTCGGAGCCAACCGATTCGACTTGTGGTCCGGCATTTCCTCGATGCAGGGTGGTCCGATCTCGCTCGTCAACGATGTCGGGTTCAGCGGCGATCTGCTCAAAATCTCGGCGGCGACTAACTCGGCAACGTCGTTTGCGTTGAGTCTGGAAAATGTGTTCCGCAATTCCGGTGTGGCCGGCACACTTACGAGCGAGCAGGCTGGCGTCGGCTTCTCGGCCATCATCCACGATCTCAAACTGACGGCTTACGCTGACGGCGGGAATCGGCTCTACGATCCCGGCTCGCGGCCCGGCGACCGATGGTATTGCGAGGTTGGATTCAGGGTAAAAAAGGCAATGGGCACCCACTTTTATTCGTACCTCGGGATGTTCGCTCAATTTCCAAACTCAAGCCAGGGATTCTCGGCGGGCATGGGCGCAACGTTTTGAAAATCGTATGAACAGAATTACCAACCGTGAGTTCCTTCAGGGAATCATCTTCGACGCAAATGCATTGCGGAATGCCGTGACAAATCCCTTCTGGACGGCTGCTCTGGACAATTTCATCATGGCCGCCGATTACCTCGACGCGTGTTGCGCGAGATCGAGCGGTCCTGTTGCGTCTAGTAGCAGTTCGGACATGCCCGACCCTCCACCGCCGTCTCGGGAAGGACCGCCCGCGTCGCCTGCTTGAAACCGCAGAAGGGGCTTATGAGTTGGAATATTGATATTATCGGAGATCCCGAAGCGGTAGCGGCTGCCGTCACCAGCACGGAGGGAATACCGCAGGCGCTCAAAGACACCGTTTCGGCAATCGCCCAGAATCCTACGGTTACGGGTTACCTTCTGGCCGTGAAAACGAGCGGTCACCTTGGGCAGAATGGCAGTGGGGGGATCTGGGAGTTTCAGACGAGATGGCTCCCGTACGTGCGGAACCCGGTGCGCATGCTAGACGCCACCGGCACGCTGCTAACATGCGCTTCGAGTCAACGGCCCTCACCGGCCCCAGATTGAAACCGGTCCAGCAAACCATTCGACGGGTTAACCCAACAACCCCGAAAGGCAGGTGATGAAATAATGAAACCGTACCCAGTGAACACGGTACAGGTGCCCACGCCGGGGGACGCATCCGGCACAAAACACGCTTAAATTATGCCCCGCCGAATCCAACGCTA
>JAGWKM010000214.1 GCA_028865305.1 Patescibacteria group bacterium | reverse complement strand
CGGCCGTAGCCTGGCGCGGTGGCGTAAATGCCTTCGAGGTCCATTGCAAACTGCTCGGCGCTCGTCGCGTGCCGCGCGCGCACGTAGTAGCCCGATGTCGCCAAAAGACGGCCATGCTCCATGAACGCATCGTCCAAGCTGGCATAGTCGGCGAACCAAAGATCTTCGGCGACATATGCGCCGTTGACGAACTCCTTGGTCGGGCAGCGCGTGGCGTCGCCGGCGTCAATCTGCGCCTGCGTCGCCTTGATGCCGAACGGATTGTTTTTGCCGGAAAGCTTCTTGCCAAAGTCGCTTTCGATGGCCCATTGCGCGAGGGTCACGCTGGCGTAAACGTCGGCCCCCGTCTTCGCGAGCCAAAACTTCTCGGCCTTTTGCGCCGCCTGAATGACCTCAAGGCTCGCTGGAAAATCTGTCACGGCTCCGCTCCGTTCTTGCGGAGGGGAGGATCGCGCCGGCCCGTGTCAGGGCCAACGCACCGAGGCGCTGTCAGATCCCGCCGTCGGCCGTCCAGTGTATGCAGAGCAGATCGTTGACGGTCGTCACCGGTCCCCCCGACTGGATCGTGAAGCCGTTCTGACTTATGCTCGCCGCGGGGACGGACGCCGCTACGTCGGCGCTCGCCGTCGTATCGCGCCAGTTGGCGTTCGCAGCCGACGGGTTAAATGTGGTGATTGTCGGAGCGACAATCATGGGCTGCCCAAATGGGATCGTGAGCGCCGGCTGCCCGTTGGCGATTGGATTGCCCACGCATTGCTGGCCCGTCGCGCCTGCGTTCTGCGCGGGCTTTGTGCCGGGCGGAAACGAGGTCTGATAGAATTGACGCGCGCCTTGGAGTGCCTGCGCATAAGTCGGTGCGATCCAACCGTCATCTTCTACACCAGGAGATAGACGAACGGCGGAAATATCAAGAGTTGTTCCGTTTGGTTGCGACACGAAATCACTGGCTGTAGTTGATCCATACAAAGCCCCAGGAGTCCACGTATTAAGCGTAGAAGATTTTGCACCTGACTGTGTTCCCAAATCAAAATTTATAACAAATGCCGCGCCTGTAGTTGGTGGAGCATAATAAGATGGAATACGATAAGAAAAACATTGCTCTCCGTTAGGAGCACCACTGAAAATCGTATAGTTAAATATCCACGAATTTGCACCTGTGTTATCTGTGAGTGATCCGGAACCAGTGTATGGAAGTGTAGCACTAATTTTTATACAGAATGCTAGAATAACAGGCTTAGCGTTAGAGTATCCCCAATTAAAATCTTGAACAGTATTTGCGGCAATTATTTGAGACAAAACAAAATATTGATTAGTTGGGACTAGTGTGGATAGTACAGTGGCGCGAACAGAATAAGCGCAGTCCCCCATTGCGGTTTGTGTCTGAGCGATACTAAGAGTTGCGCTACTTGACGAAGTTAGCTTCCATTGGTCAGGTCCAAAAGCTCCGTTCGTAACAACGGTAGCTCCTGCATTTCTTTGATCAACCGACATACAAGGATTGATAGCACGGTTATCGCTCTTAGCGTTGGCGAAAATAATTTTGATAGCTCCCGGATTGTACGCACCCGCCGTACCTTGAAAGTCATTTGGTCCAAGGGTTATCGTTCCAGATGTGCTAGTGCCAGCAAACCCATAAGACATGTTTGACGCATTGACATTTCTAGCTATATTATCCGCAACATATGACCCATCAGGAGTCTCTGTTCCATTGGAATTGGCAAAAATAGCAGCATT
>JAGWKM010000213.1 GCA_028865305.1 Patescibacteria group bacterium | reverse complement strand
AATCTCTATTGTCCATCAGCCATTTTTCCGGGTTTGGCTGGCCACGCAATTCGTCCAAGGCATGACGATAGGCCATGCGCTCGACTATCGCCTTGTTGCCGCGAAGAAGCTGCGTTAGTTGTTGGACACCCTGCTTGGTCTTGAAAAACATGCCGGGAACCGAAGCCGGATCGGTCGCTAACTGGTTCCAGTTAAATTCCTCGCCCTTCAAAACCTTCTCGCCGCGCGCCGTGCGCGTCGGATAAAGAGGTTCCGACAGCCGTTTGTATTCCGCGTCAGCTTTCGATAGCGACGGCTCCCATTGCGCCAGCGATTCCTCTAAATCATCCGCCAATGTACCTGCCGATTGCTGGCTGATAGCATCGAACCCGGTTTCGGGCGCACCATTGGCACGATCACGCAGCTTGCGGAGTGTCTCGCGCAGCACCTTGGGCGTCGAATATGAAACCCGGTTTGCGCCGCGCGGCTGCACACCTTCCAAATCAGACAAAATGCCGCGAAGGTCGCGGATCGTGGCGCTCGATTCCCGTTTTGCAGAATCAGTGATAATGCGAGATTTTAATTGAACTAGAAAATCGCTACCAGATGGTGATGCCTGCCACGGCAATCCAATGGCAAACTTATGCACCATTTTCTTGTCGGCCTGCATATAGGCGATATTAGCCGCGCGCGACCGCTGTGCCTTCAACTGATCGACACGCAGCTTGATTTCGCGCTGCATGATCTCGCCGCGCGCCGAAGCCTCTAGCGGCGCAACCTTTTCCTCGGCAGCGATGTTTTTGGCAACCGCCGATCCCTGGCGTTGCACTTCTTGACGAGCCGCTGCCAATGCTTCGTGACTAAGCTCGCCGCTTGCCAACCGCTCGCCCAATTTTCCGATATGAGTTGCGGCGGTAGCGGCTTTAGCTGTTTTCACGGCTTTCAGCCCAAGACCAGGGGAGAGAAATTCTCCTAATGTTTGATAAGCGCGATCTGTTCCGGTTGGCTGTTTCCCTGGAAGATATTTTTCTTCCATGCGGGCCGTATCGGGAAACAGCGTGCCTTTTTGCCCCGTAACGAGATTAGCTAAATCCTCGATGTCGCCAGGAGCGCCGAGAAACCCGGCTGCTACGCCGCGCGCAATATACGGAATTGATGTTGGTGTTGCTGGCACCATTTCAGGCGCAAGCGACAATGCTTCTGCTTCGGTGTCAAATTCCGGCGCTTTCTTTGCCTGTGGCACGCTCGGCATATCACTGTTGCCGTACAGCGTTTTCCACAACTGGTCGGTATCCGATGGACCGCGCGGTTGCGCTGCCGATGAAGGTGGCGCTTTGGATGGTGCGGGGCCACCACCGCCAAACGCATCCTGATAGATTTGCTCTGTCGTCGGCATTATTGCGGAGCCTGCATCTGAATGACCGGCGGCGGCTGATTGGCCGGATCTTTCCAATCAATGAACTCCTGCATATCGGTTAGTTCCGGTATGCGATCCGTGACGATATAACCTTTCTTTTCAAGCTGTGACCTGACATCGGCGGGAGTGACTTCTTTTCCCGTTTTCTTTGTGGCCGCAGCCGCAATCGCTTCGACCTGATCGTTGTAAGCAACCTTGCGACCGACTTTCTCAAGAAACTGCTCCGGCGACGGGTATTTCGACAGCAATTCCTCAAGATGCTGTTTCTGAGCGATCTGGAAATCGTCGTAAGGTTCCGTTGCCTCTATGCCGACCCGCATCTTGGCGATGAAATCGAGGAATTTGTA
>JAGWKM010000212.1 GCA_028865305.1 Patescibacteria group bacterium | reverse complement strand
CATAGCCATCTATCAGCAAATCGTCGCGCCGCCGGCATTGGGAGTGACACAGTGACGATTAAAATCAGAATCGAAGATGGCGACAAATGGGCGGAAATTGATTTGGTGAAACGCCAATTCACCGGGAACATTCGATCATCCGACGCGGCAGAAATGTTGCGGCGGCACATTCTCGATTTATTGACGCACCGCGTGCAACGCGACCAGGAATCGAATCACCCTCCGGTGCCGGGGGTGACGCAGTGACAATTAATTGCCGATCATGCAAGCAAAACAAAGAATAGCCGCTAGCCATCGCGCTTTTCTGGAATTTTCACCGCAATATCTACCTATGCCTTGATTGTGTGCCGTACAGCGTTGTCACGGAAATGGAAATGATGGAAATGAAATTTTGGAATGCACGGATGCGTCTATGAAAACTCTCGCGGTTCTGCTGACTCCAGAACATTGGGGCGATGTCGGCTATTGGTTGGTATTCTTTGCGGGAACGTGCATGTGGCTGCTGGTCTGCGCCGGCGCAGCTATCCGCAGCAAGCACAACCCGCTCAAGACGCGCTGGGCGTACGTCACCATGAATTGGGATATCTTCCTGATCCGGCAGATACCGGATCTGGTGATCTATACCCTTTGGCGGCACGTGAATCTGAACGACGTTTTGACGGCGATGCACATTCCGTGGCAATTTGGCATCAGCGGCTCAAGCGGATTTGTGGGCGCGCTCTGCGTGGGCTTTTCGGCGGATGTGCTGATCGCTTCCGGACTCAAAACCAAGTACGTGCCCGACGCCCTGCGCCAGTGGGTACAGGAACGCATTCCCGAATTGCCGGCAGACAAACCAAATGGAGCAAACCCGCAAAATCCGTGATCAGTGATTCGTGACTGGCTTGCGCTGACGAAAGAAGCATGATCCGTGAAAAACAAAAAAATAGCGTCCCGCGTTGTACGCGTTCAAAATCAAACCATGTTTGACATTCGTGCGGCGGAATCGATGCGCCGTTTGATCGTGGCCGTGAATGACGTGTGGGCGCATCGCCAGATGAATGCCCACGAATCGCCGGAAACGCAGGATGCCTGGGACCGGCTCAGAATCGCTGTTCTGGAATCAGAACACCTGCTAAACAAATCAATTTCACCGCGTGAGCGCCCCTTGCCGGGAGCCTCACACCCCACCAAGAAACCACTTGACAAGCGCCGCAAGTAAATAGATACTCCCGCTCATCTGCCGAAACAAATGGTGCATGGAATTTGCGCCAGAAACGATGCCCGGCAGATTTTCATTGCGCAATCTGCCGGGCAGTTAAAATTGAAATCGCACAGCCGACAGATGGGGAATGCTTGCACCTTAGATGCAGACCCCACGACCGGGCGATAAAACGGGACTGCTGTAGTCCCACTGACATGCGCAAGGGCCGCAAAACATCGCGGCCCTGTCAGTTTACCGATTGGAGCAAAAATGTCCGACGCATCCGCCGCACTTCCCTTCTCTGCCAAAGACGCGGTGAAAGTCTTACGGCATTGACGGCAACGGAAGCGTTGAAGACCGTTGCGGTGTTTTCCGAACTTTTTGCATTTGGAACTGCAATTGTGACAAGTCATCGGGCCTTACCTCTTGCCTTTCCGCAAGAGAAGCCCGACAATCAAAGTCTCGGTCTGAGTGCGGGCTTCGTCCGCGCTTGGATTTGCCCCGTCGCCAGCCTGACCGCTGGTGGCGGGGTTTTTTTATTCGCAACTAAATCTGTACGGTCTTCCTACATCGCTG
>JAGWKM010000211.1 GCA_028865305.1 Patescibacteria group bacterium | reverse complement strand
CAAGTTTGGAAGTTCTCGGCGAGTTCTCAATGCCTGAGCTTTCAGCCTGCGGCGCGCTTATTGACTATGTACGGCTTACGCAAAAAACAAATTTCCCGCGTCTAGACGCGCCGATTCGCGAACATATACGCGAACATATGCTGATAGATGCCGCCAGTGCGCGTAATCTGGAGCTTATGGTCACTCTTTCCGGCAAGCGCAAAGGCAGTTTGTTTTCGGTGATTGATGAGACCATAACCTCGGCGGGCGCACGGCTTCTTTCGGCGCAGATATGCGCCCCGCAAACCAGCGTTTCTATTATTAACGAACGTTTGGATAATGTGCAGGCGTTCGTCAAACAACCAGAACTTTGTAATAAGATTCGCGGATTTTTGAAAGAATGTCCTGATATCACACGGGCTTTGTCGCGTTTATTTTTGGGGCGCGGCGGCCCGCGCGACGCGTTGGTTATAGCAGCCGGACTTGGTGCCGCACAAAAGGCGCGCGAGGAGCTGGAACTGCAAAATGAATTTCTATCCGCCGGTCTTAGAGATATTCTTCCGGTTTTAGGCGGGCATGAAACTTTAATTGAAACCATACGCAGGATCATTAAGCCGGATGCGCCGGTTCTGGCGCGTGACGGCAATTTTGTAAGGGACGGCTACTCCGCCGCACTTGGTGAGCTGAGGAATTTACGCGATGAAAGCCAGAAGCTGATACTTTCCTTGCAGCAAAAATATATAGAGCTTACAGGCATTGCCACACTTAAAATCCGTTTTAATACTATGCTTGGGTACTTTGTGGAGATAACCCAACAGCACCAAGGTAAAATCACCAATGATTTTATCCATCGCCAGACCCTTGCCAATAATCTGCGTTACAGCACGGTGGAATTGTCGGAATTAGAGCGTAAAATAAACGAGGCCGCGGCAAACGCGCTAAAACTGGAGCAGGAGATTTTTGCCAAACTCCTTGCCGAGATTACTAGGTACGGTGAAAAAATCACCGCCACCGCCCGCGCCATCGCGCAGGTTGATGTTAGCTCGGCTCTTGCTCATTTGGCTGTTGACAAGAATTATGTGCGTCCGGTGGTTGAGGCAAGCCTTGCCTTTGATATTATAGGAGGCAGGCATCCGGTGGTTGAGGCAAGCCTTGCGGCGAGCGCCGGCGCATTTATAGGCAATGGCTGCAATCTAGAAAACAAGGAGCGTTTGTGGCTTCTAACCGGCCCGAACATGGCGGGCAAAAGCACTTTCTTGCGGCAGAACGCCCTTATTGCCGTGCTGGCGCAGGGCGGTTCGTTTGTTCCGGCTGAATCGGCAAGGATTGGAGTTGTAGACAAGCTGTTCAGCCGCGTAGGGGCGGCGGACGATCTGGCGCGCGGTCATTCCACTTTCATGGTGGAAATGATGGAAACAGCCACAATATTGCAGCAGGCGACCGCGCGTTCGTTAGTGATCTTAGACGAAATAGGACGGGGAACAGCCACTTTTGACGGACTCTCAATAGCTTGGGCGGTGGTTGAGCATCTGCACAACGTGACCCAGTGCCGCGGGCTTTTTGCCACTCATTATCATGAACTGACCGAGCTTTCCGGCAATCTTTCCGCCCTTTCCTGCCATACTATGAAGGTCAAGGAATGGAAGGGCGATCTGATATTCCTGCACGAGGTGGCGGCGGGCAGTGCCGACCGTTCATATGGAATTCATGTCGCCCGCCTTGCAGGGTTGCCGGCTGCCGTTATCCGCCGCGCCGCCGATATTTTACACCAATTGGAGCAGCAG
>JAGWKM010000210.1 GCA_028865305.1 Patescibacteria group bacterium | reverse complement strand
AGCTTCCTCGTATAAGGAGGCAAAATCTTCCCGCTTCACCCACGGAGGGGTAGCTTGTCGCACACGAGCATATCGCTCAGATTGATAGCGATATTGTTTGCCGCCCTTTGAGACAAAAAATCCCCGCCGCTCGGATTGAACTGAAATGCCTTTACATTTGAAGCATAGCGCCCCCGCAAAGTTCATTTCCGGCTGATCTTTCTTGCATAGCGGACATTTTTGGAAACGAACACGCGATTGGCGTCCATTTTCCCAGCGGATCAAACGACTTCCATCTTCATAGACTTGGACGGTCGTTCCGAGCCTAATTTGCGCATCTCTCGCCATTTGAAAAACCCCAAAGCTTTGCAAGCGAGTCTAACCCATCTCGAAACTGTTTTCCAAACTTACGTCTAAAATGCTGACCGAAAAACCCGCGCCGCTGCACAATTTCATCGAGGCCCATGCCACCAATTAGAAGGTCATGGACAAGCGCAGAAGTATCCTGCCCCAAATAGCGGTGTGCCCGGCTCAAGCTCATCAGCGCCTTTCGTTGCGCCTCAGTTACTGGCTCTGGCATTAAGCCACCATCGACGGCCTCTTTCGTTGGATCAATTGCTTTCGCGCCGCGCTCGGCGATCTCCCAAATCTGTTGATAAGCACGGCCGGCATGGTACTGGGCTTCGTCGATCTGTCGATGGGCGTGAAGCCGTCCAAGCGGATCGCCCCTAAGCTGTCGAAGGCCGGTGATCTTCTCTCCAGCCTCATACGGATCATCGATCGTTGCCGGCGCGTATTGCCCTGCAGCAAGCGTATCATGCGCCCGGCGATCGTGGATTTTCTTGGCCAATTGTGATGCTCCGTGCATGCCTAAGACGCACCTTTTTTCATCAGTCCCATATCAATTAAAAGTTCAGCGGGAGCGAGTACCCCCTCTTTGCCATCAGGCGATTTGTATGGCTGAAGTTTCCAACTCTCAACGAGTTTTGCGTAACTTGGATGATCAATTGGCACGAACACCTTGCCCATATCCAGCTTGGGTTTTTCGTATGGTTTTGTAAGTCGGAGAGTCGGCTTTGCCGTTCGCGCCCGCTGTAGAAAATCCTGGTGGGCCTCGCATGCTGCTATCACCTTGGCAATCGACGGCGGCCACTCCTCGCGGCGCTGAATGCCCGTGCGGGGATCGCTGACATAAATGATCACCTCATCTGGAAAGCCCTCGAAGATCGCTCCGAGCGAGTTCTTGAAGCCTTCGGGATCGGCAAATTGATCAATTCGATATGCGGAGAATATCGCTAATTGGCACTTGATGATCAGCGCCCTCCGATCCTTCGAGCTGAGCGAGCTCGCGGCGGAGTGCTTGCGTGAGGCTGCCGCCGAATCGATTGGTGGAAGATGTTCCATAGTTCGTCACCGTGAGTTTTTCAGCTTCTTTGATTTCGACAACCGGGAGCGGCGCTTGCCGTTTGGCAAACGTCGTCGCGAAAACTTTTTCGTGGTAAGACAGAGGCTTGTCAGGCCCTATGCGGCGCGTTTCCGTGTCGATCAGATCGACCGTCCAACCGGCTCGCTCCCATTCGACGGCGCGCCAGTCAACTCCCGCAAACTCCGGAGGAATTTGGAGGGCGTTTTCAAAACCAAGGGCTTTCCAAAAGGCCGAGGCGAGAGATTTTGAACCTTCCGTGAAAGCGGAACCGCGCGCGCGCGCATCTACTATCCTATCTTCTGTCTCTGACTCTGTATCTGGTCGTTTTGCAGTAACGGCAGTAACGGCGTCAGTAACACC
>JAGWKM010000009.1 GCA_028865305.1 Patescibacteria group bacterium | reverse complement strand
GGAATCCGAACTTGAAGACCGTCTTTAAAGACCGTCTTCAAGAATCCCTCGCATCTGCATCCCACCCGCAGTTTCGGTACTACGCTTGAGTCCCGGTACATTTTCGGCGCCGCAAACCATCGAGTAGTGAGTTGTTACACACTCTTTAAAGGATGGCTACCTCTAAGCCAACCTCCTACCTGTCTATGGTCTGCGACTGCCTTTCGCACTGAGCGTAGATTTGGGGACCTTAACTTGCGATCTGGGCTCTTCCCCTCGCGACCACGGAGCTTAGCCCCCGCAGTCTGACTAGTATCGGTGCCTTGCATGGTATTCGGAGTTTGATTGGTGCGCCGCCCTTTCGGACTGTACGAACCATCCAGTGCTCTACCCCCACACAGTTTATCGATACCGCTAGTCCTAAAACTATTTCGGAGAGAACCAGCTATTACCAGATTCGATTAGCTTTTCACTCCTTACCCCAGGTCATCCGAGAGTGTTGAACAACTCACCAGTTCGGTCCTCCATCTCCCTTTCGGGAAACTTCAACCTGCCCAGGGCAAGCTCATCTGGCTTCGGGTCTATATCGTACTGCATATATTGCGCGCTTTTAACACTCGGTTTCCCTACGCCTTCGCACCAATGGTGCTTAGACTGCAATACAAAATAAGTCGTTGGCTCATTCTTCAATAGGCACAAAGTTGTGGGGTGAGGGGTGAGATGTGAGGAGTGAGAAATCTCGCTTCCCACATCCCACCTCCCACTTCCCACTTCTTTTCCTTGTAGACAAATGGTTTCAGGTTCTATTTCAACGGCCTCACCGGCCTGCTTTTCACCTTTCCCTCACGGTACTTGTTCACTATCGATCTCTAAAAGTATTTAGCCTTGCCAGATAGTACTGGCGAATTCCTCCGGAACTGTTTTACTCCGAAGTACTCAAGAAAAAAGACTAAGAAGATCATCTGTTTTCGCCTAGGGGGCTATCACCCGCTCTGGCGCCGCTTTCCAGTCGGCTTTGGCTAACCGATGATTTTGTAACTTCTCCGCTTACGCTGCTACCAGCTGCCGGCCTCCAGTTTTTAGCTGGATGCTGGGAGCTGTAAGCTGCGCAAACGCCGCCTTTAAACTTATAACTCTGAAATTAAATAAATTTAATCTCAGTCTGGGCTCTCCCCTTTTCTCTCGCCGATACTAGGGGGATAAACTTTTGTTCTTTATTCCTCAGGCTACTGAAATGTTTTACTTCGCCTGGTTCGCTCTCAACTTGCGTTGAGCTATTGAGGTTTGCTCAATAAGGTTGCCCCATTCGGAAATCCCCGGATCACAGGTTGCTACGCACCTCCCCGAGGCGTATCGCCGCTACGCCGCGTCCTTCATCGCCTTTTAGAGTCTAGGCATCCACCATTCGCCCTTAGTTGAGAGGTGAGACGTGGGAAATGAGAAGTGGGAAATTCCCACGTCTCACATCTCATGTCTCACCTCCCATTTTGCCAACCATCCCAATGCTGACTTACATTTGAGAAGTGAGAGGTGAGAAGTGAGAAGTGAGAAAAATTCCCACTACCCACCACTCATCTCCCACCTCTCATTTTTATCGAGACTGAAAGAAGGATTCCAGCGCTGCGTCACGTTCGCAGCGCTGGATGGCGCAACCCCAACGGCACCCCCGAACCCAAACCGCAGAGTTGCTGGAGTCGATGGCAGGGTTCGAACCTGCGACCTTGGCGAGACCATCGCCACGCTCTCCCAACTGAGCTACATCGACCCATGAAACAAAAAAGGTTGGTGAGTATCGGAAACGGCTTGGCTTGACGTTCCGACTTCACTCAACAGACGGGCAATGCCCGCCGCAAAAAATTTCCGCGCCGTCGGAGGCAAACGTCTGAACGCTAGGACGCGGACAGGAAACGCCGCCGTAGCCCCGAAAGCGCTTCAACTTTTTCCAACCGGAAATTTAAATGTGCTAAATCCTTCTTTCAGTCTCGATATGGAACCTATCTCGAAAATAATACACGTAGCTCTCGCAGTTGCGACAATTTTCATCTCGTCGATTTTGTTTTTTTGGCCCTCGCGATATCTACACGTCTTATTTTCGAGATAGGTTCTTTTTTGCTTTGCCGATCGTTAGAAATTGGTAATACACATAAATGCGAAGTGTATCCGCTGCTTTATCAGCGTAAATCACGATGCAAAGCTTCTGATATAAATCTCCTCGACTCTACAATTCGAGGGTTCGAATATGTGAATCCGAATTATTTAAAAAAAACGAGTTTATACGAACCTCAGGAAAAAAATCGGCCGCACAAGGCGGCTCGGGCTGTGCAGAAAAAGCACGGTCTAGCCGCAAAGTGTGAGAGGATTTAAATTCGTGAACATTCGTATGGAGTACATTATAGCCGAGCCCTAAGAGTTGTCAATAGCGCGGGAAAATCATGCAAAAGCGATGCCGAAACGGCACATGCCTTTCGGGGTACATTGTCGCGCCGTCCAGCGACGGCGCGCAATCGCTCTCAGCGGTTTGCCGGCCGTATAGGAACGGCCGGACCGTGCCAAACCGCTTCCGAGAGCCCCCGAAAGGCATGTGCCATTTCAGCATCGCCGCGCCATCGTGATTATTATTTTTACGCGACGTCAATTTTTAATCTTTTTGCACGCTCAGGAATTATGTAAACATTTTCCAATAAGTTTTCGATGATATCCATGGCAATATCTAATTCCTGCTCTTTTGGCTCTACAAATTCATGTGCTGATCTATTTCCTAACAATCTAGTTTTATGAAGAACTTCAGCATTATTTCTTGTCAAAATTCCTTTTATAACTAAATCGTCAATCTTTTTCTCTAAATTTATTCCAACTGTATCCTTCTCTTTACAAATAGATTCAGCTAATGTTCTAATCCCAATTCCAGCAAGTATGGCGAACCTCGAACAAAGCGCTCCATGCGTCTCCTCATAAATTTTTCGAATATTTAATGGAAGCAGATGCGTATTTTCAATTTGCCTTCGACCAGTAATCCGGCTCGGATACAAAATTTCGCGCTCAATTGCATTCAAATTCCCATATTCGTCCATATCTACACTATCTGAATCCGAAGATACATGTCGAAAAGATAAAGCATCACAACCTAAACAAACGATTATTTCAAAACTATCATTTCCACTTATTTCTGGTCCGTCAATATACCAATCATATTCAACCGAAGATAAAACTTTGTGGTTGGTTCGCGAATCGCAGTTTCCGCAAGGCAATTTAAAATTTTTGTCCTTAGTTTTATCGTATTCAAATACTTGGCTCATATTGCCAAAATCTTACCTCCTTAAAAATAACTTGTATATAGTAAGGAATCACGCGCAAATTGAATTATTGACGCCCAGAAATGGGAATGGCATTTTGCAGCCATCTGCGGACGCACTGCAAATCAGGGAGAAGCGCCGGAGGAATCCGGCTAGAAAAACAGCCATAGCCGGAAAACCCTTGCCAAAACCGAGGCAGGATACGAAGGCTGCCTTCTCTAACACCAGGATTGAGACTGATATCGTCTGGAGTGTAATCGCGGGGAAGACGGCCTTCGTATCCTGCCTCGGTTTTGGCGGGGTAAACGGTCAGCTGTGGCTTTTTTCAGCCGGATTACCCGGCGCGGCGACCATGATTTGCGTGCGGATGGCAGCTCTGGCTGCAAAATGGCGCTTCCATTTCTGGGCGATTCCTTATTCGATTTGCGCTTAGAGTTTTATGCTACTAAGTCGATATTCTTCACCGTCGCTGCGTGCGCCTGAATAAAGTTCTTGCGCGGCTCCACCGCATCTCCCATCAGGATATCAAACAACTTATCCGCTTTTTCTGCGTCTTCGATCGTCACCTGCTTCATCAAACGGTTCTCCGGATTCATCGTCGTTTCCCACAGCTGCTTGTCGCTCATCTCGCCAAGACCCTTATAGCGCTGCACGTCCGGCATGCGCGTCTTCGCGGTTTCCTCGGCGCCCTCCTCTTCACCTTCAACCGGCGTTTCCGCCTCTGCCGTTTTTTTCTTCGCCGCCGCTTTCGCCGGCGCCGCCTTCTGCATCTCCTTCATGATCTTATCTTTTTCATCATCGGAATAAGCATACTGGATCGCCTTGCCAAGCTGCACTTTATAAAGCGGCGGCTGGGCAATGTATACGTAACCGCCTTCGACAACCGATTTGAAATAACGGTAGAACAATGTGAGCAGCAACGTGCGGATGTGCGCACCGTCGACATCCGCGTCGGTCATGATGACAATCTTGTGGTAACGCAGTTTTTCCATATTGAATTCCTCGCCGATCGCCGTACCGATCGCGACGACAAGCGCCCGCACCTCGGCATTCGCAAGCATACGATCAAGCCGGGCGCGCTCAACGTTCAAAATTTTTCCCCGCAGCGGCAAAATCGCCTGCGTCTGCCGGTTGCGTCCCTGCTTTGCCGTGCCGCCGGCGCTGTCACCCTCAACGATAAAGAGTTCCGAATCCGCCGCGTTCTTTGAAATGCAATCGGCGAGTTTGCCGGGCAGGGTCAATCCTTCGAACGCCCCTTTGCGCAAAACTGTATCGCGCGCCGCGCGGGCTGCCAAACGCGCCTTCGCCGTGAGGATCACTTTGCTGATGATCGCCTTCGCTTCCTGCGGATGCTTTTCCAAAAATTCCTTAAGCGCGTCGCCGATGACCGCTTCGGTCGCCGTGCGCGCCTCCGGATTCCCGAGCTTCGCCTTCGTCTGGCCTTCGAACTGCGGCTCGCGGAGCTTTACGGACAGGACGACGATTAAGCCCTCGCGCACGTCATCCGCCGTGAGATTCTCTTCTTTCTCCTTCAGGTACCCTTCTGCGCGGGCGAAATTATTGAGCGACCGCGTCAAAGCCGAACGGAAGCCGGTCAAATGCATGCCGCCTTCGGGCGTATTGATGTTATTCGCAAAACTCATCTCCTGGACCTTTGTATCATCCACATAAAGGAATGCGCATTCAATCTGCATATTTTCCTGCTCTTTATCGACATAAAAAATATCCTCGTGCAGGCGATTTTTGCCCCGCGCGGCGTATTTCACGAACGAAAGCAGTCCACCCTCAAACCCGAAACCGTAAAATATCGGCACCTTGGGCCGCCGATCCCAAAAATTTATGCGGATACCCTTTGAAAGATAAGCGCGCTGGCGGAGAAAATCCAAAATGGTCTTATCGTTAAACGCGATCTCCGGAAAAATCTGCGGATCCGGCATGAAGGTAACGCGCGTTCCGTGTTTCTTCGAAGCACCGATTTTTTTCACTTTATATTTCGGCACGCCGCGGACATATTCCTGCACGTACATTCCGCCGTCGCGTTCAACTTCCACCTTGAGCCACTCCGAAAGTGCGTTCACGACGGAAACGCCAACGCCATGCAAACCGCCGGACACTTTATACGATTCGCCGCCAAACTTGCCGCCCGCGTGGAGCGTCGTCATGACCGTATCGAGCGCCGATTTTTTCGTCTGCTTATGCACGTCAACCGGAATGCCGCGGCCATCATCGATGACGCTCACTTTATTGTCCGCCAGGAGCTCCACGGTGACGTTTTTCGCGAAGCCGGCCATCGCCTCGTCAGTCGAGTTGTCAACCACTTCCCAGATAAGGTGATGCAAACCAGCGACGCCGGTCGAGCCGATATACATGCCCGGCCGCTTGCGGACCGGTTCCAAACCTTCAAGGACATAAATATCCTTCGCGCCGTAAGAAGCGCTGCCTTTCGTGGAATCTTTTGGTTTTTCAGCGTTTTTTTCAGCCATAAGTTATATAAAATATAACCAATTATACCAAAAAAGTTATCCACCGGGCAAGCTATTTTTACCCTGTATAATGAAGGAAAAGCCGAATTTAAATTATAAAAATAAATATATGAAAAGAGCTCTGGCGCTCGGGATACTCGCGGGCGCAATAATAGTCGGCGCATTTACGTTTATTTCAATCAAGGTCCAGACGGCTTCGGCGCAGGCATTGACATATACCTGCTGGAATGGTTCGCCTTCACCCGGTCCGGAATATTGCCCGGCCCAACCATCGAACGGCGGTACGAGTGGCAGCGGCAGTACCGGAACCGGAACACAATCGCAAACGGGTACTAACTATCCGTCCGGCACCACCTGCGTAGGTACTGCCTGTGCAATCGTCGGCAACGCCGGCGGCCGGGCGGCTGCCCCGGGAACCACACCCTACTGCACCTCGAACACCGCTTCCGATGTGCTCTGCGGCGGTTACGCCTGCGTGAACGGTGCTTGCACGTTCGTTTATGGGGGCAATGGCGATTGCAGCGCCTGCAGCGGCACGAATTCGTCAAGCAATAATTCCGGATCATCAAGCGGCGGCACGGGTACCGTTGCTGCCGCCAATGCAAATTCGACATCCAATTGCGATCCCGGGTCAATCAATACTACGGCCGGCACCTGCACGGTAACCTATAATAAGGGGCAATCAGGGCAAAACACCGTAACGATCCGCCCTTGCGCCCTGAACGGCGGCTGCACGGATAATATGAACGACCTGGCGCGGGGCATCGGTTCCCCCCGAACGGAAGCTGCGGCGCAGCAAATGGCGCAAACCGAGGGCTGTACCGGAGTCGTGCGCATAGATACCGGTACCAATATCCGACCGGATGGCACGAATTATTATTACGAAGCTGCCGGCTGCCCCGGGCAAACCGCATCGGCAATCGGAGGCACGGTGGTATGGGGCGACTTGAGCGGCGCAAAAAGCCAGACAACCGGATCAACCGGCAACAACCAAACGCAAACCTCTTTGGGCTCACTCTCTTCCCTGGCCCAGACCCTGCAGAATATCGAAAGTTCGCTTTCAAGCTCGGCCACGATGCCGCCAGCAGTCCTCTCGAGTATCATGAACTTCCTTTCGATCGTGGCACAGCTCCTCCAATCCATAGCCGCAGGAGCAAAACCGGCAACCACGCCCGCGACTACCGCAACAACCACTCCACCATCCGGATTTTCAATTAATGGCGCAACCACCGGTAATTTCTCGGTCGGCCAAAACTGGACCCTGAACCTCACCGCGCACCAATATTCGAACGCGCCGGTGGAAATCTGCGCCATCCATCCGAATGGAGTCCAGGATTGCTCGTCGGCTCTGAACGGCGTCAATCTTCCCTGGACCGACGCAAGCGGCAACTGGAAGCTCACGGGCACGTTTGGCAGTTCGACCGTCGGCCAGTGGACCGAATGGCTCAGATTCCCCAACCTGAACAACGCCACTTCGAATCCCATTACCTTCACGGTAAACGCGGCGCCCGCACCATCGGTCGACATATCCATACAGGGCGGAGTTGCCCTCAGCTCCGGCGGATCGGGCTGGGGCAATTCAATCGTAAGCCAGGGCATTCTGCCAAGCATCTCGCTCCGGTTTAAATTCAACAATACAACCGGCGGAAATTTTGCTTACGAGGTTTGGTGTCCCCAGACCGGGCAGCCAAATGACTCCCTTGGGCCTGACTGGCAAGACAACGGAACCTATGGATCATCACCAGTCGTCAAAGTCCCGACCAAGTGCGGCTATACCCAGCCCGGCTCCTATCAACTGGAAGTGGCCGTGGGAACCCCCGACTTAAAAGGTACGCTCGCCAAGAAAACATTCACGGTCTC
Organism: Patescibacteria group bacterium; assembly: GCA_028865305.1. Lineage (GTDB taxonomy): Bacteria > Patescibacteriota > Minisyncoccia > UBA6257 > 2-01-FULL-56-20 > REEB161. The sequence continues at coordinate 31,076 of JAGWKM010000009.1, read as the reverse complement.
CATCGGTTCGGGCGCCTGCGGCAGCGCGAATGGCGTAACAGTGACCCCGAATAATCCGCCGACCGCCGGCCTTTGCTCATTGGGAACGGCGTCGACCCCGACCTTGAGCGCGGGCGGCACGGAGCCGGGATACGCATGGGACTGTTCGGGAGCGAATGGCGGCGGAAGTTCCGTTGCTTGTTTTGCGCAAATCATGCCGTATATCACCGCCGCGCAGGGTTATGATCCTTCGACCGGCGTATACACATCAACCGAATCTTCCACCCCGGCTATTGCGCTCCAGAACACCTACCTGATCGTTTGGGGCAGTTTCGCGAATGCCGGCAATACCGTCTATATCGATAACGCCGCAGTGCAATCAAGCTATCAAAGTTCGAACCAAATCAACGTACCGTTAAGCGGCCTTACCGTCGGCAACCACACGGTTAAGGTAAGCGAAACGCCGTTTACGCCTGGCGCGAACGCCGTACCCGTAATGTCGAATATCATGAACTTCACGATCCAAACGAAGATCGGCCAATAAAAAAAAACAAACGGTTTGGGTAAAGCAAAAAAAGGACGGCTCCCGAAAGAGAGCCGCCCCTTTTTATCCCGGGCCTACAACACGCCCCAGGTCTGCAATTCGTCGCTTTCTTCAAACCACTTAGCCCCGATATCCGTCCTGTAAAACATGTTCTGCAGCATGACGTTTTCGATGCGCCGATAGGCCTGCCGCCTCGCCTCGGCAACGGTTGAATTTGAACCGGTGATGATAAGCGCGTAGCCGCTTTTGCCGGCGAGCTTCCAGTCATTCTCGACAAGCTTCACGTCGCCCAGATGGATGCCGTCGAAATTCGGCTTCTTGAACAAAATAGAGATATCTTTATAAACCTGCAGCATTTTTTCATCGCGGTATGGGAAGGGCGGCGCGGCGATCACGATGCCGACCTGGAATCCTTTATCGGTGCGGAGCGGATATTGCTCCCCTTTTGCGAGTGCGTACAGGAATTCACCCATGGGGCTCGTGATCCCCTCTTGCTGGATGCTGATCGTGGGATATCCGAAACGCGCCGTGAATTCGAGCGGATAAATGCCTTTGCCGTTCGCGATGCAGTTGATATCGATGTAGCCGACGTATTTGCTTTCCCGGAGCTTCTCGAGCATCTTGCCGAGCGTCGCATTGAAGAAGCCGTTCGGCTCGGACCAGAACATCAGCGTGCCCATCTCGCCCGTACGCGGCCCGATGTCGCCCGGGAACAATTTTTGGTGCTCGAAATTAATATTGATGGGCGTCACGAAATCATGGCCGTTGAAGAACGCCCCGCAGGCGATCTCCGCGCCGCTCACCACTTTCTGCAGCTGGAACCGTTTGATTTTCCGCGCCCAGCTCTTGCGGTTATGCTCCAGCATTTCAAGCAGATCCTTGCCGTCTTCTTCCTGTCCGATGAAAAGCAGGTTGCGCACATGCCAATCGAAATCGCCTTCCGCCGGCTTGAAAACGTATCGCCCCGGATTGTCTTTCAGGAAATCGATCGCCGCGCCGAAGTTGTCGAACATCCACTGCGGCAGCACCAACATGCCCGCCGACTTCATCTCCTGCTGGCCGAATTCGCGGTCGATCTCCAGTTTGTCCGTATATTCGCTGCCGCCGACGACCAGTTTGCCTTTGGCGCGCAGTTCATCGGCAACCTTGCCGAAGCCATTCGGCCCCGAAACGACGTCATCAAAGACCACCACGTCCGCCCAATCAACCTGTCCCAGCCAATCGTCCACTTTATCGATGAACCCGTCGCCCACATCCTGGTCCTCTTCGTTGCCGATGTACATCCGCACTTCGTTCCCTTCCGATTTTATTTTCCAAGCCAAATCCACCGCCGCCGCGGAATCCGAAACGAACAGGAATTTTTTGGAGAATTTTTCCTCCGCCGGATAACCCTCAATATTGGATGTCCTCTGGACATCCGATATCTGCCCATTCGATTCGGCAACCGCGCCATTTTTTATTTCAACGTCCGCCATATCAATTTGATTGTAAGGCCTCTGACAAATGCAATGCAAGAGGCTTTTGCGCCCTCGTAATGGAAAAATGAGATGTACGATAAGTTCTTTTGGGAAGACAAAATTTATTTTTAAACCACAACAATGGTTTTTCGCTTCCCGCCATATCTACTTCACCATAGCCATGTCCCTTGAGATAAAACAAATCCTCCAAATAAAGCATCGTACCCAAACCGTCGATAGAATAATCATGAAGGCCGATAGCGCCATAAAATCGATCGCTATTCGGCACATTCCAACCCGCGTTGAATCCGACGGGTTTACCGTCAACTTCAAAAATCCGGGCTTCGTCCATGCCTTTAAAATTATTATCGATGACTTGATGATAAGCGCCATCCAGAGCTTTCTCAGGATTTGGACGCCGCTCCCGCCAATGGTCCACCACCGCATGCAATGCCGCTGCATCAGGATAGGCATGCGCATCCCGCACGGTAACCGCATGGTCGCGATAGAATCGATGCATCTCTTTGCGTATGCTTTTGAAATGTCCCCCTGGCAACGCAGTATCAAAATCCCGCATGTCGTAAATGGGCCAAACTAAAGAAAAATAAACCTTGTTTGCGTGATACTCAACGGGCAGCTCTTGCCACAACCGTTGCTGAACCGGCGTTTCAAGCTGAAACCAAATCTTCTTCGCCTGAGTATGTTTAAAAATCCAATCCGTGTACTCCAATAAAAGAGGGATCCGCTGCTCGGGTGCCGCTAATGGATCGAACACCACTGCATAAACCTGCTTCTTTGGATTATAGGAAGTAAACAGCGCACCATGCTCCGATTCGATGAAAATATTCCGCCATCCCGGATCCACGTAGCACTGGAACCAGAAAAAATTATGTTCCGCCGCATAGCCCCATTTTTGGATTGCTGCCTCAATGGTCGGCCGTGCTGCAACGATATCTTCAAGAAATTTCATCCTGGTTTTCTGCGTATACCCCGTAATCCGCAAATAACTCTTCACCTTTTTTGATCTCCCGTGCGGTTATAAAATACTCGCCGCTTTCTTTGGAAAGCATATTGGGATTTTTTTCGGAATGGTTCATGAAAAAGCTGATATCAATACCGTTCAGCCCGCCCTGCCACAAATTCAACCGGCCATCGCCGATGCCATACATATCATTCACCAATTCTTTTACCGCGGGGTCAATCCTGTCATTGTTAAAAACCAGCTCTGGATCGAGATCGCTGAAATGAAACGATAAAAAATTTTTGAACGGGTTGATACCCTTGGGAATATCTCTGATCGCAAATACGCCGACACCAGAAACCGACGAAGGCCGCAGACGGCAATACACATTTTCCTCCAAATCTTTAATGAGAGCCTGAATATGATCGTCCATATCAAAAATATATCATCGAACATTCTCCCTCGCAAGCAAGATATGATATGATATCCCTATGTTTCTCATTCCATCCGACTGGTATCAGATAAAAAAAACAACGAATCGGGGGCGCGGCGTCTTTGCCCGACATGATATTGTCGCCGGAACCGTTATTGGCGATTACCTCGGCACCATTATGGACCCCAAAAAAGAAAACGAGGCCCGCGATGGCCTATATACCATGGTAGGCGGAACGACCTACGACATTTTAGGGAATCCAGATACCGAAGGCATCCATCTCATCAACCATTCGTGCGCCAACAATTGTGATCTTTATCCCTATCAAGGACACGTCCTCTATTTCGCCTCGAGAAAAATATTCCAAGGCGAAGAAATAACCGTGAATTATTGGCTTTATGCTCCCGGCGAAGAAGCAACGACCTGCAACATGCACGTATGCCACTGCGAAGCACGAAATTGTACCGGCACGATGCATCATGCCATCGCGCAGTTCGATCCGCTTGAAACGCTTTGGAAAAAAAATTTTGGCGTTTGGTACCAAAAAAACATCGGACCGTACCAGACCAAACTATTGCCGCTTGCTGACTATCCTCGAAGCATCGGAAAAGACTATCCGAATATTTACGATCTGTACGCTTCCGAAACAAAACCATCGTTGAAACAAAGCGATACACAGCTACCTCCCATCAGTGAATTACGGAAAAGGATCCGCGAAACCGGCCAGCGCCTTGCATTCCCCAAATTAGGCCTGACAGTATTCGGCATCGAAAAAGGTATGGCGCTCGTAATAAAATAAAAAGCGGCGCCACCCAGAAGGCAACGCCGCAGAAATTTCACAGTTTGCGTTCCATGATGAGGCAGGTGTCCACCGGCCCTTCCCAGAAATCCGGAATGAATGGCCTTCGTAATGACGAAACCCGCGTCCTGATACATACTGACCGCGGCGAGTTGGCGGCTGCGGCAAATCAGAACGATCTTCCGGACTTTGTTGCGCCTCGCATACCGGAGAAGCCACCGCAAAGCGGCCTTTCCATAGCCCTTGCCCTGAAACTGAGGCAAAACCGCAACACCGGCCAAGTAAAGCGAGCCACGCCGGATCGGTGGCAAATCGCCATCGAGCCAAGCGTCCCGGTTAAGGCCAAGAGCGATTGTCCCGACGCATTCGCCATTTATATAAGCGCAATAATATTGAAACTTCTTCGCATAGAAGTTCCAATCCTTCGGATCGAATAAGTCTGCGGCATAATAACACGCCGCATCCACTGCCCGTAATCCCGGAATGTCTTCGGGAATGAGTGCGGCAGAAACCATCAACTTTTCGCTCATTGTTATAAACCCTTTCTACTTCTATTTTAGAAAATACTTCGCTAATTTGTCAAGTTCTTTGACCCACCGCAAAAATATGCAATAATCGCCATGGAGGAATTGTGAAAAAGCAAGAGCTCATTGAGAACTTACGGCATAAGGTATATGCACGCCTGATGCCGTCGCCCATTGAGGGAATTGGCGTTTTCGCTATCCGGGATATTCCCGCCGGCGTGAAGCCGTTTGGTGAATATAAAATGGAATTCGTAAACATTCCGCTCGATGAGATCAGAAACGATCCGCTGATCCCGAGCACCGTGAAACGCTATGTCGAAGACATGTGCGTCGTGGAAAACGGCCACATCTGGCTCCCGGCTTGCGGCATCAACGGCATCCACCTCGACTTCTTCTTCAACCATTCCACAACGCCCAACCTGGCGTACGGAGAAGATGATGACTTCACCACGACCCGCGAGGTGAAAGCGGGCGAAGAATTAACTGTCGACTATGGCACTTATAACGACGACCTCGGATTCTAAATCCGCATACTGCCGCGGCTTCCAAGCTGCGGCGTTTTTATATATTGTGCGTGCATCAGGATTCGAACCTGAGACGATGTGCGCGTTGCTGGGATCGGACCAGCGGCCTTCGCAATGTGAATGCGACGCTCTACCACTGAGCTAAACGCGCCTTGTTTTGCAATGTGAATGCGGCGCCTGACCTCCTTTCCATAATATATCCGACCGCGCTCTCGGCCAAATTCGACAAGAGCCAAGCACAAGTGATTCGCTGTGTTGGACGCACCGCGAATCACTTGTAACGCAGCTATTGTCGAATTTAGCCAGAGTCCAAAGGATTGCGACGATTCTACCCGATCGCATTGCTGGAATTTTGGAGCCATAGTCTGCTATTGTCTCCTTGTCCTGCCTAACGCTCGGGCAAAGTCGTTCGCAACGCAGCCAGATATATAGGTCTGAACCAACTGAGCTATGCGTGCTCATAGGGGAGTATAATTGAGGAGAATATTTTTTTCAATTTATCGTTGAATCCGGCGGCTGTCCCCCTGCTACAGCTATCTCGGCAAAAACATTGCGGTATAATGAACTCATGGACAACCGCAGGCACATCCACCACACCGCGCGGCATTTCGGCTTCAGTTATCCGACTTCGCCCTGGCAGCGCGCGCACGCCGCCTTCGCACCGCTCTTCGCCGTCATCCTGCTCTTCATCGTCCTGCGGCTGCTTTCGATTTTCCCGATCGTACCCGGCCAAGTGTCCTTCGGCACGATCGGCCAGGCGCTCTTTGCGACGCTCTTCCGGCTGATCATCGCCTATCTTTTGGCACTCGTCTGCGCCGTGCCGCTCGCGCTTCTCGTGAACAAAAGCCCGCTCATGGAACGGGTTTTGCTTCCGGTTTATGATATCGCGCAATCCATTCCGGTATTGGCATTTTTTCCGGTGGTTATCGCCTTCTTTATCCGTTTCGGCGAAATCCAGGGCGCTGCGGTGTTCATTATTTTCTTGAGCATGCTCTGGAATATCGTCTTCAGCCTGGTCGGCGGCCTGAAGGTGATCCCGACGGACATCAAAGACGCCGCACGGGTATTCGGCATCCGCGGCAAGGATTTTTTAGGACGCATCCTGATTCCGGCAACCGTCCCCTACCTCGTCACCGGTTCGCTCCTCGCCTGGGCCCAGGGCTGGAATATCATCATCGTCGCCGAGGTGCTCCATACCTATATCCCGGGCGGCACCGCGGCACAGGATGTGTTTGGCATCGGCAGCATCATGGTGAACGCGGCATCATCCGGCTCGAACACAGCATTTATCGCCGCGATCCTCATCATGGTCGGCGCAATAGCATTGTTGAATTTCTTCGTCTGGCAAAAACTGCTGCGATTCGCGGAAAGGTTCAAGTTTGAATGATGAAATGAGCCAATGACGCAATGAGTCCGCTCGTTCATTGGTCGTTTCATCGTTCATTGCGTCATTGGTCATTGCGTCATTGCAACATTGCGTCATTATAACTCCATGCCCATCATCCAGTTCAAAAATGTCTCCAAATCCTTCGAAAACGGCAAAGACATCGCCCTGAAGGACGCAAGCTTCGAAATCGCCGAAGGAGAATTCTGCTGCATCATCGGGCCGTCCGGCGGCGGCAAGTCAACCATCCTGAAAATCATCGCGGGACTCGAAAAAGAGACGAGCGGCAACGTCACGAAGCCGGAGAATATCTCCATGGTGTTCCAATCGGGAGCGCTGCTGCCGTGGCTCGATGTCGAAAAAAATGCGGAGCTCGGGCTCGCGGCCCGGCATCCGGCGCCCGGCGGACACCAAACGCCGGACCGTGGCGCCATCGTCCGGCCGTTTATCGATATGGTCGGGCTCAAGGGATCCGAGCGGAAATTCCCGCGGGACCTTTCCGGCGGCGAACGGCAGCGGGTCGGCATCGCGCGGGCGCTCGCCGTAAATCCGACCGTCCTGCTCCTCGATGAACCGTTCTCCGCACTCGATCCCAAGACCACCGAAGAGCTCCATCAAGACCTTATCCGCATCTGGCAAGAAACCAAAAAGACCATCGTTATGGTTTCACACCTGATCGAAGAAGCCGTTTCCCTGGCGGACCGCATTCTCTTGATCAAGAACTACACCATTGAAAAAGAATTCAAAATAAACCTTCCCCGCCCGAGGCGCGAAAACGAAGCCGCTTTCGCGCACGAAGTGCTTCAGGTCCGCCGCGAATTTTTCAAATAGGCAGGCCCGGATTGCGCCGCTTGCGCAAGTATTTTTATTGTATTTGATCCCAAATCGCCGGATCCATCATGCCGTCCGCCTTAAAGAACATCACGCCCCGCAGCTTGAGCTTCTTCGCCAGGCTGATCTTGTCCGCCATCGATTGCGCGTCGCTGAAGGTGATATAAAAAGTATTCGAAGCATTCGCCGGAGGGTCCGTAAGCGCCAAAGGCAAAGTTGAAGAAACCGTCCAGGTAAGCCCCGGATTCGGGCCGACGACCGTCGTTGAATTAAAGGTCAAACTCAACTCGCCCGATGCCGTCCTGACCGGCGCAATGCCAACTTCGTCCGCCCGGTCCATCGCTTGGGTATACGTGAAGCTCCGCACCCGTTGGTATGTCGTTTCACCGTTATTCCAAGTCACCTGCCACTCGTAGCCATAGGTCGGAATGCCGAGCATGATTTTGCCGGGTTTGATGTACTTGAGCGTCTGTTCAAGCACCACATTCACCCATTGCGGATCCGCGACCGGCGCGTAAAGCGTGCTCGACCCCATCGCATTATCAAGTTTCCGGTAAACCAATCCCTGGTCATACGCCATCACCCGCACTTCGTCGCAATATTGGTTCATGACCGTATAATTGTTGGCGCGCTCGTCCGGCGTAATTACCGTACCATCCGACGGCGGGGTGCGCGATTCCACGGTGCAGGTCAGGGTCTTATGCATCGCATGAAGGCGAATCGCAAGCCCATAAATGAAAGTCGAAAAATACGGCCTGATAGCGGCCGGCTTACTTTCGTAATCGATATCAATACCGTCAAAATTCTCCGATTTCGCAAGCGCGGCGATCATATTCTCATGCGCAATGCGCTTTTTCGTATTCTGCATCAGGTTCAGCATTGCCGAACCGTTGAACCAGGCAATCGTCGGAATAATCTTCACCCCGGCTGCGCGTGCAGCCGAAAACCAGCCATCCCAGCTGCCATTCCCGATATTAAGGTCATCAATAAGCTGCCCTGATGGGCTGATTTCGTATGAAAACGGGCTTACTTCCTGCAATTTATTAAGATTGACAGCCACATCCGCGGCACCGTTTTGCGCTTGCCAAAATGGAAGCCAAGCGCCGTAATAGAATTTAGGTTTGAGAGTGGCGGCAACCGCCGAAGCCGAAGAATGGAAAATAAAAGGCGAAAAAGACAAAAGGCAAATGGCAAAAAAGGCGAAAATGGCAAAAAAAGAGCGGCGCATAAGCTTATATTAATTTAAACGAGCCAAATAGAAAAACGTTTCAAAATTCCAAGCATTTTAATGGCTAAATTACCTGTCGCACAATATTATTTGACTTTCCGGGCACCCTCGGCTATACTATCCGTGTAGTCGAAAATAGAAATTATAAATTGCCCGAGAGGGCGTTTTTTGTTGAAAGCAACTGCCTGCCAGCGTGCGGGAAACGGAGAAGCCGGTCAAACCTCCTTCCTGTTTCCGCCCATACGCCCGCTGTGCCAGGCTACCCATGAAACGAATCTTTAGCATAGTTTTCGCAGTTATCGCTCTTTTTACGGCCTATGCCATCCCGGTTTTCATCGCCCGGGCAGGAGCCGATCCGGTGGTCACCACCCTCGCGCCTGCCAACCATACGGCAAAAACCCTGTATCTTCGCCTGACTGCTTATTCGAGTTCACCGGACGAAACGGATTACAACCCGTTTTATACCGCGAACGGGACGCATGTCTATGACGGCGTCGTGGCATCAAACTTCCTGCCCTTCGGCACGAAGATCATGATTCCCGCGATTTTCGGGAATAAAATATTCACCGTCGAGGATCGGATGGCCAAACGGTTCAAGCATACGATCGATATCTGGATGACGAGCAAGGCGAAAGCATTATTCTTTGGTGTGAATTATGCGAACGTCGTGGTACTCGGCACCAGTTCGCCCGTGATAGCGGAAAAGTAAAGAAATAAACAAAACGGCCGGCGCGTTTGGAAGCAGTCAACACAACCTGCTCCCAGACGCGCCGGCCGTTTTGTTTGCTTAATTCGAAGTAATATTGATTTTCCCCGAATTCCCCGGAATGCTCCACAGCCATGCCGGCCAAACCGATATCGTACCATCCTGTAATTGCGGCAAGGCAGCTATCGCCGTCCGGGCCCCGTTCACATTCATGCCTTCAATGCTCGCCTTGAAATCATCCGGCGAAAAAGCCGGTTCGAGCGATCCCTGTGCGGAAACCGAGAACGAAATCCTGCCGTTCTTGAAATCGGCTTTAATATTGCTGTAATTCAATACAGGCGAACCCGCAGCCCATGTTGAACTCGACTCGGTTGCTTGCGCGAGTGAGAGCAAATACGCTTCGAATGCCACCTGGTCAAAACCGACGGCCTGCATGGTTGCCTCGCCAAAAACGCTGAAATTGCCGTTCTGGTCCGTGGAAGTATTCACCGAAAGCTTCGTAACGGCGACATTCGTCGCGCCATCAAGGATCTTGAAATTACTCGGATAGGCATTTGCAAGTCCGGTTTGCAGGGACGATTGCAAGACCGAAGTCATTTTGGTCTTGGCGGCCGCGATATCCGCCGCAGTCGGCACCGCCTTTTGGCCGACAAAACCGCCATTCGTCCCATTCGGCAGCGCACCGTAAAAACCATCATACTTCGCCGTACCCTGGAACCCCGGAATCGATAACTTGCTTACCGGGCCGACGTTATAATCCGGTCCGGACTTATCGGCCACCACCGCGGCCGTGATCGAAGAAGGCGTGATTTGGCCATTCGACGCCACGGCACCCGGCACCGTAACGCCCTGTACCAAGCGGAAAACCTTCCCGTCCGGCGTCACAAACCGAGTGGTCGCAATCAATTCCTGCGGCGCGGCGCTATAGGCATTATAAATGGTCAACGTCCCCTGCGCCTTCAGGGAAACGGTTTGCTTCGCTGAAGCGGGGAAAAGCTGCGTAGCATTTTTCGGAATGCTGAATATCTGGGCCGGAATTATGCCCGAGGATGCGCTGATGGCCGTGGCCGCCTTATCAGCGGTAAAATTGCCCTGATATTGCCAAGGGGTTTTCTTAAAATTAATGACTATGTCCGCATGGCCAAAGAGAACCGTAAAGCCGTAAATAGCCACGGCAACAACAACGACCACCCCGATAACGATCGCCCAGCGCTTTCCGCCCCGCCTGCCCGAACCGCTTTCCGGTTCATCCTCGATATCTTCCATTTTCCGCGGCGTGAAAAACCGTTCGGCGGTCCGGAAAAATGAACGCTCCTCGTCTTCGGTTTCTTCTTCCAGATCCCGTTCGACTGCAGTTGACGGTTTCGGATCCGGTTTCACTTCCTCTTCTTCGACTTCCACCTCGGTTTCTTCGGATGAGGTCACGTTCAACTTCAAAACCTTCGGCTCGGAAATTTTTTTACCGGCAGCCCGCGGTTTCGGTTCCCGCCCCGACGCGGGAATGATATCTGACATGCCGACCGGACGCCCATGGACCGGTTCCGCAGCCAAACCGGCTTCCCGCGCAAGCGCCTCGATCCCCTCGTCCGAAGATTCCACCATTATTTTCTTGCCGCCGAGCTCCGCCTCATTCTTTAGGATATTAAAATTCCGCGCTGATTTGCCGAGCGGAGAGCCTTTCGGCACCGAAAGCAAAATCTCTTTTTCCGGTTCATCCAAAACGCGGTCTATGAGATCGGCAAGGCCTTCGTCCTTCTTTGCGGTAAGTTTCTTCATATTCAAAATTATAGCATATCATTCCGCCAACCAATGCAGTTTTTTCCTTAACCGCTGATTGATCTCTGACCGGCTGCGATCAAAATACGCTTCGAAAAAAGGAGCTAAATACCGCGAAACCTGCTCCGGTAAAATTGCCCGGCCATGCGGTTTCACCGCCGCCGCATCGGCCGCAAAGTCGAATTTTTTCAAAAGCTCCTCGACGGGCGCCGAGCTGAAAACGGCTCCCTGATGTCTGTACGGCGCCGGAAAAGGCGGTGCAAAAGGGGCGTCAACGTAAACATGGCCGGAAATTTTCGACCGTTCAACTTCTTTCAGCAACCGTTCTACAGCTGGTTCGATGGTTTTCTTGAAATATTTAAGCGCATTCTCGGACATCTTTCCTTTGGCATAGGAAATATAAAGTTCCTCGGCAACCGCGCGGCTCACGCAAAAAGCCGTCTCGATATCCCTGAACAGGGAATCAAAACCCCAATTGAAGGTTTCCCGGTAAAGTACGGGATGCGAACCCAGGCCGCTCTTCGGGCCCGGCGCCTGGAGAATAAACAAAGAAAGATTCCGTTCCCCGTTTTCCGCCTTCGGCCCCCGGCGCTCTGCCAACAGATTCAGCGGCAACTCCCGCGCTCCCTCCAAAAACCGCAAATGCGTCTGGGGCGATTCGGCAAAGAAAAAGCCCTCCGGCGAACTGAAAAATTGCTTCAGGTCCTCGAACATTTCGCGGCCGGTAAAGGTAAGCTCCAGCGCAAAAGAAATCTTGGAACCGATCCTGCCGACCGCATCGGCCACCCCCTTGCCGTCCACGCGCTCCTCTTCTATTTTCGACCCGACGAGCACCGCATGCAACGGATCGATACCCAGCCGTCTTGCCGCTTCACTCCGGCAGCCCGCGAAAATTTTTTTCATCTCCTGCGCGACCAGGTTTTCGAGTTCAAGCACCGTGATCTTCTCCTTTTTCAATTGCTCGGCCCGCTCGATCGCGACCGGCACCGGAATCGTCGTCGCGATCCCCGCATCGGCGATCACGATTACCCGCCGGCGCGCATCGAACAGATGCTTGCCCTCCCAGGTCTTCTGTGAAATCCGCCGCACCGGCGATTTCAGGAATTTTTTCAAATCAATGCCCTCTTTCAAGTTTTCAAACACCACGTTCCGGTCCTCATCCACGCTGAGGAACAAGGCATTCGCATGGCCGGGAAGAACCTCCAGGATCAGAAATCTCTCCTTCGGCTTCAAAAAATCCAGCTTCATATATCTTATTCTATCATGATTTCATACCGTCATCCCGGAGCTTGACCCGGAATCCAAACAAAAAAAGCCCGCACGAGGCAGGCTAAAAATGCGATCAGGAATACAATCCGTCACCACAAGGTTCGCCCTCCGGCATGTCACCGCGAATTCGCTGAAGGTGCGAGATTATTTCATCAAGTTCGGCTCGATTGGGATGAAAATGGATAAATCCGGAATCCGGTCGACCCGGAATCGAGATGCTGGCGCTGATCCGCACGCGGCCGATCTGCTGCCTTGATACATCCCAAAATTTCAATTCAATAAATCCGGCAGCACCCTTGTCGCGGAAATGCAAACCGTCAGGATCAGGGCTAAAACTCATTACCGGCCCTCTTCGAAGTTCTGCCATAACTTTTCCTCATTTCTAAAATTTAATGTGCTAAATACGCGCTTTGAGTTTAGGCAAAGCAGACACTTTTTGCAAACACATTATTCAACCACTCCCCGAACCCGACGTATTCCTGCTCCGACAGCTTCCTCTTTCATCAGTTTGAAATGACCAATCTCGCCGGTATGCCGCACGTGCGGACCACCGCAAAATTCGATCGAGAACGCCTTATCAAACTGCGGATGTTCCGGCACTGCCGCTTCCGGCCCGATGGAATAGACCGAAACACGTTCCGGATACTTTTGGCCAAATTCATGCTCGGCACCAAGCTTCTCCGCTTCCTCGCGCGGCATTTCGCTCCGGACGACCGGCAGGTCTTCGGCAATTTTTTCATTTACGATCCGTTCGACTTCTTTTTTTTGCTCATCGGTCATTTTGCCATCATAATTGAAATCCATCCGCAACCGCTCGCTCGTGATATTCGAACCGCGCTGCTTCACCTGCGGCCCGAGCACGATCTGGAGCGCCTTCAAAAGCAGATGGTGCGCCGTGTGCAGCCGCGTCGTCTTTTCCGAATGGTCCGCCAGACCACCCTTGAAGGTGCCGGCAGAAGCAGTGCGGGATAGTTCCTGGTGTTTTTCAAAAAGTTCACGGAATGTCTTTACATCCACCGTAAAACCAACCTCCCTCGCCTTTTCAAGGGTGAGTTCGAGCGGAAAACCATAGGTTGTAAACAGCACAAACGCATCCTCACCGGTTATCGTTTTTTCATGCACGGGCGAATGCATCCGCGCCTGGATCAATTCCTGCAAAATATCCATACCGCCTTCAAGCGTCGCCAAGAATTTGGCCGCTTCCGCCTCGAGTGCAGCCACGATCTCCGATTTGTGCTCGATGAGATTTTGATACTGGTCTGCATACGACGTAATGGTCGACCCGCCAGCCGAGATCATCCACTTCACTGAATCCATGCCCAATCGATGCCCTTCAAACACGGCCTTGCGGATCAAACGGCGCAAGACATAGCCGCGCTCTTTATTGGCAGGACGCACGCCATCGCCTAAAAGGAACACTGCGGCTTTAATGTGATCGGCGATGACGCGGAAAGCATACTGGTCCTCTCCTTGATATTTTTTTCCGCTCGCTTTTTCAACTTGATCGAGGATCGCCTTATGGTTTACAAGGAACATATCGGGAACGCCGTTTGCTGCCATCGCAATCCGCTCCAATCCACCGCCGAAATCGACATTGCGTTGCACCAACTTTGAGAACGTGCCATCTTCATTTTTCTTATATTCCATGAATACCGAATTGCCGATTTCCAAAAACCGGCCGCAATCGCAGTTCGGATGGCATTCTTTGCCGAATTTTTCATCATGAGGAGTTCCGAAATCGTAGAACACTTCCGAATCCGGACCGCCCGGCTCCCCCGCCGGCATGTTTGCCGGCACACCCGCGCGGCTCCACCAGTTCTTTTTCACGTCATATGAAAAAATACGTCCGCCCTGCATGCCAACCGCGCTGCCGTTCTCCTCAGAGCCAAGTGCGATATACTGCGCATCCGGAACACCCGCGTCCGCAAACAATTTTTTCCAGATCCCAACCGATTCCTCGTCAGCCGGAATGCCGGTTTCCCGATCGCCCGCAAAAACGGTCACATAGAGGTTTTGCGCCTCAAGTCCGATCTCCTTTGTCAAAAATTCAAAAAACCACGGCAATTGTTCCGCTTTAAAATAATCGCCGAAGGACCAGTTCCCAAGCATCTCGAAAAAGGTCGTGTGGCGATTATCGCCAACCTCATCAATATCCTCCGCACGGAAGCTTTTCTGCGAGTCCGCCACGCGCTTCCCCGCCGGATGCGGTTGGCCCAAAAGATAAGGCACCAAAGGCTGCATGCCCGAGCCCGTAAAAAGCGTCGTCGGATCATTCTCGGGAACGAGCGGCGCCGAAGGAATGATCGCGTGCCCCCGCGCCTTGAAAAATTCAAGATATTTCCCGCGCACTTCATCCAAAGTCATGCGTACACTTTATCACCCACAGCTCTCCTTTTCAAATTAGGATTAGATTCGACGATCGTCGAATCTAATCCTAATCAATTAATAAAAATTTAATATCTGGAGTTTATAGTGGGGACATGAAAAAAGTTGCAAAGGGAAAATGGACGATCAGGATCCTGCGGATTTTAAGCAAACATGCCTGCAATTTGGGAGAATTAGTGGAAGTGCTCACGAGCAATTACACACCGGATTCGTTTGGGAAAATGCTTGCGCAAGCGCGAAAACACCACATCGCGAACGAGCGCTGGCTGGAAGAAAAGATTATGCACGGGGAAGAAATATTGCGCTTCCGTACGCGCTGCAAAAACCTGGTCCAGTGGTTGAAGAAAGATGGGCTCATTACAACTCGAACCGCTAAATCAAAGAGGTCGTTCCTCATTACTTCCAAGGGAAGACGGCGATTGAAAATACTGCTGAAAAGACAATCCGAAGCTTTACCCGTCCCGGATTACGGAAAACAGCCATCCGGCCATATGACAGCTGTTTCATTCGATATCCCCGAACGGGAACGTTCAAAACGCCAATGGCTTCGCGAAGCATTGCATGAAATGGGGTTTTCGATGAAACAAAAAAGTCTTTGGATAGGCCGCGTGAAAATCCCCGATGGATTCATAGCCGATCTCCGCGAGCTGAAAATCGCGGAGTGCGTCGAATGTTTTGCGATAAAAAAACTCGGCAGCCTCCGGGACGAAGAAAATGGATTAGATTCGACGATCGTCGAATCTAATCCTCTGAAAGATTAAAAATCAAACGAGGTTTTCGAATCCTTCCAACGCCTCGGCCTTGCCATGTTCACGGATCTTTTCAAGAGCTTTGGATTCGATCTGGCGGATGCGTTCGCGAGTTACGCCGAACGCGCGGCCGACTTCCTCCAGTGTGTGACTCACGCCATCTTCCAAACCGAATCGCATCTTCAAAATTTGCTGCTCGCGCTCCGAAAGGTCGATCATAATCTCACGGATCAGATCACGGAGCATGGCACGGGCGGTAAGCTGCGCAGGCGTCGGATTCTTTTCATCTTGAATGAAATCGGAAAGGGTGGAATCCTCTTCGTCGCCGATCGGCGTCTCGATTGAAAGGACTTCCTGTGAAATTTTCTGGATATGGCGCACTTTGTCCACGTCGATCCCCATCTCGGCGGCAATTTCTTCCGCCAACGGATCGCGGCCAAGTTCCTGGATCAACTGCCGCCGCACTTGCGTGTATTTCGAAATCGTCTCCACCATGTGCACCGGAATGCGCACCGTGCGCGACTGGTCAGCCAATGCGCGCGTAATGGCCTGGCGGATCCACCAGGTTGCGTACGTTGAGAATTTGAAACCGCGGCGATAATCGAATTTTTCGACCGCGCGCGAAAGGCCGATGTTCCCCTCCTGGATCAGGTCCAAAATGCTCAAATGCGGCGTCCGATTCACATACCGTTTCGCGATCGAAACCACCAAACGCAGGTTCGCCTTCATCAACCGCTGGCGGGCCTCTTCGTCGCCTTTTTCCGCGCGCTTCGCAAGATCCCGCTCTTCGTCTTTGTTCAAAAGCGGCGTCTTGCCGATCTCCTTCAGGTACATCTGCACCGCATCCGGCACATCGCCCTCGAACTCCAGCGTATCGTCAAACTTGTCCTCATCTTTGTCTTTTGAAAAATCGATGAGCGCGCTCGTTTCAATCACTTTGATGCCCGCTTTTTCGAGCCGGTCGTAAATCTCATCGAGCAATTCAACATTGTCTTCGATCTTCGGAAAATAGTAGAGGATCTCGTTATCCGTCACGAAACCGCGCGGCCGGCCGCGTTCAATGAGCTCGTTGATCTCCGCCGCATGCGCTTTTACCGCCTTCTCGAATTTCGAAAGCGGTTTTTGCTTGGCGTTTTTTGGCTTATTCCGTTTTTGAAGGCGCTGCTTGGCACCCTTTTTGCCGTGTTTTTTATGTGGCATAAAAGTTAATTATTGCTTATTTTGCATATTTTGACAAGAAGCGTACAATCCTGCTCCGAGGTGCCCTCTCGTGGTTTGGCAAATAATCAGCTTCGCAATCGGTTGCCTGATATTCTTTTTGGGCTACAGGCAGGTCTCCAGACAATCCAACAGCAAGACGCCGATTCCAATCGCGGACTGTTTTCTTGCACTGAGTTTAATCGTTGTTGGCTTTACGGCCGCGGTGCTCTCAGTTTTTTGCAACCTTCTTTAATCTTCGAGCCCTCGGGCTCTTTTTTATTCGGCGGAAGCCGGCAATGTTCTCAGTTCTTCTAATGCCGATTTCAATTCTTCCTCATTCCCCCTCGCCTCCGCATTCTTGATTGCCTGCGTCACAATCCTGCGACGCTCCTTATAATATTCCTTCGCGAGCTCCGATTTGAGCGATTTGATCTCTGATTCGCTTAAATCATTCGACGCACGCAAGACAACAATACCCAAGATTTCATCAAGCGCCGGATCTTCGCTTTTCCTTTTGCCATTTTTCAAAATGCGGAAGATCTCCTTCTGTGATGGATTTAAAAACTCGGCGCAACCATCCAATATTTGAAAATCATTTTTCGCGACCGCAGCCGTAAGCAGGTCTTCATAAATGAGTTCGTGGCGCGAGACGATACGTTTGGAAACCTGATTTTCCTGATTGCTGGTTGCCGGTTTTTGGGTGCTCAAATCTCCCGCTCGTTCCGCTTCTTCTTCCAACGTCCGCTCCGCGACGCCGGTGCGCTTTGATAATTCTCGCAGCCAATAGCCGCGTTCGACCGGGCTCGCGATATTTTTTAATTTCAAAAGAACGGCGCGAAGACTGCGTAATCCTTCGCGCGTGGCGAACGCGCTTTCCCTGTCCCCTGCCCCCTGTCCCATGTCCCCAAACAACAAATACTTCCGAAAATAAAATTCGGGTGCGGGCACGGCGCCCCCGACCACGCGGCGGACATTTTCCGGATCGGCTTCTGCGGCCTCAGCGGCATCCTTGAAATCCTTGAAGGTCGCCACCTTCACGCTGAAATCATTTGCCTCGGCCAAGTCAATAGCGCGCTCGGCGGCATCCAAGCCAGCCGTATCATTATCAAAACTGACGATAAGATTTTCCGCCAACCGCCGCACGGCGCGCAAATGGTCTGCAGTCAATGCCGTCCCGGAACTCGCAATGGCATATTTCACGCCGGACTGCCACGCCATCAGATAATCCATCTGGCCCTCGACCAAAAACGCTGTTTTCGCCTCGCGGATCGCATCCTTGCTTTTCCAAAATCCATAGAGAATCCTCGATTTTTGGAAAATCGGCGTCTCGGGACTGTTCACATATTTCCCCATATCGCCCCGATCGAGTTGCGGCAAAATCCGCCCGGTGAATCCGACCACCTTGCCAAGATGGTTGTGGATCGGAAACATGATGCGCCCGCGGAAACGATCCAGCATCAGACCGCGCTCGGTCTTGATCGAAAGCCCGGCTTGGATCAGGTCCTGCGGCGAACTGCCGGCGTTCAACAAATGCATCGACAATCCTTCCGGTTCATTCGGCGCCCAGCCAAGCTCGAACTCCTCGATTGTCTTTTGCTCCAATCCCCGCTTCGCAAGATATTCTTGGGCAACCGGCGCCGCCGCAAACGCCCGCCGGAAATAATTCTTCGCCTGCTCGTTCAAATCGTAAAGCAAACCGCTGAACTTATACTCGGCCGGGTTTTCCCGTTTGAGCTCAATTCCCGCCTTCTCCGCCAACATCCGCAATGCTTCGCCGAATTCAATATTCTCGTAACGCATGAGGAACGCAAAAAGGTCGCCGCCGATGCCGCAGCCGAAGCAATGCCACGACTGCCGATCGGGCGAAACCATAAAAGACGGCGTCTTTTCCTTATGGAACGGACAAAGCGCCTTGAAGTTCCGCCCTGCCGGTTGAAGCGTAAGATAGCCGCGCAAAAATTCGACAAGGTCGAGCTTGGATTTAATCAATTCCGTCGTCGATCCCGAAGCCATGCGTTTATGGTAATTCTAAAAAAAAAGAGACGCAATGCGCGCCTCATGCTTACCATCCCAGGGCTTTCCGGGCGACCATTATCCGGCCGCCGATCCACGTCGCCATCTTCCGGATTGGCCGGAAAAAATCACGGAATTCTTCCGGCCTCAATATCCGAGCGCCGAGGCAAACCATAAGAATTATTATGGTCGTAAACACAAACGACAGATACATCTCCGCCTCCTCGCAAGAATCCAAATTTAGAATAACACAATATTCGATTTCCGTACATTACAATACCAGAATATGAGAAACGGCCTGGTTATTCAAAACTATGAATACCGCCGCAAGCGCCACTACGATTACTCCGCCCATAATCAACCCGGGATATTGGATGCGGATCTTGATGAAAATATTCAGTACAAGCGCAATTACAAAAAGGCCGATTATGAAAAGATAAATATCGTTTGCAATAGCATGAGGCGCCGCAACCGCATTTTGCACCGGATTATTTTGGTTGCTCACTGCCGACTGCCGGTTATTGCCCGCTGGAGTTCCCGCGTTCTGCGTTTCTGCGCCTTTGACAGCCACAAAACTCGGCGTAGAAGTCAATGCACCCGAAGTCGCAACGGCCAATCGGATCGGTGCTGCCGGTTTTGTTTTCGATTTAGCAATAACCACTGCAGATTTGCCGGTTGTCGGCGGTTGATGGCTGATAATGGCCGGCCCCGCCGGCGCCCCGAACAATTCAACGACAAATATCGCCGGCCGCCCATCATAGGTCCCCTGCGCCGTTGCCATGCCGATCTGCGTGAAATCGCCGTTTAAAATATTCGCACGATGTTCCGGCGAATTCATCCAGGCATTCGTCACATCCTGCGAGTCCGAAAAATTAACTGCGAGATTTTCGCCAGCCGAACTGAAGTTATAACCGACAACGCCAAACCAATACCAAGGCGTGAGTCCCTGGGGACTCGTATGCGCGAAATATCCTTTCGTTGCCATATCATTTGCCTTATCCTGTGCCGCCGCCTGCAAAAGCGGACTCACCTGCAAAGGCGGCAATTTGCTTGCCAGTCGATTTTCGTTGGTCTCGTCAATAAGGGCATTCACTACAATGACGCCGAATAGCTTTGAACGGATAATCAGATAAGACGGCCCCGCCAAAAAAATAATTTCCGCGACAACCATCAACCCGCAAACGAAAAAGACCGTATGCCGACGCAAGAGATGAGGGCGATGGTCGTTTTCCGGATGTGGAATAAGGTATTTTTTAAGTTTCCGCATCAACCGTTCCATGGTTTAAATTATACCATGATTTCCAAAAAACATCAATTGGCAAACAGAATTTCGGATGAAGCATTTACAATGAATTCAGCATTCGCAAGCGCTGGATCGCTGAATCTGCCTCCCGCAGTATCGATCGCCGTTCCATAAAATCGGACCGAAGCCTGGGTAGACAGATTCCCGGTATTTGCGTTTAAAACCCAGCGATAGTGATGGCCCGGCTGCAATTCCAAATTTGCCGAATCAAAAACGAAGGTCACCGGCTGGCCCAGGCAGCCACCGTAAGCGCGATTTAAACCGTCGTTCGCAGCCAAGTGCAACGGTAAATTATCGGTAGAGGTCGCTTCAAGGTCATAAATATCCATAGTACACCAATTATACTCCGGATATCGGCTGCCTGAGCCGAAATCGCCGGTAAAAACCTGAATGGAATGCAATAATCCCCTCTTTTGCAGAACAAAATCCTGACTCGCCGAACTCAACCAGTTTCCTAGCGTGTAAAACGTAAAATCCGACGGAAAATTCCAAGCCGAAAGAAGCGGTGTCGAGGTGTGGCCGAAATCATCCACGGCACGGACGCCAAATAAATAGGAATTTCCCCATTGCACATGCGTACTCGTCGATAAATTTCTATCCATCGATACCCACTGCGAGTCGTCAAGCGCGGTCGAGGTGCTTAAATTAAATTCGTAATTCAATAATTCCCAATTCGTATCCGGATCGGTTGAAGTCGGCCAGGAAACCCCGACCTTCAGGTTGAACTTGTCGAAAGAAAATGACATGTTGGCGGGTGGATTGGGAGGCGTGAGCGGCGGCCACTCCGGCACCATGACGGCCGCGAGATAGGGATAAAACGAATATGTGTGCCGCACAATGCCGGTACCATTGACAAATTCGTTCCACATGGCAGTCCCCGTGGCCGCGGTACCCTCCAAGATAACACTGTGATTCTGAAGTTGTTCGACGGTAGCCAGTCGATAGTATTTATTCGGCTGAAGAGGAATACTAAGATTACGAAGCGTAATCGTGGCAGGCACATCAGTCAGCGGAGCACTGCCAAGGTCGAATACTTGATTTATCCGGGAATAATCTGAATCCAAAAATTCTTCAATGGCAATATCATTTCCGAATTGCGGATAACGATCCGTATTCACCGCACCTTTGAAAATCAGTGATCGAATCGTTCCATAAAAACCCGTGCCCAAATCATACCAATTATCGTCATACCAACTGCCCATGGAACCGGTGTCGTCATTGGGTTGGATAATGGTAAACCAATCGGGAATCCGGATTGAAGTCGTAGCAAACGCCAAAGTACTGCCGGAACTGTCCTCTGCCTGAATACTAAAGACAAGATTTTGGCCGAAATCAGATGGAGCAACCGGATACCCAAACGATAAAGAGGAGGTCGCCGCAACCGGCGAAGAGGTATTGATTGCCGCATTAAAAATCGCATATCGGACCGTTCCTGAATCGACCATGCCAGCCGCCCATTGCCAATCCAGATCGACTGCAAGCGTACTGGAATTGAAAGTCGCAGAGGCCAAAAGCGGTGGCTCCGCAAAGTCCCGATCAGAACTGGTCGGTACACCAATCAATTCTTCGGAACTCGAAGAGGCATCATCCGACCAGCCGCTTAAAGTTGTATTCCCCACTGCTTCATCCGGATTTTGATTTTCTCGTTGGGGAGTATCTTGCAGGGCTGGCGGCGGAGGCGCTGCACTCACGCCGCCAGCACCAACGGTTCCGGCAGGAACCGATGAAACAAGATTCTCAGCCGGCAATACTACCACGGTCGGCAGGCCATCAGCCGCGGGACTGCTGGTCGCCGAAGAGGATTGAATGGTATTAGTCGCGCTGGCCGCCGTATTCATTTCATTGCCGATCGAGACGCCTAAAACCGAACCCGCC
The DNA here is from genome assembly GCA_028865305.1 of Patescibacteria group bacterium. Classification (GTDB taxonomy): domain Bacteria; phylum Patescibacteriota; class Minisyncoccia; order UBA6257; family 2-01-FULL-56-20; genus REEB161. Next base: position 9,136 of record JAGWKM010000009.1, on the reverse strand, counting down.
AAATCCTCCTCTGGGGCATTATCCGAAAGATACCAATCCCCTTCGGCTATATCCGTATAACCGGAAATTGGTTCAGGGTCATGCGCGATGAAAGTCCCGTCAGATTGTTTATCGTAAAACGCAAAATGCAAATGGGTACCAGGATGTTTGCTGCAAGCTGCGCCCATGACCAAACCGGTATTGCCAATTTCGCCAAGCGGCATGCCGCGTCGAACCGCATCACCGGATTGCACTTTAATACTCCCCGGAATGAGGTGTGCGTAGCGGCCGACCACATTGCCATCGGATAGAACCAAAAGCTGCGTTCCATAACCGCCATTATAGCCGGAATCCTGCACCACCCATGCCCGCCCCGCGAGCGCCGCAACCGCAGGCTTACCATAAGCATTACAACCGTTTTGGGTAAAATCAATCGCATAATCGTCTTTTTTGACATGCGTCGGCGGGGAAAAATATCCCTCGGCAACCACAAATCGCTCGCCCTTCGCGTAAGGCAGTTTGATTTCCGTTCCAGCTTGAGCTTTTGGGACCAAAACGGCCGAGAAAAGCGCAAGAATGGAACCGAGAAGAATAAAATGGATAAGCCGCATGAGGAGAAAGAGGATAAATAGCCGAATAGACCTCGATGAACTGAACCGTTAAACCAGTTTATTAATTGATGACCGAGAAATTCTTGAGCACCGGATCCAGATTACTTGAACAATCTTCAACGGCAGCCATCGCGCTCGGCACAATCTCATAGACCACGTTATTGCCGGAAATATACGCAGCAGTCGTTGAAACGCCATTTATGCTGCCGATCCAGAGAATAGCATCGCGTCCGGAAATTTGTATTGGCGTTTCAGAAATTCCTGCCATATCAACGGTTGGGTCCTGCCTAAGATAATTAAGGAGCCAGTCGCCAAGCGTCGCGTTACTCCAATTCGACAAAACTGAAATTTCAATTTTACACGCCGGTTCAGGACCAAAGGCGGGATCATATCCGGGATAGAGGATAAACCCTGTCGGACCACTTGATTCGATATACCAATCGGATGGAACCGTAAGATGATAATGTCCCGCTTGATTTTCAACCAACCGACTACCGGAAGCAGCCATCGCCGTCGAAGTGACTATGACTGCATCATCTCTTACTGGCCGCGGCTTCACCTGCAAGCCAAGAAGCCAAAAGAGAAATATGGCAAAAACTATTATCGCTAGTGCCCATAAAAGATAAACCACAAGAATTTTAGGCATAAATTATAAAGAAAAGTCACGAGCATTGTTATTAGTATCGACGGGATTGCCTTCCTCATCTGCCGTCCGCCGCAAAATTTGGCTGGCGGAAGGATTCGTCGGATACGGCAACCCTTCGACGTATTGGTTTGTACCATTTCCCCAGGCGACGGCATCGACCAAATTTCCCGCCGCATCCAGTAACGCCAAACTATTATCTCTTGATAATGTTTCCGAGCTTGAAAAATCTGCATTGATTGATCCGGCAAATCCATCAGAGGCATTAGCCCAAGTTAAATATCCATCTGCCGCAATCGAAGTTCCGGTCGGAAATGCACGAAGCGAATAAACCGCCCCCGAACTCGACCGTTTGCGCAACTTCCAACCGCTCACATCAATCACGCTTCCGGTCGGATTAAATATTTTAACGAAATCGTTCGACGCAGCCGCACCAGCGATCTGAATCTGGGAAATAACCAAATGCATCGATTCGGATAAAAATATGGAATCCGAAGTTGATGTGAAATTCAGAGAACTGGTTTGGATCTGCGATGATGAATCAGTAAGGATCGGATTTAATAGTTCACTGGCCGCCTTGCTTAATCCAGACCTGAAAGTCGCAGTAATAGAAACCGGCCCGCCAACCGAAAAAGAACAATTTGCCAAACCGCTGCAACCACCGGACCATCCGTCGAATTTCGCATCCTTAGCCGATGTTGCCGTGAGTACGATAGCGGTTCCTGCGAGATACTCACCCGAACAGGTAGAGGGCGGCGAAACAGAATTGCAGGAAATGCCCGCAGGTTCACTCATCACCTTCCCAGCACCATCACCCTGAATTGCCACGCTCACCTGATATCGCGCGAGACCGGCTGAATTTTCCCCTTTTGGCGTTCCACCGGGCAGTGCACTCGTTTGCCAACTTCCGTCGAATTTCCGTTCCAAAGTTTTTTTAGCGATATTATCCCCGCCCGGCCAACCGCCAGAAGCATCAATCAAGTCCGAAACGCTGCAGTCAGGATCAAATACTGCAAGCACATCTCCCGAATTTGCAAGAGTTCCCGTATAAGGCTTGTCAACCGTCGTCACGCCAACCGCCCCGCCACTCCGCGACAAGAGATAGAAATTGTTGGCCGGAATCGAATCTCCGAGACCAAAAAATACCTGAATTTTTCCACTCTGATCGGCAATTTGCCAACCATTAAGGTCAATTGGCTTATCCATATTGTTTTTGAGTTCGATCCATTCCCGGTTTGCCGCCTTCGCCGAGCTCTCGCCGACCGCAGGAAGCGATCCCATCCAGGCAATTTCGTTCAAGGTAACCTCATGCGAAAGGTCGTCTTCATTGCCGAAGTCCGGGTTGTCGCAGACCGATTCATCGGGCTGGATTGATGAAATATTTTTTGATGATATGGCAACAGCTCGTGAATCCGACGCCAAAACATCCAAAGGAGTATCCGAGGCATCGGCCATAACTGGGCAGTTCGCATTTGAAGAAGGTAATTTCCCCGCAAGCGCCGCAATTTCCGCATTACTCGTTTCTAAAAGACCAGCCAGATGTTTCAAATCACTGCTTTCATTTGGCCAACAGGAAACCAAAGCCGGTCTCGGCTCTGTCGTTTTCCCAATGTCCGGCGCGGCAATCAATAGGGATGAACTCGCAGCTGCTAATGCCATATCGGCCTTACTGTTCCAAAGATCAACCCAGGCCTCTGCGACCACAACCCAGTTATTTCGCAAAATCCCGAGAGCAACAAGGATAACCAGGGCGGCAAAAATAACATTTTTCTTTTTCATGCCCCAATACTACCAAACGAGAGTTAAACTTTTCTTAAACTAAAAATAAACAAAATTTAATGAAATTCGGGATTCGAGCAACAAAAACGGGAACATTTTGATGTTCCCGATTTTTACAGCCCGAAATGAAACAGCCCTACTGGATGCCCAAGTTTTGCATTTGCGATTGAATCTGCATCGATAAAGATGTTTCGGTCGCCTCAAGCTGATTAAGTGTCGCGACAACCGTACTCAAGTTGCCCAGTTTCGCCGTAATAGCAGAAAGTTCTGCGGCTCGGGCTGCGGTTTCATTATTAACCCCGACCGGCAATACTGGTAAATTGGCAACCTCATTCGAAATCTGCTCAAGCTGCAGGCTCACTTCGTTTAAAATGGACTGTCGAGCAACTTCAACCTGTTGCAAGGCGGTAACCGCGGAAAGCAAATCCGGAACCGATGATTGCTGGGCTAATTGCGCAAAACTAACTGGCACAAATAATGCCAATGAAATAGCCCCTAAACCCAAACCAACGAATATTTTTCTCATAGCCCCTACAACGTAAAACTAAAATTGGTATTACGCAAGCGGCCTTTCATCAAATCTTCACAATCTCAATTTCCGTAAACGGCTGGCGATGGCCCTTCTTTTTCTTATAACGGGCCTTCGAATGGTATTTGAAAACAATTTTTGTCCGATCTTTAGCGCCCCGGAGAACCCTGGCCTCCACCTTTGCGCCCGTGACATTCGGCGTACCAACCTTTACGGAACCGTTTTCTGACCTCAGAAGGACTTCGTCAAACAAAACCACCGAACCGTTTTCTGCGGCCAACTTTTCAATCTTTAATTTATCACCAGCGGAAACGCGATACTGTTTACCGCCGGTATGGATAATGGCAAAGTCTTTCATAAACGGTTTACACGAATCAATTAACCCCAATTATACTCGCAAACCCGATAAAAAGCAAGACGCTCAAAACCAACGTCAGGGCGACGAGAAATCGGGCCAGAAACCGGCTCCGCGATTCAAATTCGAATGCAATAGCCGTATTGAAGACCACTACAAAAATACCCAAAATACCCATAAAGAGAATGGTATCCCAGCCGCCAATCATCGTAATACCGAGCATGTCATTGAAATGCAAAACAAATGGGCCGCCGCCAAGACCGCGTAATGCCAAAACCGCCCAAAGAAAGCCGCCGAGCGAGAAAAATAAAGACACAAGAGAAAAAACAAGGGTAAATTTATGGTGAAAAAAATTACTCATTGTTGCCGCTGATAAACTGATTATTCTCCCCGTAAAACTGCAGCTGCTCTATCGGGGTCCACGGGATTGATATAAACGCTCGTGCCGAATTCAAATCCGCCAAGATAGGTCGTGTGCGGAAAAATTTCCATGTGCCAGTGGTGGAAGGAATGCCGGCCGGAAAAGGGCGCACTATGGATGAAAAAATTCAGGTCGGGGTCACCGGCATATTTTCTCATGCGGCGGAGGACTGTCTGGGCAAGCGCGGCGATATCCCGAATAACCGCTTGGGGCGTCCGTTCGAACTGGGCAAAGTGCTTCTTTGGAAGGATACTCGCCTCGAACGGTCGCTTGGAAACAAAAGGCGCGAATGCAACAGCGTTCTCATTTTCGGCAATGATCCGTTTCTTTTCGGCGCGCTCCTGTTTGATGATATCGCAGCGGGCACAATGGCCGGTACGTTTCAAATAAGAACGGGCGCCTTGCAGGGAATGCGCCACATGCGGCGGAATGAATGGAATGGCAAGAAACTGGTAATGCGGGTGCCAAATCGAAGCACCCACGGCAGGACCGTAATTCAAAAAACCAAAAGCATACGAAACGCGGCCGTCTTTTGCGGCAGATCGATACCGCTCCTGGAATAATTCAAATACTTTCACGGCTTCCGCAGGAGCAAGATCTGCAAAAAAACGGCTGTGATCGCGGGTGATTATGAGCTCATGATCGCCAACGCCGGTTTTTTCTTCGTAAACTCCATGATAAGACGGTTTGGGAGCAGACCTTGCATCAAGAGCCATCCTGTCGAGCGCCGGATATTTATTGGGAATTACCGCAATGCGCCAGTTCTTTCCCGACGGAAACACGGCAATAGGCGTATTGCCGGATTTCTTAAGATCTTCAAACGGACAGCCACTCTTGGGCGCCGGTTTGCGTACGGGTTTCTGGTATTCCAGCTGCTGCGGGCGTTTGGCACGGAGAACGGCGAGAATGATCCAATCGCCGGAAATGGGATCTTTACGGAGTTCGCTCATTGTATCCTGTTCTCATAATACCAATTCAACACGTCCTTCGCTATCGGCACGGCATTCAAACTCCCCTGCTTGGAATTTTCAATAAGGATCAAAAGGGCGACCTGGGGATGGTCGCAGGGCGCGTAGCCGACGAAAAGCGCGTTTTCTTGGGTGTTATCCTTTACTTGAGCGCTGCCGGTTTTAGCGCAAACCTGGAACGGCAAGTCGTGCATGGTGTAAGCCGTGCCACGCGGCGCGTAAACCGCAGCATGCATCCCGGCCTGCACCTGCTCTATTTCCGGCAAAAGCGGCGTTAAATCCTCGTTTACCTGCGGCGTGGAACTTTCATTTAAATAGGGCCGCCAAACCATACCACCATTAGCAATGGCCGCAATGTAATCAATGAGCTGTAGAGGCGTGAGCAAAAGCGATCCCTGGCCAATGGCGACGTTATAGGTATCGCCAAGGAGCCACGGCGTGCCGGTTTTTGATTGCTTCCACTGGGGCGTCGGCAAAAAACCGGCGCTCTCATCAGGCAAATCGATGCCGGTCGGTTTGCCGAGGCCAAATGCTTTCCAATAATTAAGTAATTTAGTGATGCCAAGCCCCTGGATACCATAATCCATCGGATCATTCAAGGGCGTCCCGGCATTCATCGCAGGCGAACCGCCGATTCCGATATAGAAATAGACGTCCGAAGACTGCGCCAAGGCAGAAGCCAGGTCCACCGTGCCCTGGTATTGCCAATCCAGGTATTTGGTCGGTGTGGAAGAATTATATTGGTTCGGGACCATCAAATAGCCCGGTGAAAATATGTTGCGGGTCGAATTCATGACGCCTTCCTTTAAGATAGCGACCCCGTCAAGAGGCTTGATGGTCGAACCGGGATTATAAAACCCGTTCACTGCGCGGTTGAAAAGAGGCATATCAGATGAAGTGAGCAAGCTCCCAATCTCGGATGATTGTCCCGGCTCGGTGAAAACGTTATTGTCGTAGCTTGGCATATTTACGAGCGCAAGCACTTTCCCGGTTTGCGGATCGAGCGCAATGCCAACGCCGCGGGTGCGACCAAGCGATTGCAGCCCGGCGGCCAGGCGATTATAAAAATACTTCTGCAAGTTGCCATCGATCGTAAGCTTGAGCGGTACGCCGATTTCGGCAGTATTTTGCCGCTGTTCGCCGATAACGTTGCCGGTCGCCGTATGATAAGTAATATCCACTGCCGGTATCCCGCGCAAGGATTTATCGTAGTATGCCTCAAGGCCGGTTTTTCCGATAAAATCCTGCATGGAAAGCGATGGGTCGGCCCTGAGGTCAACCGGCGTAACGCGGCCGGTATAACCAATGATCGAAGAAAAATAGGGTCCGTCCGGATAGGTACGTTCAAAATCACCCTGGATTTTTATGGCTGGAGAATTAGCTGCCTGAAGGTCCACTAATTCTTTTTGCGTTAAATTTTCAGCAAGGACGATCGGCGTCGCGTATTCATTCGCGCTTGCCTGGCTGATAAGCGCCAACACGCTTGACGAATCAAGGCCTAAAATACTTTGTATTGCGGCCAGCGTACCGGACTGGTTCGCCTGATTTTTCAAGAACACCTGCGCGTCAAGAATCGCCGCAAAAGCAGCCTTATTATCCGCCAAAACAGTTCCGGAACTGTCATAAATCAACCCGCGCGGCGCAGCCGTATAATCGAGTTGCGTCATATTGCCGGCGGCGCGGGCTTCATAATATGAATTCGATAAATTTAAGAACAAAATCCGGCTGGCGATCGCGCAAACGACCGCAAAGATGACAATGCCAAGGACCAAGAGCGGTTTATGCCCGATTGGCACTTCCGCAATATCGAAATCGCGGCTCCAATCGTCGCCAAGGGCATCCTCGAACGCCAATTCTTCCTGTTTTTTCCGTTTCCGCATCGCTTCTACTATAAATTCCAGGGCAAAAAAAAGAAAGCCGCGCACGGCTTTCTGGCTGGATCAGAGAATTCTGATTTCTTTGGTAAGAAGCGAGCCGCGCACGCCGACCTTGTCGGCAAATTCAAGCCGTTGAAAATACATCTCCTCGACATGCCGGCCAAGCTCAACCGTCATCCCAACCGCTAATGTGCCCTGCCGAATAATTTCGCCCGCAACCATCATGGCATGCCGGTTGCTCTCGTTGAGGTCTTTACGGAACGACTCCGGATCATATTTCAGTTTGCGTAAACACGCTTTCATCCCGGACCAGATAATCACACAATCCTCCCGCGGGATAAGCACCAATCCAGCCATCCGCTGGAGCGCAACTTTCTCGAATTCCTGCATGCTTTCCTCCATGTTCTGCTCCAATCATAGGCACCCGAACTAATATTTGTCAATTTATTTTTCTTTAACATTCCAAAGTATAATACCTCCATGACCCAGGAACAGGCGCTCTCAATCATGAGAACCGGCGCGAATGTATTTTTGACTGGCGAACCTGGCAGCGGCAAAACTTATACCGTGAATGCTTTTGTTTCCTGGCTCAGGGAACATGGCATCAAACCGGCAATCACCGCTTCAACCGGCATCGCCGCCACGCATATCGGCGGCTTTACCATCCACTCCTGGAGCGGCATCGGCGTGCGAAGCGAACTCACCAAGCATGACATCCAATATATGCTCGACAATAAAAAACTTAAGAGCCGCGTCCGCGACGCCCGAACGCTCATTATAGACGAAATCTCCATGCTTTCGGCACGGACTTTAGGGCTCGTCGACACCGCTTGCCAGAAATTACGCGAAAGTCCGGCGCCATTCGGCGGCCTGCAGGTCATTTTAGTGGGTGATTTTTTCCAATTGCCGCCGGTCGTGACCGCCGTCGAAAATGAACCGCTCTCCGTCCCATCGGAAGAACTTTTTGAATCCCAAGAAATGCCTCAAGCCCGCTTTGCTTTTGATTCCCCTTCCTGGACCTCGCTCAATCCGGTTATCTGCTACCTCGACGAACAGCATCGGCAAGGAGATCCGGAATTTCTGGAACTCCTTGCCGCCATCCGCAACCGCGCCGTAGGGCCCGAACACCGCAAATTGCTCGGCGACCGCTTTTCCGCCAGCCCCGCGGAAATTGTCCCGAAGTTGTTTTCACATAATGCAAACGTGGACCGCGTAAACGCCCTTGAACTTGAAAAATTACCGGGCGAAGCCCGGCTCTTCACCATGGAAACTAACGGCCCCAAGGCTCTTATAGAACAGCTGAAAAAAGGGTGCCTTTCCCCGGCAGAGCTATTCCTGAAAATCGATGCGCCGGTAATGTTCACCAAAAACGACTACCTCCAGCACCAGTACGTGAACGGCACGCTCGGGACCGTTGTCGGATTTTCCGAAGAAGACCAATGCCCCATTATTGAAACGAAAAGCGGCGCGAGGATCTATGCCGACCGTGCCGAATGGCGCATTGAAGACGGCGAACGGGTGCTTGCACGCATCTCTCAAATTCCGCTCCGCCTCGCCTGGGCGATCACCATCCATAAGAGCCAAGGTATGTCGCTTGATGCGGCCCACCTCGACCTTCGCGGTGCCTTCGAGCATGGCCAGGGCTACGTGGCACTTTCCCGCGTGCGGACGCTCGGCGGCCTCACGCTCGCCGGCTGGAATGAACGCGCGCTCGAAGTGCATCCCGATATCGCCGCGAAAGACGCCCGCTTCCGGGCGCTTTCCCGCGCCGTCCTTAAAAAATTGACTGGCCTTTCCGCCGAAGAGCTGCTCCGGCGGCAGGAAGAATTTATTAAAATTTCCGGCGGCACCCTCCAAAAACCCGAAAAGCCGGACACCGTACTTCCTGATTTCGCGAAAAAGAAATATTCACTCGAGGACCTCCGACGCCGATATCCAAACGCATACCAATCCTGGACCGAAAATGATGACGCC
>JAGWKM010000051.1 GCA_028865305.1 Patescibacteria group bacterium | reverse complement strand
TTTCCGCTGACGAAACCCAATCCGACAACCCACACTGTCTTTGCGTTGGTATAAGCGGGATACCACCCTTCGGAATTTGGCTTTGCTGAAACCGTGCAACCTGTATCGGGAAAGAAAACGTAAATTGGATTGTCGCTGCCGAGATTGTCGATATAGACGCTTCTGATTACGTCCATCTTGGCGCATTGTTGAACATCCATATTCACAAGAACATTGATGTTCGGTTTTAATGACGATGCACCATAAGAAAACCAGTCGAACCTCAACGGACAAACAACACCGGAAATCCCGGCAAGCTTGATCGGCACGACATAAGGCGTGCCGATATATTGAACCTGCCCGAAGCCTGCAAAATTCCGGCTCATTTTTTAACGTCGGGTTTTTGTGATTTCTTCAATTGATCCTGCAATTCGCTGATTTCTTTTTTCAGAGAAGAGATTTCATCAACGCGGGTTTCGAGCGCACCAACGCATTGCCCGAAGGCGGTTGAAACGCGGTCAATCGCGTGCGATGTTTGCGCGTGAACACCGCAAGATTTCAATCCGAAAAATATTGCGGTGCCGATCAAGAGAACAAGAACTAATTTTTTCATTTGTGATGCCTTTCCTATTCGATTACGTCGATTGTCATTCCTTGGCAAACGATATCATTGGCGTTTGCCGTTCCCGCCTGCGCCGTGATTTTGACAGTGATCGGTGAACTATCGGTTTGATTTGGCGATATCGCCTGCGTTCCCGGCAATGCGTTTCCGAACGTTCCGCTTGAAATTGCCGTTTGCGTATTCGTTCCGGTTTTGAAAACGTCAGAGTAAATCGACCATCCGACATTTGCCGTCGTCAAAGGCGTCGAATTATAAATGTTCGATCCGAAATAAGTTCGAACCGTTTTCGTGTCAGCATTGTTCGCCAGCGTGCCCCATGCACGAATACGAACGCCGCGCCCGGCAATATCGAGAACGTTCGCGGGCAAATTGAATGTCTGACAAGTATCCTCCGTTGTGTCTGCGCCGTTTCCGGTCGGTGTCAACTGCGCTGTGATTTTTCCCGAAGGGCTGATGTTCGTCGCGCTATTTCCCGCCTTGAAAGACAACGCCGAAAATGTGCCCGCCGCTGGCGTTGCCGCGCCGATGATGGAATTATCGATGTTCGCGACGGAAAGCGTTCCAGCATCCGTCAACGTCAATCTCGTGTTATAACCTCCGCCATTGAGGTTTGACGAAATCAAAAGTTGAGACGCGCCTGACTGCGAAGTAACGTTCGCTTTCAAACGCCAATATTCGGCGCGGGTGGTTACTCCGTCAAAACTCTTTCCAGCGAAAAGCAACGCGGCGCTATCCTGCGTTCCTGCAACAGATGGAATTTTCGAATTGAGAACGACAAGATTGGCATTGCCGGATAAATTCACTCCGAAATTGACCGCACCTAAATTTGTATCTTCACTCCCTCCTGAAATGGTGATGCCGCGCCAAAATTCAGTTAACACGAAAGTTCCGGCGGGATTTTCAACAGCATTTTGAACGATAATCGGTCCCATCGCGTTTATGGCTGTAGTTCCTCCGAATTCTCCAAACCATCCCATTTCATAACCGTTGGATGATCCGACAGTTCCGAAAGATAAACGACCGTAATTTCCACCGAATGCTTGGGCAAGCGTCGTTTGCGCGACGAATTCGGTAATGGTCCCTGTGTTGATCGTGCCGGTGCCCGGATTAAGGTGGTAGGCCGTTGAAACTGAATTGCCAGTTCCGGTCTGCTGCCAGATGTTATCATTGTTCGGAGCATTGAGCGTTGCCGTTCCGATAGTCAATGACAACACTGTCAAATTGAGACTTAACCCGCCGCTTATAATGTGATTGCAATCAGGTCCGAACGTCGCAATATCGCCTATTGAGAACGTGCCGAAACTCTGTATGAAACCGCTTGGCGAATTGCACGTTTGAGCGTTCGCGGAATTCACGCCAAAAAGAAATGCGAACGCTAAAAGCGTCGCGCGAATTATGCGGTTGCCCATTGTGCGGCCTCGAAACGCTGGTTCATGAAAATCAGGTTGACAGTGCCACCGCCAGCCATTGAGGAAGTCCATTGAAACGTGCCGGTGAAAGGCACGACGGGATAATAACCCTGTGTCTTGCCTTTAACTGTGATATTTTGTTGTGTGCCACCAACCTGCAACGTATACGCTGCGGCATTCGCGGAATTGTCGATATAGACGGATTGAACAAATCCAATCGCGCCCGACGTTTGTTCAACCGCCAAATCATGCGAGACGGAACCGCCAGCCGGAATGACATCGGCAACCGGAATTCCGATGCCGCCTTCAACCGGAACGGCTTTGTTTGGAATTTGAAAAGATGATCTTCCGGCCATGTTGTATCCTCTTTTTCAGCGGAGCGGTTGCCCTGATATTTCGACGCAAATACGTTTGATGTCCGGTCTTTGAAATCGTCGGCGCTTTGTTGAGCGTAGTGATGATTTCGTTATCCAACATCCGCTCGAAATCGTGCCACTTTAAACCCGTCGCGCCCTTGGACCTTATCTTGATGCGCTTTTCGTGTCCATCCGGGAAACCCTGCACTTCACATGCATAGAGCTTTCGGCCCGCGACGATGACACGATCAAATGTCGCTTCCAGTTTCCACGCGCCTAGTCGCGCGACGTCGAAATCAATTCCTGATCCGTCAAGGTTTCGGCAGATGATGCTATCGGTGTCGCAATAAACGGGTTCGGTAGAATGCTGGATTGCCTCAAGTAGTTTTGCCCTAACTGCTCCTGTAATAGACGCCGCAGTTCCGACGTTATTAAATCGCTTTCCCGGAGAAGGTTTTGCCCAAATTGCAAATTCGTCCGTTCGTTCGCAGGGAAATCCGAATTCATGTTGATCATCCTCCGACGCCGTTTCTAACCACTTCATCCATTCACGCGGCGGTGCTTCTCCCGCGTCCGTGTAGTAATATTCCTTGAACTTGCGCGGGTTTTGCGCGAATTTTCCATAGGCGTTATTCAACAAATATTTGAGAAACAAATCCTGTTTTTTCAGTTCTTCGAATTCGGATGTTTCTTCCTTTCCGGCAAGCCGCAAAGCTTCCATACTAGATTTGCCAGCCCTTCGGCGTTCGTACATCGGGACAATAAAATTATCAAAACGACTTCGTTCAAAATTATCCACAACTCCAATAATTTCCACATCGTCAATCAACCCATACTTTGTTGCGACGTCGTATTCCCACCGTGTTACGTAGAAGCGCCCGCGCTTTTCTCCCGTCGATGCTTCCAACGGATTGTCTTTGTCTCGGGACACAAATGCTCCAAAATTTCGGCATTCAACATCGACGAAAACCGTATCGTCGGAGATATTTCCACGTCGCCAATTATATTCGTTTCCGACAGGATGCGCGCAATTTGCCATCGCATCGGGATACGCGGAGTTAATATCGTACAGTTTAAAAACTGACCGTCCCGCTCGACTGTCAAAAATCCCTCGCCCGCCGATACATTCAACACGACCACCGAAGAAATATCGTCGCAAGAATGCATCGCTTTGTTCCGAAACCCGCACCACCGTGTAGGATTTTTTAAGCGAGGAAAAGGCCGCTTGGCCGATGGAGATTTTAAGGCCAAATTCGCTAACAAAAGATTTGATGATATCAAAAAGGTAAACGCAATCGCTGTGTAGGTAATCCAGAATTTCACGGCGGAATTTTGCACGGTTGCACCTTTTCATTTTGGTGTAATCAAAGTGATCCTTTTTCCAAGCGGCAAGTTTTTCTGGCAAAATATGAAGGCTGTCTCGCAATTCGTGATTGCCGATTTTGCACGACATAATAGCACGGCCTTTGAATTTGACCGTGCCCCGCAGATGTCGCACCAAAAAGAGATAGTCGAACTTTCCACCGTTGTGTGCATATATTGTATAGGCATCGGGCAAATCCTCAATCGCGGTGACAACCTTTTTTATGAAGCGGTCAAAATCTTCATCCCATATGACGATAGAGCCAAACTGATCCGAGTACAATTCACAAACGAACGGCAAAATTTCCGCCTTCAATTGATCGTCAAAAGGATCAGTCTCGAAATCCAGAACGGCGATGTTCCGCAATCTCGCTTCCGTCTTGCCAGCCCGGCAACGCCGATGCTTTTCGGAATTCGTCAGCTTGCGTTCGCCAATCGGCGGACGCCCGCGTTTCGGCAAATCAAACGGTGCAGCGTCGCAAATGATCGGCGCGAATGCGTGACGTAAATCAATGGGCGATGGGGACATGGTTTAATATCCACGTCGTTTCGCGCGACGCTTCCGCCGCTTGAGACGACGATAGGCGGCTTGCCGGTCATCGTGAATTTTCTTTTGCCGCGTCTTGTCCTTGCGCGATCCTTTTCGAACTTCCTCGATTTCAACGCGATCCTCGATATCCTCAAAATCAACATCGTACTTCGAGAGATAAAAAAGCATTTCATCGAAACTGCCGAACGTCTTGCGCTTCAATCTACCCGCGCCGCGCGTTCTTTCGGGAATCGTGTAATACAATCGCTTGTCACCGCCCTTTTCAGGTGGCGCGGGAAAACCCTTGCCAAGCGTTTTCTTGATGACTTGGCCTTCCTGGTAGCCCTTGCGCGTCGAAGTGATTTCGCCCGTCGATTTCTGATAGCGGTAACGCTCGCCTTTTTCTTTGGGAATGACGATCGTTTTGCCTGATCCTTTTAATCCCAAGGTCTTGCGCAATCGCGCCGCCGTCTTGCTATCGGGCGCAACAACAGCCGTTGCCTTGCCGCGTAACAGCGGGCGATACTTTTCTATTTTGGAAGTGAGGGCAGGCGTGGCCTTTTTTCGGAAATCGACTTTTCCGACAAGGCCCGCACGCTGCAATTTTTTGATGTTTGAAACGAAAATATCGTGTTGCGTTTTCCGCCGAACACGTTTAGCCATGATTTGCACCTATCCCCGAAGGTGCCCGCGTTCCCCCGGAGTTTGCCCTCCGAAACGCTAAGGCCGCGAGAGCGTCAACTCTCGCGGCCTTATCTATGATCTGATTTGGCCTTAATCCGTCAAGGGCTTTAGTTGGGTTTTGCCCCGTCAGGTGCCGACAAGGTGAGCCCCTGCTCTTTCAATTTCTGATCAATCAGTTTTTGCGCTTCATGCCGAAGATTGACCAAAACTTTTCTAGGTTCAAATCCCAAATTGGCGCAACCTATCGCAAAATCCGCGAGCATCGTTGACCAAATAGACGCACCGTTGTTCGCGCTTTCACCTGCCATGATCGCGCATAGCAATTCGTATTTGACTTGCAAGCGCGCAGCTTCGGGAAACTGATTGAGGATGCGGGCGAGATTTTCCCGCATCAACGCAACTTGTTCGCGGCGCATTTCGGCAAGCCGCTTTGTGGCTTCATCGTCCTGGGGGATTTGTGTCATTACCAATGCCTTATAACGTGAATGGCAATTTCCACCACGATCAGCCAAGGCGGAAGCCAAAAGATCGCAGGAATATAATGGTTCATGGCGTCAACTCGAATTTCGGCGCGTCGGCGCGGTTTCCGGAATACTTCATCCCAAGCGTACCTTCTTCCATACAGCGAATTGCCATCGCCGCAACCGCCGCGCATAAAGCATAAACCTGTACCGCCGTCATTCGCCCAACATCGTTTTGACAAAAGGCGGTATCGAGTTCATGAGCATAGGAAAACACAAAATCAAGATGCTTTCCTTTTTGCGGATGCTTCTTCCGGGCGCGGGCGAGTTCATCGGCAATCGCCTTCAACGTATCATCCCGCATGTTGGGCCATTGCCCGACGTTTTGCTTTGTGCGGCGTTTCATCACCAATGCCTCACGACGTGAGCAATGATAGTGATCGCGATAATCCAAGGCGGTGCCCAAAATATCGCAGGGATATTGTAACGCATTTCAATTCCTTTCTGATGCTGAAAAGAAAACCGCCGCGCGGAGGATGCTTAAACCCACGCGCGGCGGCCAAAAGTAATCCCCGATTTGGGGGCGAATTCGGATCAGAGATTACTTTTTCGCGGGCGGCGCGAGCGCGAGCGTCTTGCGGCCTTGAACCACCTTCACTTCCCCGAGATCGGCAATCAGTTCATCCAACGGATTGCCGCCGGCGGCTTCGATCTTCGGCTTGAATTCCCAGGAATAGCCGGCCGGGTTCTGAGCGCGGATCGAATAGATTTCGAACGCGAAACGCAACTGCGCGTTCTTGTCCGTGTCCTGCATCTTGCGGAAAGGACCGGCCACCATGTTGTGAAAAGCATCCGGCAGGAAGCACACGCCGCTTTCCAGTTCGTCGCGCTTGTCGTCGGCCGGGATCGAACGAAACTGGCCGGAAAGACCTTCGAATTTTTCGGTCGGGTCTTTCGGATTGCCGCGCTCGACAAAGCCGGTGACGATGCCGACGATCGTTCCCAGCATATGCCGCTTCACGTCATCCGGCAGCGTCTTGATGATCGAGGGGTCACCAAGGTCTTTGGTGACGATTTTGGTGCGTTGAGAAAGTGCCATTTGGTAGTCCTTTCGTTTCAGGTTTCAAAGTGACCGGCTAGAAATTTCGCAAGAGAAATGCGACGACAGCAACGCCGATAATGCCGCCTATTCCGAACGCAAGATATGCGATCACTAACAAAGCAATCGTTGCGGGGAAAACTGGTAAGCGAAAGATGCTCATAGATCAAACCCGAAAAGCGAATTCCAGATTGAACGGGGTTCGCCAATTTCGCGGGGAATGCTGTTATATTGACGCTGCAACAAATCCTGATCGTATGGCTTTTGATGCAGCAAATCGCGAAGCCTCGCTTCATCGGAAAAGATATTACCATATGGCGGGGAAGGCGGATTTGCGTTGACTTGCAGCCAGCGAGGAAGCTCGAAAAATCCCGCACGGGCTTTTCGCTCTAGCGCGCGAAATCGAAGCCGCGTGTCCAATTCCAGATCATAGAGAAGGCGATTGTGATGATCCAAAATGCTTTCGGCTTTGTCCCGAAAACGCAGTTCGGAATAAATGCCTTCCTCTTTGAATTTGGACCATTGCATGATGCGTTGACCGGCTAAATTCTGTAAGGGCCTTTAGCGTTTCTCTCTAACATCGCCTTATATGCCGCTTCGCGATGTTCGTCCATGAAATCTTTTATCTCAGTCGCATTCAATCCACACATTACAAGAATGGCCTGTAATCGAACCGGGCCAAATTCTCCGTTGATGTAGTTCGCACGCGCAGCGGCTAACGTCGCGGTGCGCTCGTCGGGATCAACGGTCATTGACGGAAATTCCAGTTATACGCGCTTTGCTTCCGCTCAACCGTCGCCAGCAAATTCGTCGCCAGCGTCATGTAACGATCGATCTGTACCTGGGGAAGCTTCGCCCATACATGCCCGTTGAAAATCGCAATCTGACGGGCCATCAACTGAATTGCTTCGGCGCGGTTTGTCATAGCTCAACCTCAGAAACCCCGAAATATTCGGGCGGCGGGCAACCATTGCCGCCTTCTGATTTCCATTCTCGCAAAGCCTTATTAACGCACCGTAAACATACAAAGGAATTGTGCAAACACAAGTCCGCCTTGTAATTCCGCGCGATGCAAACTGCGCCGCATAGTGACATCCGGGGATCATCGCCAACTCGATAAATGTGGCAACGCTTTTGATCAGGGCCTACACCGGCTTGGAATTTGGTTGTCATAACCTGATCCGATCAACGTCGCCACGCGCGATGTAAAGCAAAACTTTCGCGATCATCATACCAACAAAAGCGCAACACGCGCCAAGTCCGGCAGTCACCACGAAAGCCGCGATGCCGACAAATAAAATCAAGACGGCGGGATCAATTCCGAATTCGTCGAGCATGACGTTTCCTCTGATGCTTGAGGGATGCCAAGCCGCGCCATGTTGTCTAACGCGGCGTCGATGGAAGAAAGAATAAGACCGATTTCTGTGCGAATGCGGCGAAGCTTTCGAAGTTCGTTCGCCACGTTTATTTTGCGGGGTTCGGATTGATATTGCTTGGGGCCGCGCTTTTTCATAATCCAAGAACCCCATTGCGTTCGGCTATCAGCTTGGAAATTTCAAACTGAATTTGCAACTTTTCTTCCAACGATCCAGAACGCCTTTTCTTGGATTGCAATTCGTAAATACGTTCGAATAGTTCGCTCGCTTTATCGAATTGCTCTTGTGTGATTTCATTTGCCATTTGCGGTGATGCTCCGAGGTAGAAACGCGGCGCAGAGTTTAGCGCCGCGTTGGGAGGGGATCAAGCTAAACACCGTCAGGCTTGACAGTTCGAAGAGCCTCAAGACAATCAAGAATGACATTCGTTTCTTTTTGTTTTTTGTGATCATTCCAATGTTCACGAGCCTCTTTCATGGTGAAATATCGACAGCCAGCAATCACACGCCATTCGCCATCTTCACACGGAAGATAAGTAAAACAATATCCATCGGAACGCATTATTCCATAAACATACGCATTGCCGGAAACAAGCGCGTCGTCGGAAACACGCGCGTTGCCGGAAACACGCGCGTTGTCGGAAACACGCGCGTCGCCGGAAACACCCGCGTCGCCGGAAACACGCGCGTTGCCGGAAACACGCGCGTCGCCGGAAACACACGCGTCGCCGGAAACACGCGCGTTGCCGGAAACACGCGCTTTGTCGGAAACACGCGCGTCGCCGAAAACACACGCGTCGCCGGAAACACGCGCGTTGCCGGAAACCCACGCGTTGTCGGA
>JAGWKM010000008.1 GCA_028865305.1 Patescibacteria group bacterium | reverse complement strand
AATACGGAGATGGAAGATCGCAAAGGAGTCCCGGCGGGCCGGGTTAGAAGTGCTCCGCGCAAGGCCTGCTCAACGCGGGGCCGTAGAATACGTTATAAGTTGGCTGATGATATCATCCCAGGTTCGACAGTCCCCCCGATATGGCCGACCGAGAACAGAAAACAGCTCTCTCGAGCTGTTTTCTGTTCGAAGGAGGGGCGCCGGGAATCGAACGAGGGGATAGGTCGGAAGGGGCAGATTGCCCCTTCCGTATAGGAAGGCACTGGAAACCGAGGGGTTTCAGGGCGCGACGTATCGCGCCGGGTTCCATTCCCGGCGGCCCGACGAAAAGAAAAAACCGCGAAGAGCGGTTTTTTCATCCTGTCTGCGATCTATTTGTAATTTTTTACTGTTCCGCTATAGTGCAAATAGAAGTTTAACGCTTCGGGAGGCGGTATGAATAAAAGAGAACATCCGTGCTGGAGCCAAAAGGAACTCGAGCAGATCCAGGCGAACCTCCGGCGGCAGCAAATCCCGCGCGAGCGCGTGGATATCGTGCCGTATTGTTTTCGGTGCGGTATCCGCCATGGCAAACGGGAGCAAAAGGTCATAATAGAGGATGGCCATTTCCTCTGTTTGGCGGAATTTTTGAAACGCCTCGATATCGACCCGAAGGGCGCCACCCCGAGGGAGCTCGAGGCGAATTTCACGCCGTATGGTTACGGACAGGCGGTGTATCCGCTAATCCGATACGGCGGCTCCTATCGGCGCGATTCCGAAATGGACAGTCCCTAGCCTCCGCCGAACGCCCGGCGGATTTTTTGCGCTCCGGAGCGCGGGATGATAGAATCAGCTTTCATGTCGAAGAACAAACTGGCCATTCTCGCGGCGGTTGCCGCCATCACTGTTGCCTGTATTTTTTATTTTGCGCTCCGCCCGGCGGATGCGGGGAATCCGGCTCCGGTGGTTTTTGAGATCCGGCATGGCGAAAGTTTTACGGATATCGTGCATGGTCTTGCGGCGGCGAACCTGATCCGATCCTCTTTGGCGTTCGAGGTCGCGTCGGTCGCAAGCGGCGAAGCATTCCACCTCAAAGCGGGATTGTACCGGCTGGATCCGGCGATGTCGTCGTTTGCGATTTTAAGCCAACTGGCGAGCAGCGGCGGGCAGCCGATCACGGTTACGATTCCGGAGGGAAAAAATATCTATGAGATCGATGCGGCATTGGCAAACGCGCTCGTGATAAAGCCGGGGGAGCTGGTGGCGTATGATAAGAATGGAGAATGGAGGATGGAGGATGGAGAATGGGGTACGCTTGAAGGCCATCTCTTCCCTGACACCTATCAATTCGCTCCCGGATCGGGCATTCAGGATGTGGTGCAAAAATTTTTGGATAATTTTCGGGCAAAAGCCGCGCCGGTTTTGGGCGATACTACTTCGACTGCCGAGCAGACATTGATTCTCGCCTCTATTTTGGAAAAGGAAGTGCAGACGCCCGCCGACCAGGCAATCGTCGCCGGCATCCTGGAAAAGCGGCTCGCCGCCGGCATGTACCTCGACGTGGATGCGACGGTCAAGTATGGAAATTTAGTATCTGGTAGTGAGCGGCCGGCAACCAGCAGCCCGTATGACACCTACCATCACAAAGGCCTGCCGCCGACTCCCATCGGCAATCCCGGCCTCCAGGTAATTCAGGCCGCCCTCCATCCGCAAAATTCGCCGTATTGGTATTATTTGAGCGATCCCAAAACCGGCAAGACGATTTACGCGAGAACGTTAGCCGAGCAGAATAAGAACATCGCGTTGTACTTGAAATAAAAAACGGACTGTTTTTTTTACAATCCGCGGTTCTTATTGGTCCCACGAATATCGGTAGATTGCTTCAACTTTGCGGTCCTCTCGCGACAGCGGATGTTTATCAATGATCTTTTTAATATAATTCGTTGACACGGCTTCGTCGTTTCCTAGTGCAAATCCGACATGCGGATTTTCAGTTCCGTCTTCGAACTCGATTTTTTCCCAGAAAACGACATCACCCGCCTCTGCTTCTTCGGGAGAAATCCGCCTCCACTTTTTGTCCGACGCCATTTCCCTCAAGCTTTTGACCGTTGTGCAGGTCCGGGGGACGGTCCCGAATAAATAGAGAAGCGAACTCACGAAAAAAGCGCACGAAAATTCGCCGTCGTTCAGGATATCCTTCACCGCTCCTGTATCTTGGAATTTCACAATGAGCGAATTGAAAATCCTGCTCCCAATGCTATTTTCGATGGCTTTCAGGAGTGTTTCTTTGTATAAAGGTTTAATGTTCGAGTCCGGCATTGAGGTGATCCAAAGTGCCGTGAGAGAGAATCCTCGGTCACCGCGAAGTCAATGTAAGAACAACCTGCCCGTCAAACCTGTTCCTGTCCGGTTGGAAAGAAGATATTTTGAGATTAATTTAAAAAAAGGATTAGATTCGACGACCGTCGGATCTAATCCTTGAAAATCCCGTTTGTGAAGTCGGATGGGGCAAAATCAGAATGAGCGCATTCGATATCTCAATGAATCGAGAAAGAGCATCTCATCGAACTCATCTTCCAATTTTTGGTCGGCGCGGACTTGTTTGAGCGATTTACGCAGACTTTTCGGCGCCACTAAGGCTTTTTCTTTTGAGACTCTGTTTATCACTCTCCAAACTTAAAACCGCACCCATAAGGGTGCGGATGAAGTTTGGTCCCGCCGGCGCTTTGGCCGGTGGGACGCCGCCCCTCCGGGGCGGCGAAGAGGGAGAAGATACCCCGCCCGTGAGGGCGGGGTATCTTCATTGAGAATTTAGCATGCCGCCAGATCAGCATTTTGCCCGAAGGATGTATCCTCCGGCCATTCCAAAATTCAGTTTCCATTTTCTGTTTGGAAAGCATCCGTTTCAATTCCTTCAAACATTTCCGGCTGGTCGGCAGGTCGAAACGACAAAGGAGTATTTCTTTACCTCCGGCAACTTGCGCAATGGCGATAAACATAAAAACCTCCGCTGCTGGCTTTATACATTCATTTCACGACAGATGCAAACTTGTATATTGCAATCCTGCAATATGTTAACTGAAAAGTTTTTTAGCCTTTCTGAAATTAGGGAGATTTCGAATGGCTTTTATCGTATTGGCTTTAGGTCTGATCAGCTTTTTCTCGTTCCTCCAGTTTGTAGATGT
Organism: Patescibacteria group bacterium; assembly: GCA_028865305.1. Lineage (GTDB taxonomy): Bacteria > Patescibacteriota > Minisyncoccia > UBA6257 > 2-01-FULL-56-20 > REEB161. The sequence continues at coordinate 35,629 of JAGWKM010000008.1, read as the reverse complement.
ATCGCTCGATTCTGTTCGGCGAGGAGATTTTTCAAAGAGGACGGTGCGATGGGTATCCGCATATGCGTATCTATGCATGGGATCCGGCGCAGTGGGAGTGAACTTATCAATTTACAAAATGGTCCAAGTTTATCAAGGAGCATGACTGCAGAGGAAGCGGATGGTGCCGTTTAATACGGCACCTTTTTTTATTTCCCAAAAGCGAAGCATCTCGTGCGCAAATCGCATTGTGCGATTTGCGCGCGAAATGCGGAGCGCCACTTGACGGAAAGTGCGGCTTGGCTTATTATTGGTACTTATGGGAAGCATGGGGTCCCGCCTGCGCGAGGATTTCCAAAAAGCTTGACGGGAAAAGCCATATGCGCTTTAATCTATAAAACAGTTCCTCGAAACGAAAACGGTCTCCACCGCCAAGGGGGAGGTCTGTGCCATTTTTTCTGTGTTCCGGATTTAATGAATTTTTAAGAATTTTTTAACGTTTTCTTAAATCTTTGTTGTTATGCAAAGTCCTCCAAAGATTCTATTACCCTTTCATTGTACCAAATCCTTCATCGGGATTTCATGTCGGGGATTCCAGGAAACTTCATTAAATAAATTTTAAATTTTAATTAATAAAAATGGCGAAATTCTCCTCAATAAAAAATTTCGGCAAGTCGACTCCGCTCATCGCGCCGTTCAACTTGAACGAAGCCCAGCTTAAATCATATGATTGGTTTTTAAAGAAGGGCCTCCGCGAAATTTTCGACGAGATTAACCCGATCAAGGACCACACCGGCAAAGAATTCGAACTCCATTTCCAAGATTACCGTTTCGACGAACCGAAGTACGACGAAAACACGGCGCGATATAAGGAAGCAACCTATGAGGCGCCCTTGCGCGTTATTTTGAAGCTTGTCAATAAGCATACCGGCCACGAACAGACCCAGGAGGTCTACTTCGGCGATTTCCCGATCATGACGGCCCGCGGCACCTTCATCGTGAACGGTGTCGAGCGCGTGGTCGTTTCGCAATTGGTCCGCTCGGCCGGCGTCGCCTTCACGGCTACGCCTTACCGCGGCCGGCAGCTCTTCGGCGCGAAAATCATCCCGAACCGCGGCGCATGGCTTGAATTCGAGACCGACATCGGCGGCGAAATTTCGGTGAAAATCGACCGCCGCCGCAAAGTTCCCGTAACGGATATCCTCCGTATTTTCAATTTGGATACGGAAGCGATCCGGAAAGCATTCGAAGATGTGGACACGGGGACGGTGAAACATATCGAAACAACCTTGAAAAAGGACATCGCGAAAGACGCCGACGAATCCTACATCGAAATTTACCGCCGCCTGCGCCCGGGCGATCCGGCGAGCGCGGAAACGGCGAAAAATTTGGTTGCCGCCATGTTTGAGCGCCCGGATCGTTACGACCTTTCGGAAGTTGGCCGTTATAAGATGAACCAGCGGCTCGACATCAACCAGAAGAAAAAAAACCGGTTGCTCGATGCGGATGATCTCATCGCCATCGTGCGCGAGATCATAACATTAAATAACACGCCGGAGGCCGGGCCGGATGATATCGATCACTTGGGCAACCGCCGCCTGAAGGCGGTCGGTGAATTGCTCCAGGGCCGTTTGCGCATCGGTTTGGCCCGCTTGCGCCGCATTATCCAGGACCGCATGTCGACGGAAGACAAGGACACGCTCCAACCGGCGCAGCTCGTGAATTTCCGCCCGATCACCGCGGTCGTCAAGGAATTTTTCGCTTCATCGCAGTTGTCGCAATTCATGGACCAGATCAATCCGCTGGCCGAATTGGAGCACAAGCGGCGCATTTCCGCGCTCGGTCCCGGCGGCTTGACCCGCGAGCGCGCAAGCTTCGAGGTTCGCGACGTGCATCGCTCGCACTACGGCCGCATCTGCCCGATCCAAAGCCCGGAAGGTGCGAACGTGGGCCTTATTAACTATCTTGCGAGCTACACCCGCATCAATGATTTCGGCTTCCTCGAGGCGCCGTATGCGAAAGTGATTGATGGACGCGTAACGGACGAGATCGTCTGGCTCGACGCTTCGGAAGAAGAGAAATTCATCATCACGCATGCCGGTATGCGCCGCGATGCGGAAGGCCGGTTTGTTGACCAGATTTTGGAAGCGCGCATCAAGGGCGAAGCGGGTACCTGCACGCCGGCGGAGGCAGAGCTCGTTGACGTCGCGCCGCATGAATTCGTTTCGGTCGCAACCTCGCTCATCCCGTTCCTGCAGAACGATGACGCGAACCGCGCCTTGATGGGTTCGAACATGCAACGCCAGGCGGTCGTTTCCGTGAGGCCGGATGCGCCGTACGTTTCGACCGGCCAAGAGGAAAAGGTGGCGCTCGATTCCGGTTATGTCGTGGTTGCGGAAGGCGACGGCGAAGTGATTGAGGCGGACGCGAACCATATTGCGGTGAAATACGCCTCCTCGCGCAAAGACGCGGGCTTATCGGGCGTAAAACAGTACGCTCTCGAAAAATTCAAGCGTTCGAACCAGTTCACCTGCATTTCGCAAAAGCCGCTGGTATCGAAAGGGGCCCGGGTGAAAAAGGGGCAGATCCTTACCGACGGGCCGTCCATTGAAAACGGCGTTTTAGCGCTCGGGCAAAATCTGCTCGTCGCATTCATTTCGTGGGAAGGCGCGAACTTCGAGGACGCCATCATTTTATCGGAACGCGTGGTGCAAGAGGACCGGTTCACCTCAATCCATATCGATGAATATTCATGCGACGTGCGCGATACAAAGCTTGGCCCCGAAGTCACGACCTATGACATCCCGAATATTTCCGAAGATAAATTGAAGAACCTCGACGAAGAGGGCATTATCCGCATCGGCGCCGAAGTGAAACCCGGCGACATTTTGGTCGGCAAAATTTCACCGAAGGGCGAATCGGAGCTAACTTCGGAAGAGCGCCTGCTCCGCGCCATTTTCGGCGAGAAGGCGCGTGACGTGAAAGATACGTCGCTTACCCTGCCGCACGGCAAGATCGGCCGCGTCGTGAACATCAAGATTTTCGACCGCGAGCGCGGCGATAAGCTCGAACCGGGCATCATCCGGCGCATCCAGGTTGAAATCGCGGAGCTTCGCAAAGTGCAGGCGGGCGACAAGCTCGCCGGCCGCCACGGCAACAAGGGCGTCATCTCGCAGATCCGCGCCGTGGAAGATATGCCGTACCTCGCCGATGGCAGGCCGGTCGACATTGTATTGAACCCGCTTGGTGTCATCTCGCGCATGAACCTGGGACAGATCCTTGAAACCCATCTCGGCTGGGCGGCCGCGAAACTCGGTTACCGCGCGATCACGCCGGGACTTGATTCGGCCACTATGGACCAGATTCAGGAAGAATTGAGGAATGCCGGCCTGCCGGAGGATGGCAAGACCACCCTGTACGACGGCCGCACCGGCAAGCCGTTCCATAACCGCGTCATGGTCGGCCAGATTTATATGCTCAAGTTGAACCACCTGGTCGAAGATAAGGCGCACATGCGTTCTATCGGCCCGTACTCCCTGATCACCCAGCAGCCGCTCGGCGGCAAGGCGCAGTTCGGCGGCCAGCGGTTCGGCGAAATGGAAGTATGGGCTTTGGAAGGATATGGCGCGCGGCACACGCTGCAGGAAATGCTTACGATCAAGTCGGACGATGTCCTCGGGCGCGCGGCCGCTTATGAATCGATCATCCGCGGCGAGGAAATCAAAGAACCGAACGTGCCGGCATCGTTCAACGTGCTGGTGAACGAGCTGAAATCGCTCGGGTTCAACATCCAGCCGGTATACTCTGCCGCGACCGACCGCAAAGATAATTTTTCCGCTTTGAAAATCACCGTCGCGTCGCCGCAGGACATCCTGCAATGGTCGCACGGCGAAGTGACGAAGCCGGAAACGATCAACTACCGCACGCAGCGTCCGGAAAAGGACGGCTTGTTCAGCGAGCGCATCTTCGGGCCGACCAAGGACTACGAATGTTATTGCGGCAAATACCGCCGCATCCGGTACAAGGGCGTCATCTGCGACAAATGCGGCGTGGAAGTGACGAAGGCATCGGTCCGGCGCGAACGGATCGGCCACATCGCGCTCGCGGCGCCGGTCACGCATATCTGGTTCCTGAAAAGCATCCCGTCCCGGCTGTCGCTGATTTTGGATGTTTCTTCCCAAAAACTGGAACGCGTCATTTATTATTCGGCCTACATCATCACCGAAGTGAAGGAAGAGAACCGCAAGTCGGCGCTCGAAGAGCTTGACCGCGAACTGAAGGGCAAATTGAAGACGGTGGGCGACAAAGACAAGGCGGTGAAGGGCGAAATCCTGGAAGCCGCGGATACGACGCGCGAATATCTGGAAGACCTGCACGTCGGCCAGATCTTGAGCGAATCGGAATACTTCAACCTGTCGCGCAAATTCGGCAGTTTGTTCAGGGCGTCGTCCGGCGCGGAGGCGGTGCGCGGCATTTTGGAAAAAATGGACCTGAAGAAAGCCGCGCGCGAAGTGGAGGCGGAATTGGAGGACGTGAAGGACCCGATGGCGCAGGGTAAATTGCTGCGCCGCCTGAAAATGCTGAAGGCGATGGTCCGCAACGGCTCGCGGCCGGAGTGGATGGTGATGACGATCCTGCCGATCCTGCCGCCGGATCTGCGGCCGATGGTCGCGCTCGATGGCGGCCGGTATGCGACGTCCGATTTGAATGATCTCTATCGCCGCGTCATCAATCGCAACAACCGTTTGAAGAAATTGCTTGAGATCAAGGCGCCGGATGTCATCGTCCGCAACGAAAAGCGCATGCTCCAGGAAGCCGTCGACGCTCTGATCGACAACTCCGCGCGCTTCGGCACGCAGGAGATGTCCGCCCAGCGCCGGCCGCTCCGCTCGCTTGCCGACATGCTGAAAGGCAAGCAAGGCCGCTTCCGCCAGAACCTGCTCGGCAAACGGGTAGATTACTCCGGCCGTTCGGTGATCGTGGTGGGGCCGTCCCTGAAGATCGACCAGTGCGGCGTACCGAAGCGGATGGCGCTCGAAATGTTCCGGCCGTTCGTGATCAGCGAAATCATCCGGCGCGGTTTGGCGCACAACATCCGGAGCGCCGGCCGCTTTATCGAAGAACACATGTCGGAAGTGCTCGGCATCCTGGAAGAAATCATCAAGGACCGGCGCGTGCTTTTGAACCGCGCTCCGACGCTCCACCGGCTTTCCGTGCAGGCGTTCAAGCCGATGCTCATCGAAGGTCTCGCGATCAAGATCCCGCCGTGGGTGTGCGCGGCATTCAATGCCGACTTCGACGGCGACCAGATGGCCATGCATTTGCCTTTATCGACCGCCGCCCAGCACGAAGCCGAAAACATCATGGCGGCCGGCAGGAACCTTTTGAAGCCGGCGAACGGCGACCTTGTCGTGGGACCGTACAACGACGTGGTGCTCGGTATTTATTTCCTGACGCGCAAAGACGCGGCGAAAGGGGAGTTGAAGCATTTCAATTCGCTCGATGAGGCGCTGATCGCGATGCATTTCGGCGCCATCGGGCTCCATACGCCGATTGTATGGAACAGGGAACAGGGAGCAGGGAACAGGGAATCAAGGATTGAAACGACGGTCGGGCGCATGATTTTCAACCGCGAGATCGAAGAGAAAATCGAATACGTGAACGACACGTTGAGCAAGAAGAAATTACAGAAACTTCTGGGGACGATTTTCGACCGGCATGGCGTCGAGGCGACGCGCGAGGTTTTGGATCGCGTGAAGATGCTCGGTTTTCAGATGGCGACGAATTCCGGGATCACGTGGGCGATGTCCGATTTGATCATCCCGAAGGAAAAATACGAAATTTTGGAAAAATCGGAAGAGGAAGTGAAAATCATTGCCGGACAGTATGAGGAAGGATTGCTCACGGACGCCGAACGCAAGGCGCGCGTGATTGCGGTTTGGGAAAAAACGAAAGCGGATATCGGGAAGTTCGTGTCCACGGTTTTGCCGCCGACGAATTCGGTCTATCAGATCGTGGATTCCGGTGCGCGCGGATCGTGGTCGCAGCCGCTGCAAATGGTGGGCATGAAAGGATTGGTGTCCAACCCGAAAGGCGAGACCATCGAACTGCCGGTGAAGTCGTCGCTCAAGGAAGGGCTTTCCGTTTTGGAATATTTCATCTCGACGCACGGCGCCCGCAAGGGAACCACCGACACCGCCCTGAAGACGGCCCAAGCCGGCTACCTCACGCGGCGCTTGGTGGATGTGGCGCAGGAATTAACGATCCGCGAAGAGGATTGCCGCGCAAAGGACGGCATCGAATTGCGGCGCGAGGACGGCAAGGAATTCAACCAGAGCTTCGCTTCAAAACTCTTCTCGCGCACGGCTTTGAACGACATCAAATCGGGCAATAAGATCCTGGTTCGCGAAGGGGAAATCATTGATAAAACCGCCGCCGAACTCATCGAGAAAACGGAAAAGATCGACTCCGTCTGGGTGCGGTCGCCGATCGCCTGCAGGACGCTTTACGGCGTTTGCGCCCGCTGCTACGGCTACGACCTCGGCGTAAATAAGCCGGTCCGGATCGGCACGGCAGTCGGCGTCTTGGCCGCGCAATCCATCGGTGAACCGGGTACGCAGCTCACGATGCGGACCTTCCACGCGGGCGGCGTTGCGCAGGCGGACATCACGCACGGTTTGCCGCGCGTTGAAGAAATCTTCGAGACCCGCACGCCAAAGGGCCGCGCCGTAATCGCGCCTTTCGACGGCAAGGTAGAAAGCATCACGGAGAAAGGATCATTGAAGACGATCCGCCTGATTTCCGAAGCCAAGAAAGCGAAAGCGCAGGAGATCAATGTTTCGCGCGGCACCGTGATTTTCGTGAAAGCGGGCGACAAGGTGATGGAAGGCGACCAGCTCTCGGAAGGCAACCTCGATATCCATGAACTCTATGAGCGCAAGGGCGCGACGGAGGTTGCGCGGTACGTGGTGAACGAAGTGCAGCGCATCTATCTTTCCGAAGGCGCCGCCATAAACAACAAGCATATTGAAATGATCGTAAAGCAGATGATTTCGCGCGTCCGGATCAAGGAGGCGGGCGACGCCCTCGACTTCGTGATGGGCGACGTCGTGGAAAAATCGAAATTCCTCGAGGTGAACCGTCAGATCAAGAAGGAAGGAGGGACGCCGGCGAAGGCGGACGAGATTTTGCAGGGCATCACGCGCGTGGCGCTCTCCGCGGAATCATTCCTTTCCGCAGCTTCGTTCCAGGACACCTCGCGCGTTTTGGTGAAAGCGGCCATCGAAGCGAAAATGGATCCGCTGCGCGGCCTGAAAGAGAACGTCATCATCGGCCGGCTGATTCCGGCAGGGAGCCATGAGTCGGCGCTCGCGACGCCGACCCTGGACGAGAGCGAAGAAATCGAGGAGACGGTGATTGCGCCAGCGGAAGTGAAGGAATAGCGATTAATTTGCGTCCGATTCCCAGAGGCCGATTGAGCCGGCGCTTCGCCCTTCGTCGGCTCTTGAAGAACCATATGCCGCCATAAGGAACGACCCGTCAGGCCGGACGATGACATCAGGCGCGAGAACGCGGAGATCATCCCAGGATCCCGGAGGCCCGGGCACGATCACGGGATTTCCGGCGTAGCGCGACCAATGTATGCCATCGGACGAAGTGGCGAGGCCGATCGATATCGGCGTGGACGGCTGGAGCGTTCCGCGCCAACCGGAATACCACATCCAATATTGTCCGCGGGCATAGATCACCGCTTGTTCGAGTATTTCGTCATCCCATTTTCCCGGTTCATTCAGAAATACGGGATTTGCCGCAGAAGCTTTCCAGTGGGTGCCGTCCGGTGATGTGAGCAGCCCGATGCCGTTTTTGGTGCCGATGCCGCTATAATAGAGGCGCCAGAGGCCGTCCGGTCCCCGTACAACGGTAGGGCCGGTGACAAGAGTGCCGTCCCAGTTGCCCGGCTGGGGACGATAGATCGGATCAGGAGGAAGAATCCATGCGGTGCCCGCAGAATCGGCGGCATGCATTTCGCCAAGTGCCGGAGATTTGAATCCGGATTCCGCATATCCCAGATACCACATCGCCAAAGAACCATTCAACCTGCGGACGCTCGGAGTTTCAATATAACGGTCCCAGGTTCCGGTTGCGCCGACGGAGGTCACTGGCTGATCGGGAGAAACCGCAAACGTTTCGAAAGGAGAAATGCTGCCGACGGCCCTGCCGAGATAAGGCCCGCTCGATGCATATTGTCCGCCGACATCATAAATGCCGATGGTGGTGAACCAAATGGCAGCGGTCCCGTCCTGGTTTTGGATGAGCGCGGGATCCGTAACGCCGGCGCATCGCCATGAAAAACAAGAGCCGCCGGTGATGACGGGATTTTGCGGAACTGCTTGCCAGGCCGCGCCCAGCATGGAGTTTGTCGGAGCGATGGGCGGTGTTTTTGCGGGAGCGGATGGAGCATGGGCGCGCAACCAAAAAAGTCCGATAACGGCGAGGATGAGGATAAAGGATCCGGCGGCCAGAAATTTGAATATTCGCACCACCATCATTATATTTTAGAATCTATCCTGAAGTTAGGCCAGCAGTGTCAAGATTGACGGATCAAGCGCGGAGGAGTATACTTGGGCTTAATTGGAGTATAGAGGACGGAGAAGGAAGAATGGTAAAAGTTCCATTCTCCATTCTCCATTCTCCATCTACCTGCAATGGATCAATCCGAACGCGACAAAAAATTATATGAATTCTCGGTGCTCGCGAAGACCGAAGACGAGCTGCCGGGACTCGCGGCTTTCGTCGGCCAGCACGGCGGCGAGGTTGTCGGTGCTTTTAATCCGAAGCGGATCGCTTTTGCGTATCCGATCAAGAAGCAGCGCGACGGGATTTTCGCTTATATGACGTTCCGCGCGTACGGCGAGGACGCGAAGAAACTGGAAGAAGATTTGCGCACGCGCCAGGATCTTTTGCGGTTCCTGATCATATCGCTCAAATCGACCGGAGTCGCTGCGGCTGCCGAGCAGCCGGCGGCTGTCCCGCGCAGGCGCGCCGCTCCGAGCGCCGCGAAGGGGTTATTGGAAGTCAAAGCTGCGCCGCAGCCGTTGAGCAACGAGGCGCTCGAAAAGAAGATAGAGGAGATTTTGCAGTAATGACAAATGACAAATGTCTAATGACAAACGAATGAAAATGACAAACGAATGAAAAGAATGTCTTAATGTCCAATATTTAACATTTCTTCCATTGGACATACGTTTGTCATTTGTCATTTGGAATTTATCATTGATATCATACCACCATGGACTACAACAAGGTCATCATTGTCGGCCGGGTCACTGCCGATCCTCAATTACGGACAACGCCGACCGGCCAGTCCGTAACGACGATCGGCGTCGCGACGAACCGGACCTGGATGGACAAGAACAACCAGCGCCAGGAGCAGACCGAATTCCACAATGTCGTGATATGGGGCCGTACGGCGGAAATTGCCGGACAGTTCCTCACGAAGGGCGCGACGGTCCTGATCGAAGGGCGCCTGCAGACGCGGAGCTGGACTGATAAACAGGGCCAGCAGCGCCGGACGACCGAGGTCATGTGCGAGCGGATGCAGCTCGGGCCAAGGCCAGCGGGAACGGGTGGTATGGGACAGGGGACATGGAGCAAGGAGCAGGGAACAAGGATGAATGCTCCGGCGGCAAACCAGCCAGCTCCAACCGCGAGCGCACCACAAGGGCTTCCACCACTTGAGGAGATCCCGACTATCAATTTGGAAGAAGAGGGCGAGATAAAGCCGGAAGAGATACCGTTTTAAAATTGTAGAATGTAGAGTGGATTACCCTTTCTACTTTCTACGTTATACATTCTACTTCTCAACACTATGGCTAAAAAAATAAAAACCATCATCAAGCTTCAGCTGCCCGCCGGCGCTGCCAATCCAGCGCCTCCGGTCGGAACCGCTTTGGGTCCGCAGGGCATCAACATTGCCGAATTCTGCAAGCAGTTCAATGACGCCACAAAGGAGATGAAGGGAGACGTGGTGCCCGCGATGATTACGATCTACGAAGACCGCAGTTTTTCGTTCATCCTTAAAACGCCGCCGGCTTCGGCGCTCTTGAAGAAAGCCGCGGGCATCGAGAAGGGATCAAAAAATGCCCTGACTGAAAAAGTGGGCAAGGTAAGCAAAGCGGATATCCGCGCCATAGCCGAAAAGAAAATGCCCGACCTGAACGCGAACGATCTCGAAGCTGCTGAAAAGATAATCGCCGGCACCGCAAAGAATATGGGAATCGAGGTGAAGGATTAACGGACCAAAAACGGGCGCTTGAAAGCAGTCATTCCCGCCTAAACTGCTTTCAAGCGCCCGTTTTATTTTCCTTGCTATTGCGCCGATCCGGAAGCATTCACGGAACCTGATGCATTCACGGTTGTCGAGGCCTGCGTTTTGAGGATCGCTTTATCGTTCTGGATGAGGATTTTCACGATTTCACCCGCGCTTTTCCTTGCCGCAACCAAGTCCTGCTGCGCCGCCTGGATCTTCGTTCGCGCGTCTTTCAGCGCCGTCAGGTTTGCCTGCATTTGCGTCTTATTGCCCATGTCGGGCTGGAGCGAAGCCACTTCGTTCACCGCTGCATTTGCCGCGGTTTGGGCCGCCGTGACTTTCGCCGTAAATTCGTTATAGATCGAGACCATTGAGCTCGCATTCGCAGTCGAGGAAGTGATCCTTGCCTGCAGTTTCGCGCCAATCGTGCCCATCAGGCTCGCGATGGAGAGAATCCGGTCCGCCGCAGCTTCAATCGCGGCCTGCGGCCGTATGAGCGCGAAAATCCGGTAAGAACCAGTAATGGATTGCACGTCGGTCCGAAGCGCCGTCGTGTCGCTCGCGTCCGCGGTTATCTTCGATTGCAGGTCGGTCAGATTGCTGATCTGCGTCTGGATCGACGTGGAAAGCGCGGTCTTGTCGTCCGTCGAAAGGTTCTGCATTGCGTTTATGCGGGCAATCAAGGCATTCAGGACGTCGACGCGGCGCGTGATTTCCTGGTTCGCCCGGTTTTCCATTCGGGCTTCCGCGGCGGCGCTGACTGTCATTTTCGCGGTGGTGCTCACGCCGGCATTCGCATTTGCGCCGCCGGCATTCACATTTGCATTCGCGGAAAGCCCGATATTCGTGCCAACCGTTAAGGCAAAGGCCGGCGCGGCAGTAAGTGCCGCCATGGCTGCGAGCGCCAGGGCTGTTATGGTAATTTGTAATTTATTTGACATTGGTAGTTTGCGTTACTGGCTGATCGGCTGGTCATTCAGCCCTTGGTTAATGCTCGCGGAATCCGACGCCATTCCGCTTAATTGCGAATCGATATTCGAGAGATCCGCGTTCAGGGACGCATTCGAATTATCGCCCGCGCCGACATTGGTTCCTTGCGTTCCCGTAGCCGCATTGTTCGCGGCCGTCTGGGTCGGGGTATTGGTTTGGGCAGTCGGGGACGCAGGACTGCCCGTTGAAGTCACCCACCACCAGATGCCGGCAGCAATCAATATGATAACGAGGACCCAAAGCACTGTCTTGGATGTTTTGGACATTTTATTATTTTGAGTTTGTTCGGAAATACGCTTTCGCTGGCAAAATCGGACATGCCGGGCGGAAGGCTATTTTGGAGTTTCCGAATGAGCTCATTTCGACGTTTTTCTTTTAGTATATACGATTTGCATCGCATCTCGTCACTTTTCGCCCGCGCCCGGCAAAATCCCGCCTCCACATTTTCAATTGACGGACGATGTGGATGAATTTATGATGAAATAAGAGGTATGCCATGGAAAGCCGCGAAAGTTTTCCGATGCCGCCGATTCTGACTGGCTATACGCTGAACGGGAGGGTAATCGTTTCCGGAAGGAGCTCTTTTATCGAAGAAAAGTTTTATATCAAAGGGATCCACCCTGATTTATACCTGATCGGTCCGATCCGGTTTCTCACGGGTTTGGGCGGACTGCCGGAAACGGAAATAACGCTCTTCCGGATCGTTCCGGTCGCAATGTTTATGGTCGCCGAAGAACCGGTCCAATCCGCGAAAAGCGACGTGTCCTAGCCCGAAACCAGTCGGGCTTTTTTTATATGGCCCTTTGAGCGGTCAAACCGGAAATTTTTTCAATGAAATCTTGGACTTTATTCTCTCCTTCATCTCCTTTCCGGCTCCGCACCGCGACGCTGCCGTTTTTTTCTTCTTTTTCGCCGACGACGAGCACATAGGGGATTTTCGCGAGTTCCGCCGCGCGGATCCGTTTGCCGAGCGACTCATCCGCTTCGCTTAATTCCGCGCGGATTCCGGCGGCGAGCAACTGTCCATGCGCCTTCCTGGCGTAATCTGAAAATTTTTCGCTTACCGGCAAGACCACGGCCTGCACCGGCGCGAGCCAAACCGGGAATGCGCCGGCAAAGTGCTCAATAAGGATCGACAGGAACCGTTCGATGGATCCCATGATTGCGGCATGGATCATTACGATGCGCTCCTTTTCGCCTTTCTCGTTGATGCAGGCCAAATCGAACCGCTCCGGCTGGTTCATGTCGAGCTGGATGGTGGCAACCTGGTGTTCGCGGCCCAAAGCATCCTTGCCCATAAAATCAATTTTGGGGCCGTAGAGCGCCGCTTCGCCAATGGCTTCAACGGCAACGGCACCGCGTTCTTTGACGAGCGAGCGCAGTTCATTTTCGGCGTGGTTCCAGATTTCCGGCGTCCCCAGATATTTTTCCGGATGGGCGGGATCGTGGAGCGAAAGGCGCGGGGCAAGTTTGAATCCGAACGCCCCGTAAAATTCCTCAATGATATCCCAGATTTTGAAAATTTCTTCCTTCACCTGCGAGGCGCGGCAAAAGACATGCGCGTCATCCTGGGTGATGGCCCGAACGCGGGAAAGGCCGCCGAGCTCGCCGGTTTGTTCGTCGCGGTAGACCATCGTCGTGTTCGCGTACCGCTGCGGCAGTTCGCGGTAGCTCCACTGGCGGCGCGCGTAGATTTGCGCGTGGTGCGGGCAGTTCATCGGCTTCATGGCGAACTCGTGCCCTTCGCGCGTTTTGATGCGGAAAAGTTCGTCTTTGAATTTGTCCCAGTGGCCGCTCGTCACGTAGAGCTCTTTTTTGGTGATATGCGGAATTTCCACTTTCAGGTAGCCGCGTTTGCGGCGGAGCTCCCAAACGAAGTCATCAAGCAGGTTGCGGAGCAGGGTGCCTTTCGGCGTCCAAAGCGGCAGGCCGGGACCGACGAGATCGGAAAAAATGAAAAGATCGAGCTGCGGCCCCAGTTTTTTATGGTCGCGTTTCTCCGCTTCTTCGCGCGCCGCGAGGTATTCATCCAATTCTTTCTTGGAGTTGAAAGCCAAACCGTAGATGCGCTGCAGCATCGGATTCTTTTCGTCGCCGCGCCAGTAAGCGCCCGCGATCTTGTCGAGTTTGAAACCGTCGGCCGGTATTTCGGAAGTGTTTTCGACGTGGCCGCCGCGGCAGAGGTCTGAAAAGAGGAGAATGGAGGACGGAGAATGGAGAATGGAATCTTTCTCTTTTGTCATCCCGGAACCCCGAGTATTCGGAGAATATCCGGAATCCATGGTTTCATAAACCGTCAATTCTTTTCCTTCTTTTACAAACTCCTCAATCAGCTCCAGTTTGAACGGCTGGTCCTTGAAAATATTCCGCGCTTCCGTTTCCGTCACCTTCTTGCCTGTGAAAACCAGATGCTGATTTACGAATTTCCGCATCTGTTTCTCGAATTCTTTCAGGTCTTCCGGCGCGAACTTTTGGCCTTCGGGCAGCAGGAAATCATAATAAAAGCCATTCTCGATAGTCGGTCCAATGGCGAGTTTCGCGTCCGGAAACTTCTGCAAAACCGCCGCCGCGAGCAGATGGGCGAGTGAGTGGCGGATGGGATCGAGGGAGGCAGAGGGTTCTGGTTTCGGCATGATTTGATTGAATTCTACGCCTAAAAAGGTGTATTATCAAATAATGCTCGACATCAAATTTATCCGGGAACATGCGGACGAACTGAAGATAGCCGCAAAAAACAAGCATATCAATCTGGACCTTGACGCGCTTTTGGCGGCCGATGAGGCGCGGCGGGAACTGATCAAGAAGATCGAGGAGCTCCGGGAGCAGCGGAACAAATTGAACGACGAGGTGACGCGCGCCGAGGACAAGGGAGAGCGGGAGGAGATATTAAAGAAAGGAAAAGGAATAAAAGGGGAGATCACAAAGCTGGAACCGGAGCTTGCGGAGGCCGAGCGGCAGTTCAATGAGCTGATGGTTTTGGCGCCGACAATCCCGTCGCCGGATTCCCCGATCGGCGGCGAAGAAAATAACAAGGAAATATTCCACTGGGGCGAACCGAAGACTTTTGCCTTTAAACCGAAAGACCATATTGAGCTCGGCCGCGCGCTCGACATTCTGGATTTTGAAAAAGGTACGAAGGTCGGCGGTTTCCGCGGTTATTACATCAAGAACGACGGCGTGCTCCTTGCGATGGGTATCATGCTGTACGCGCTCCACAAGATGGTGGAGAAGGGCTATCGGCCGATGATCCCGCCGACGCTCGTGAAAGGTTTCGCGCTCTTTGGCAGCGGCTACTTCAAAGGGTCGGAGTACAATCCGGAGGTCGACGAGATCTATCAGATTGCGACGCGGGACAAGGAGTCGACCGGCGAACCGTCGCACGAACAAAAATTCCTGGTTGGCACGGCTGAGCCGTCGCTCTTGGCATATTTTTCGGACGAAACGGTGAAGCAAGAGGAATTGCCCATCAGGGTTTGCGGCTACAGCCAATGCTATCGGAGCGAGATCGGCAGCTACGGCAAAGACGTGAAAGGGCTGTACCGCGTGCACGAGTTTATGAAAGTGGAGCAGGTGGTCGTCGCGGAAGCGGATATTGAAAAGGCGAACAAGATTCAGGACGAGATGACGGGCATTTCCGGCGAGATGCACGAGGAGCTTGGTCTGCCGTATCGGCGCCTGCAGATTGCGACGGGGGACATGAGCGCCGGCAAATACCGCGCGTTCGATCTCGAGGCCTGGCTGCCGGGCATGCAGCGCTGGGCGGAAACCGGTTCGGCGAGCAACTTTTTGGATTGGCAGGCGCGGCGGCTGAACGTGAAATACGTTGACGCGAACGGTGAGAAAAAATTCGCTTATCTTTTGAACAACACGGCGCTGCCGAGCCCCCGCATTTTCATTGCGATCCTGGAGAACTACCAGCGCGAGGACGGGAAGGTGGAGGTGCCGAAAGTGCTCGTGAAGTACGTGGGGAAGGAGGTGATTGGATAAATATCTAATATCTAATTAATAACGAATATCGTAATGAGATAAATGTGCGTTGAATATGAAGACATCAATCGTCCGTTATTAATTAGATATTATGTTAGAAGATCTGCTTTCCGAAAAACATCACAAACGTAAAGAACGAAGGGTAAAACTTTGGCTGCTCACGGTAGGCATCTCGATTGTTCTCGCCGCGGTCGTCATCCTCTGGTTTGTTTTCCGTTCTCCGTTCTGGCATATCCGCGGCGTTACGGTGCGCGGCAATCGCGCCGTGGCGGCTCGTGATATCGAAGATTTGGTTAAATCGGATATTTTGAAAAATCACGACTTTTGGAAATCGCTCCTCGGCATGGATGATATCCTTATTTGGCCGAGCGGCCGATTGCCGGCGAGCGAAACCGCCATGCTGCCCCAGCTTGCCGATCTTTCGGTTTCGAAAAATTATTTTACCCGGACCATAACGCTGGCCGCCGTCGAGCGCCAGGCGATCGGCACGTGGTGCCTGATGCAATCAACTTCTTCGGGTAGCGGCGAAACCTGCTATTGGTTCGATGCGAGCGGTACCGTTTTTCAGAAGGCGCTCGATACCCAGGGCGGCGCGTTCCTGGCGGTCCATGACTATTCGCAAACCTATCTTGGCCTTGGCGAGAAAATTTTGCCGAATGCGTTCGTCGCCAACATGCTTACCATTATGGACGTAGTGAAAATAAGCGGATTGCAGGCCAAGGAGATTGCGCTCAAAGACCTTAGCCTGCAAGAGATCGACGTTTCGACCCAAAACGGCCCCGAAGTTTATTTCAGCCTGCGTTTTCCGGCGGATGAATATTTGCCTGTCCTCCAAGGATTGATGGCAAAACCGGGATTCGATAAATTGCAGTACGTGGATTTCAGGGTGGCGAACCGGGCGTACTACCGGTAATAATAAAAAAAGGGACGCGAGCATCCCTGAGGAAGTTTACCACTTTCCGTGCTTCTCACGGTAACGGCGGTTTCCATTTTCATTCTGTATTTTTTTAACGATCTTTAGGCAATCATCACAGTACTTTCGAAGGCGGCTTTTGGTGATTATCGTAGCATCGCACCGCCTGCACTGTTTTGCGCTGGGTAATTCGTCCAAGTGCATACAATCCATAAAGACTCCTGCCTACAGCATAAAGAAGAATTAAAAAGAAAGCAAAACCAGGAGAGGGCGCCGCGCCGGTCGGTGGCCTTTTGGAAAATAATGGCTTGCTCTATGGCATGACAACCCACGCGGGCAGTTCGGATGATGGCACGGTTTATTCTTTGGATCCTTCCACGGGCGTCTTCACCGTCTTGCATGATTTTTCTCCGAACGACGGCTGGAACGGCCAGGGCGAGCTCATGTTTTATAATGGCCTATTGTACGGCTCAACTGGCGTCGGTAACAATAACGGGAATATTTTCTCCATCAACCCCGCAAACGGCACGTATGCCGTAGTGCATAATTTCGGGATGACAGCGTCGGGAAATGCCCAGCCGGCCAGCAACCTCATACCGCTTCAATAAGGTTGATGGCAACAAAAAAAGGGATATTGATTCATATTCCTATTACTTATTGATTCGTATTTTACGCATGCGCGTGATGCAGCCGGTTTATCGAAGAAAGGCTCCAACCCGAGAAGATGATCACGAGGACGCCGAGGATGACGTTGTTCCAAACGGCCGCAGCCGTACCCGTAAACCCAAGAATGAAGGAGGAAAAGAAGAGCCAGATTCCGGCGATGATATTGATCCACCGCGACCAGGTTTCATCCGCAAGCGATGCGCCGACGATCCCGAACACGAAGACGATTGCGCCGACGATAAGGTCATCGAAGAGCGCCGGCCGGATAGCCGCATAGCCCAGAATGAAAGGAGAAGACATGAGCCAGATGCCCCAGACGATGTTCCAGCCGCTGCCGTTTTTCGGGTTATCCGCGGCCGGTTCGCGGGTCGGGTTCGCATCGGGATCCTGTGGAAAGTTATTTGCCATAGAGATTTTTTATTAAGGGTTTATGTTCGACCTTTTTAGGCGGGTATAATTCCCCATATTTGCGTTTCATTATATGCTCCGGCTTATTAAGATAGCGTGAACGACCGGAAAAGTCGTATCATGGAATGGCATGCCGAACCAAGGCCCCGATTTGAAAAATGAACGCAGGGAGGAGGAAATTCATGAAGTATTCGATGTGACCCTTTTCCTGAAGGGAATTCATGCCGCCCTTGAAACGCTCGGCGGGATTTTGCTTTATGCCGTGAGCGGCGAGAACATCATGCGTATGATCGGCTTTTTTGTCGGGAGTGAACTCCAGGAAGATCCGCACGATTTCATCGCAAACTGGCTGTTGCGCGCCGCGGAAAGTTTCGGCGGCAGCGCGCAGTCTTTCGCCGCGTTTTATCTTCTATTCCACGGCATCATAAACGGCGCCATCGTTATTGCGCTTTGGAAGGAAAAGCTTTGGGCCTATCCCGCGTCCATGGCCGCCCTCGCCGGGTTTATTGCCTACCAATCCTATCTTTTTTATTTCAACCACTCCGTCTGGTACGCCATTTTCACGGTGCTCGATGTCCTTATCATTCTCCTCGTCTGGCACGAATACGGCGTGCTCAAGAAGAAGAAAAAAAATTAAAAAATCCCCCGAAGGGGAGTGCCGGTTATGGTTCCTGGCTCAGGATGTTGGCAAGGATTTCTTTCATGAGGTAAGGCGGCCGCCCTCTGCGCCGTTGCGGAAGGTCTTGCATCATGCTTTGTAATTTTGCCCGGCGTTTTTCCCCGCAACCCTTGCAGCATTGAAAATGCTTCAAGAGCTTCGGATCGTTCCGCTGCACGATAAGTTCCATCTCGGCATCAGCGGCGCCCTGGATCAATCCGTGAATAAATTGGTTATCCAAATTTCCAACCCTCCGGGAGTCGAGCCCAAACAGCTTCAGTTATTTTAAACGGAAACCAAAACAGAGGCAAAGAGATGAACTTGGTCTGCGGTAGGGGTGAGATTCGAACTCACGATACCCTTTCGGATATAGCGGTTTTCAAGACCGCCGCCTTAAACCACTCGGCCACCCTACCGTGTGCCGTGCACTGCGAAGCTCGCAGAGCGAAGCAGTGGACCGTACCGGGATTGAACCGGTGGCCTCCTCATTGCAAATGAGGCGCTCTACCACTGAGCTAACGGCCCTGGCGCGGGAAAATGACGAAATGACTAATGACGCAACGAATGACTGAATGGACCGATGCCAGCAAACTCATTGCGTCATTTGTCATTGGTCATTTTCTTACCCCAATATACTCTATCTTTGACAAATTCTCAAATCCGGTATATCATTACCAGCATGAAAAAAGATATCCATCCGGCCTATTTCCCGCAAGCGAAGGTGGTTTGCGCTTGCGGCAATTCCTTCACCGTCGGCGCGACAAAAGAAGAGATCAAAGTAGAGATCTGCTCGAACTGCCACCCGTTCTACACGGGCGAGGAAAAACTGCTTGATACGGCGGGTCGCGTTGAAAAATTCAAGACGCGCCGGGAGAAGGCGGCGGCAAGACCGAAAATCGTGAAGAAACCGAGAACCAAAAAATCCGCGTAAGCGGATTTTTTTGGTCGCGGAAGGAAGAATAATGAATAAGCAATCCTTGCAAGATCTTATCCGAATGATCGGCCAATCCCAGCGTTTATTCGAGGGCGCCTTTGTCCACATAGCGGACATCATGAGCCACAACAGACTGATTCTTAAGTTCGTTTAGCGAACCTTTGCCGAATAATAAAACTGCATTTTCTAGCGGTTGCTTCTTTTTGAAAAACCTTCAGCAATGTTAGAAGTTACGGAAGCCGCGGCTCTTTTTATCACTCTCCAAACTTAAAACCGCACCCATAAGGGTGCGGATGAAGTTTGGTCCCGCCGGCGCTGTGGCCGGTGGGACGCCGCCCCTCCGGGGCGGCGAAGAGGGAGAAGATACCCCGTCCGTGAGGGCGGGGTATCTTCATTTGATTTGTTAAGCTAAGCGATTCTTCCCTGGGGAATTTTTTGCAGTGCGATAAGTATATAAGGCAAGTTTGTGTGATACCCGCCATGCGTATAAGTCAGTGAATTTTTCGATTTTTTTATCCATACTTCATCCATAGTCGATCAAACTATAAATAGCAAATTTTATTTAATTATTTTTTAATATATCTAAATTCCCTATTTTTCATTTTATTCCTCATTCTTTATTCCTCATTCTTTATACTTTATACCTTATACTTTATACTTTATACCTTATACCTCATTCTTTATTGCCAATGCTATAATTAAACTCATGCAGGAATACGTCTCCGACGCCATTGTGCTCGCCAAGTATCCCTCCGGCGAACTCGATAGCCGCTACGCGCTTTTTACCCAAAAATACGGCAAGATGGTCGGGAAGACCAAGAGTACGCGGAAAATCACTTCGAAGCTCGCGGGGCACCTCGAGCCGGGTAATGCGGTCAAGGCGCGGTTTGTGGAGAAGGGGGGTGGTTCGGCTTCGCTCGCTCCGGGTACTCAAATTGTAGACGCTTTGAAGACAGTAGGGACAGGGATCGCCTTGAACGATCTCGCGTTGCTTGCGGAGTTGCTTCCGGAGATGGATCCGGATCCGGGGCTTTGGGATGCCGTGGGGCGCCAGCCGTTTTCCTGGCGGAACATACTGGGGATATTGGGATGGGATCCCGGAGACGCCGCCTGCGCATCGTGCGGCACGGGGCTGCATGCCAAAAATCAAATTTCAAAATTCTATTTTTATATCGGTCGCCAGGAATTTTTTTGCGGTACGTGCGCAGCGAAAGGGCGAAAGGAAAATATGATCGCAATCTGATTTTTACCGCCGGCGGGCATTGATATCCGCAATCTGAAATCCATCCCATGACTGACTACAACCCTAATTCCATTTGGACGAGCAAGGAAGAAAAATTCGAGTATGAGCCGCCGGCTTCACCTTCGCCAAAATCCGCTTCAGCAGTTTCGCCAAAATCCGCTTCAGCCGGCAGCGCGCCCCAGCGGGATGCTCCGATCCTGAAAACGCCAGGCCCAAAAAGCTCTTCTTCCGGCTTTGGCGGTTCGAAGCCGCCTGTCGAGGACAGCGAAGAGGAAGGCGGTTTTCGGAAAAAGCTGCTTATTGAAATCATAATCGGCATAGGGGTACTCGCGCTTATCGGCTTCCTTTATTATATCCTGACTCCCGTGCCGCCCCAGAACGTGGCTATCTCGTTTTCGGACCCCGGGCAGGTATTTGTCGGGGACCCATTCCAGCTTACGGTTTCTTATGTGAATAATTCACAGACGGTGCTCCGGAACGCGGGATTGACGCTCACCCTTCCGGTCGGCATTTCTTTCGTGGGCGAAGATCCGGGGCAGCGCGTCTCGGAACAATCAGTCGGGGTCTTGCAGCCGGGGCAGGCCGGGAGCACTACCTTCAATCTGATCGCAACCGCCAATCCGCAAAGCGTCATCCATCCAACCGCCCAATTCGTCTACGGCACACAGTCGTCGCCGACGGCGCAGTTTGAGACCGACGGGCAGGCGAATATCGTCGCAGGGAACCCCGTGGTCGCCGTAGTCCTGAATGCGCCGGCCCAGGTTTTCAGCGGCCAGACGTTCGACGCCACGGTGACCTATATGAACAACGCCGCCCACGCGCTTTCGGATGCCGAGATACAACTGCAATATCCGCAGGGTTTTGTATTCCAAAAAAGCAGTTTGATGCCGAGCTCTCCCCAGGACAACGCATGGGATCTCGGTGCGCTGCCGGCAAACGCGAGCGGCACTTTCACCATCACCGGCAGCCTGGTGGGACAGGATAATGCTGTCGCCGCGCTTTCGGGTAATGTGATCGTCGGCCTCCAAAACCAGGTGTATACCATTGCGAACCCCGCTGCGAATTTGACGATCGCCCTTTCGCCGCTTTCGATTACGGGCACCCTGAATGGATCGCTTGATTACATCGTGCGGCAGGGCGATTTCTTGAACTACGTTTTCACGTACGCGAACAATTCAAGCACTACGTTCCAGAACGTGGAGATCAAGGCCTCGTTCGCCGGGTCGATGTTGAACTTCGCTTCGCTCCAGAGCAATGGATCGTTCAATTCAATCACGGATACGGTGACCTGGTATCCCGCGAATACGCCGGCCTTGGCATCGGTTGCGCCGGGGCAATCGGGAACGGTAGCCGTGAGGGTTGGGACGAGGACCGCTTATCCAATCCGATTTTACGGCGATAAGGATTTTACGATAGCGGCGCATGCGAAAATACAGTCGGCAACCGTGCCGGCGGGAACGACGGCGAATGCGACGGTTTCGGTGACAGATTTGCTGGATAAGGTTGTTGGCGCGGCATCGCTCGATTCGGGGGGTTATTATCACGAACCGAAGTACGCAAGCTCAACGCTTTCCGGCGTCAAAAATTCAGGCCCTTTTCCGCCGAAGGTGGATACGCCGACAACCTATACCATCCATTGGCGCATCGCAAGTTATGCCGTTGATGTTGCGAACGTGGTTGTGACGGCGACGTTGCAATCCGGCACGACCTGCACCGGCATTTTACGGAGCACCATTCCGTCTTCGACGCCGAGCTGTAATCCGGCGAATGGACAGGTTACCTGGCAAATCCCGTCGCTTCCCGCGAATACGGGCGTCGTAGGGGCGCCGGCGGAAGCGATCATCCAGGTGCAGAATACGCCGGCAGTGAACCAGGTGGGCAGCGTAGTCACGCTGCTCGGTCCCGCGACGCTCACGGCGACAGATGCGTTCACAAGCTCAACGCTCACCGCAAGCGCGCCGGCGGTGGACACCAAGCTCTCGGCGGATGCCAGCTTGGTGAACCAGAACGGCGTCGTGGTGCCGTAGGAAAAACCGGAAAACGCGCCCGGAAACAGTTTTATCGGATGGTTGTTTTCGAATGTTTTTGCCTTTTTGATATAGTTGCGGAATTTTAAATTCCGGCAAGGGCGGAATGCTGTTTGCATCCGCCAATGACTGCTTATTGCACAGCCGCACGATAAGTAGGCGGCTTGACAAACGCCGCTCGCATGCCTTATAGTTCAATATATATTGGACTATTATGAAGAACCTCTGGCTGTTTGATGAAAAACGGATTGCGATCCTGAAGAAGCTGCTCCGGTGCAAGGGCGCCGCTCCGGGATGCGACCTGCGGGATTGCCTGAAAGTGAAGAAGACGCTGCTTTCTTATCACCTGGGCGTCCTGCGAAACAAGGGGATAGTCGAAGAAACAAAGCGGGGGCGGGATAAATTCTACCGGATCAGGCGCGGGAAGGTGCCGCTCGCGCGGAAAGTCGTATCGGTCGTCGGGGAATAAACATTTTACCTTTCAAACCTATGAACATTGCATATTTTCGGAAAACCCAAAAATCGGTCGAGGAAGCGGTTGCCGCGCTGAAAGACGGGCTTTCGAAACGGGGGATTGCGGTCGTCGGCGAACGGAGGTTCCCATCCGGTTCCGTTTTGATCCAGTTTTTGGATGAAAAGAAAACGGAAAAAATATTAAAAGAGGATCGGATGCTGATCGGTTTGGTGCCGATGTCGGCTTTGGTTGAAACCAGGGACGGCGCGGTTTCGGTGGGCGCCGTCAATCCGGAACTTTTGACCGGCACCGAACATTACGAAGCCCTCGGAGAAACTATCGACGATTTGGCAAAAGGATTGCGTACGCTCGTGAACGAAGCGGCTGGGGTTGGCGAACCGAAAGTGGAAAAAATAAAACTTTATTCCACGGCAACCTGCCCTTATTGCCGCATGGAAAAAGAATATCTCGAGAAGAACAAGGTCAAATTCGACCTCGTGATGGTAGACGCGGACCGGCAGGCGGCTGCGGATATGATCCGGAAATCGGGCCAGAACGGGGTTCCGCAGACGGAAGTTATTTTCGATGACGGGGATTCCGAAATGATCGTCGGCTTCGATCGCGAACGGATCAACCAACGGCTGGGAATTTCCGCGTAAGACAAAAAATCGCCGCCCGGAAGCATTACGGCTCCCGAGCGGCAGTTTTTTATATCCTCAATGGACAAATCCGGCGATGGCGGCCCCTATATAAAACGGCCAGATGATGATGGCAAGCACGCCCTTCCAAAAAGCGAGATGCAAGAATCCGATCGTAAACAGCCAGCCGATGAACCAAACGATGCCCATATGGCTATGGTAATAGTGTTTGTCGGCCTTTTCGGTTTTATGAGAGCAGAACATTTTTTTGGTTATTCCGGTTCTACGATGACCGCAGTGCCGTAGGCGAGCACCTCCGTGACGCCCCCGGTCATTTCGGTCGCGTCGTAGCGGGCGCCGACGACCGCGTTTGCGCCCATCTCGCCGGCATGGAGGAGCATCAGGTCGAAAGCGTCGGCCCGGGTCCGTTCGCAAAGCGTGGTGAATAAGGAAATATTTCCGCCGGCGAGCGTTTGGAAAACCGCGGCAATCGAACCGAAAATGTTGCGGGAACGGACGATGATGCCGCGGGCTACGCCCAGGTTCTTGACGATCCGGAAACCTTCCAGCCCGAATGCCGTCGTCACCATATTATGTTCCACGGTTTTATTCTCCATATCCGGATTATATCATTTTGTAGTATAATCCTTTCATGGCAACTGCTACTTTAATGTCCCTTTTGCAGGCGGCGGCTTCTTTACTGCTTTTTGCCCAAGGGCACGCTTTGCCCGCTTCAAGTACGCAGGCAATCGTCAATTTCGGGAGCAATGCCGTACAACTCGTTACCCAGGCCGCTGCGCCGATTGATTTTTCGGTGCCGCAAAACAATGGGATTTGGCCGAACACGGCGGACCTCGTGCAGGCGCCGTACCTCGATGGCCAAGGGCGCTGGTCCCGGCTTGGCTCGACCGTCCAATTAATTCCGGCGGACACTTCCTTCGGCGATCTGAACGGCGACGGGCTGGATGACGCAATCGTGGTCGTAAACCGGCCGACGGCGCTCGGGACGTCCGCCTATTACCTGGCCGCCATGCTGAACCAGGGCGGTATCATGTTCAACATTGCGGATTATCCTTTGGGCCAAGGTTTTACCATGGCGTCGCATACGGTCCGAGACGGCGAGGCCTTCGTGAATGGAACAGGATATCGGCTTCTTGGCAATACCTTGCTTGCTTTGCCTTGATTTTGCTATAATTATTGCATCAACCCAAAAGGTCGCTATAACGAATTTTTCATCATGAACAAAAAAGGATTGGTTGAAGCGGTCATGAAGGAGACCGGCATGGAGACGAAAGCGTCGGCCGAACGGGCCGTGGATGCGGTTTTTGACACGATCGTGAAGACCATGGGCCGCGGCGAGGAAGTCGCGATCGCCGGTTTCGGCACGTTCCGCGTGGCGAAGCGGGCGGCGCGCGAAGGCCGCAACCCGAAGACGGGCGAAAAGATCCAGATCAAGGCGTCTGTGAAGCCGAAGTTCCGCGCCGGAAAGCTCCTGAAGGAAGCGGTTTTGTAAGGGATAGGGAGCAAACGACGGGGAACAAGGAGTTCCTCAAAAATTCCGCAATATGTTGCGGAATTTTTGGTTTGATCCATCCCTGTTTCTTGTCTCTTATTCCCCGTTCCTGTCAGTGTGGCAGCAACGTCTGTACCAGACTTGCTATGTTAAAAAAGTGTTGGTATGTGTCCGAGAGCGAGGACAACGACTGTTGGATGTAGCCAAGCGAGGGATCGGGGTAAGTAGGATGCGCCAGCGAATTTTTGGCCAGAGTGTTCGCGTCCTCCGCGGCCCGGAGGGAACTCTTGGCTCCCTGCAGTTCGGTTTGCAGGTCAGTATTATCGGAGAAGGGGACTGATTGTGCAAGATTTTTGATTTCGCCTAACCTATTGTCGGCAGCCGTGAAGAGCGGCTGGTTCTTTATCCAAAGTACGAAATTCGAAACGGTCGCGGCAAGCGGCGCGTAATTGCTTTCGCGCCAGGCAAGGACGTCTTTTGCGATTGTTTGGGTGGCCGCGATGCCGGCGGTTGGCACCTTGGAGAGCTGGATATTATAGAAATTAATCGAGGTATCCAAATTTTCAGAAAGCTGGGTTTGCAGGTTCAGGAATCCGGGATCCACCTGCAGATTGTTTAAATTGGACTGCAGGGTTTGCGCATCCTCGAGGGCGCAATTAATGGTTATGGTCAAAAGTTGCCGGCGGGCGGCGAGTTCCGCTTTCAATTCCTCGGCGTAACCGAGCGTTGGATCGTTCTGGATGGCCTGGATCCGGTTGAAAGCGGCGGATTGGAGGTTGCACGAAACGGCAGGAGAGGCGGCTGCGTCTGCATGGGATACGCTTGCTATGCCGAAACAAAAAAGGAAGGCCAGGAGGAGAATGGCCGTGGTAGCTCCTTTTGGGGAAGTTTGAATTTTAAATGGCATGTTAGGGAGCGTGGATTCCGATTTCGCGGAATGGCCAATAAATTTTACGGATTATTGCGTCAGTTTTTGCAGCCCTTCATTGATCGAAATGGAAGAAGACGGTGCTTCTTGCGTGGTGCTCGCAGCCAAGCTTGCGCTGCCGACACCGGTTCCGGAAATGGCCGTGGCTGAAACAGTGCTTGAAACATTGGCAGTAAGAGTGGAAGAATCGGCGGTGCCGGTTCCGAGAAGCGGCGCAACGGGTTGAGGAGCGGCAATATGGGTCGCTTCGGTATAGGTCAGGTTTGCCAAATTGATCTGCATGTCGATCGCCTGGGCCTCGGCATGCAAGGCGGACGGATCAATGCCGGAGAATTGGACGGGGGAAAGGTATTTTGATCCGGAAAAGCCGCCAGTGATGGCGAAAATCATGAGGCCGACGAGCGCGACGGAGCCGGCAGTTTCAAGGATCCGCCCGATGATTTTCCCGAATGTGATTTGCTGTAATTGTACGGAAGCCAAAATCGCCCGGCGTGAATAGTCGGTATAGGTCGGGTCGGGTTGGATATTTTTCAGTTTTTTGAGATTCTCTTCGAGAGTCATAGTTCTTTGAATGACGCAATGATGTAGCGACGCAATAACGTAACGAATGATTTAATGATGGAATGATATAATAAGTTTATTTGGTCATTTGGTCATTCGTTGCGTCATTAGTCGTTGCGTCATTTCGTCATTCTTCCAAAATCTTTCTCAGTTCCGCCATCGCCCTATGCTGCATCAGCTTCACGGCGCCTTCCGTTTTTTTCATGGCTGCGGCCGTTTCCTTGATGGACAGGTCTTCGATAAACCGAAGGATGATGACGTCCTGGTATTCCGGCTTCAGCTCGTGGAGCGCTTTTAGGACGCGTTCCATTTCAAGCTGGGCCGAGATATCGGAAGCGGCGTTTTGGGGTGCAACGACGATCTCTTCGACGGCGAGCCCCTCCAGGCTGACATTCTCATGCGACGAGCGGTAATGGTCAATGATCCGGTTCCGCGCGATGCGATAAAGCCAGCTTGAAAATGGATGCCCGCGGTGCTCATAGCGCCGGATGTTCTGCCAGGCCGAGAGAAAGACCTGGTGGGTGATATCCTCGGCTTCCTCACGCCGGCCAACCTTCACCGCCACAAAGCGGTAGATCATGGGCTGATAGTGATCGTAAAGGAGGCCGAAAGCCGAGGAATCGCCCTTGACGGCATCATGGATTAATTTTTCCTCACCGTCTAACATAGAAAACGGAATTTGGCTAGTTTGGTTACTTGGTGCAAACTCCATAGAAGCTTTGGGAATTCTTTACCAAAAATGCCCTCGCATAGGGCATTTTTAATATACTACAATTATACCATATTCGGTTTTCTTCCGGAAAGGTGCCCAATTCTTCATGAAGTTATTAACAGTGGTATTCTGGCGCGATAGTGCCAAAATAAAGGAAAGTCGTCTCCCCTAAAAAAAAGGGGGAAATCAAATTAAATTTAAATCATGCAATCACTCATATCACTGCTGCAGGCGGTGCTGGCATTACTGCTTATCGTGCAGGGGAATTCTGGTATTCCCGCCAGCCAGCAGCAGCAGGTTATTTCTGCGGCAACCGAAGTAGTAAGTACGGTACAACAAGCAATTCAAACGGGGGCAGTGGCAACGGTCAACAATACAAGCAATAATACAAACAATAATTCAAACACGGCTTCAACGGCATCTTACGGAAACACAAATAACGCTTCCAATCCGGCCCAGGCCTGGCAAAACTACTCCCAGACCGGCCAGACGCCGAATGTCGTTAATCCTGCGGCGTATTTCGGCCAGCTGTCGAATCCCGAATGGCATAAAAACAAATATGATTATCTCGGCACTCAGGTCGGCCCCGGCATCATAACCGGCGGCGGCGCCTGTACCCTGAATACCACCTTGGATTCCCAGGGCATGGATATGGCCCTGGAACAGCTCCTCTGCCAGCGTGCCTCAGCCGGCAACAAAACGACGCTCGCCTCCATCGATTATCAGGATCCGGGCGGTACCTGCTACCACTGGGATTGGACTGGAAAGTACCAATTCGATTGCAGCGTGCTCTCGTCGCTGCTCGGCCACGCACCGGCAGTACTTTCCTCGGTTCCGACCTCAGCTCTTGATCCGACGCTCCAGAACCTTAACCTGAACGCTAATTGCTGGTGGGATGTTTCCGTCGGTATCCCGCCGGGACTGGAGAGCTATGAGATCGTCTGCGGTGTGACAAGCGGCCGCTAAACGGCCAATAAAAAATAAAAACCTCCGAAATTAATCGGAGGTTTTTGTTTTTTTACGAGCGGGTAACGGGAGTGGAACCCGAGCGCAGCACCCCGACCCCCGGTCTGGGGAACCTGCCTACCGGCAGACAGGCCCACGGTTCCCCAGACCTTCCTACACGGGGTGCTGCGATTCGACTCCCGTTACCCGATTTCGTTCAAGGTAAACAAAAATTCCCGGATCGGGAATTTTTGTTCTCCATGAGCGGGTAACGGGAGTCGAACCCGTATCTTCACCATGGCAAGGTGACATAATGCCGCTATACGATACCCGCTTTTGTTTCTGAATTTTAATTCTTTGTCGTCGATCTATCAAGCGCCCGTGCCCCCGTGAGGAATCGAACCTCAATCAGCAGATCCGCAATCTGCCGTCCTATCCGTTGAACGACGAGGGCAGTTTATAAAAATGACCAATTAATGATGAAGAATTAATAACGAATGGCTATTGCCAGGTCTTTCATTGGACGTTTTACATTCAGACATTCGTTTTTAATTATTCATGAGGCATTATTGATTTCTAAATACTCGACTATTTTACCGCAAAATCATGAATTTGGGAAGACTTTAAAAACGGATAAGTTTTTCCAATGCATCCAGCAATGTGGGTTGATGTTCCACTTCCCTGAGGACGGTTTTCAGGTTCTTGCGGATATCCTCGACGAGATGCGCGGGCACGAGCATCTTGAGCGGCGTCTTGAGTTTTGCTTTGAAATTAAAAAGGAGTTCGGTCCATTCATCATCGAGCGGTTCGGCGCTCCACGATTCGAGTTGGCTCATGGGGTAGGATTTCTTATCCTCGATGGAGAGCTCCCGTTCGGTGAGGGTGAAACTCACGGGGCGGGGGAAGCGGTCGCCCCAAGCGACAAAAAGGATTTCGGCGATCACGATAAAAAATCCGAAAAGGAAGTCGCGCTGCCAAACGGCGAAAGCGATGATGCAGGAAGCGGCTATGATGGAGATCCAATACCAGGCGACGTCTTTGTCGCGATATTCGAATTCGGGCGCGGACCAGGAGATGCTGAAGGAAGCCATGAGGCAATTTTAGCATTTCCACCCGGACAAATCGAATGAGAAACCGGAAAGCAGGAAAATCCGGCTCGATGGGCTCCTAAAACGAGTTCTGGTTTCGCGCCGCTTATGCTTTTGCTGCAGCTAGGGCTATTATTTTCCTTGCCCCGGCCTTTTTCAGTGCGCTCGCCGCTTCCATGAATGTCGTTCCGGACGTGGTGACGTCATCGATCAGCAAGATTTTCTTTCCATGGACAGCTTCCGGCTTTTTTACGGCGAAACAGCCGGCCAGGTTTTTGCGCCGCTCGGCCAGGTTTTTGGTTTCTGCCTGTGCCTTCGTAAATTTGGTTTTGATGAGGGCATCATCAAGCAGCGGCAGGGAAAGGCGTCCGGCCAGCCGCCGGGCAATTTCTTCCGCCTGGTTATAGCCGCGTTCAAAGAAACGCCCGCGCGAGAGCGGAACGGGAACCACGTTATATTCTCCCCGGCCTGTCCGGCTCATCAGTCCTGTTTGGCTTATGAATTTCGCCATCAGTTCCGCCAATGGCCCGGCGGCTTCACGTATATTCCTGAATTTCAGGTTATGGATCAGCGTTTTTAATACCGGATCATCGTAAAACCCGGCGGCACCGAAGAGCGCCGGGGTTTCCGGGTGGCAAATTTTGGCGGTTGCCGGAATCCGTGCCTCGCAAGTGCCGCAAAAGAATGTGTTCCGCACGGGAACGGTCGCAAAGCAATCGGCGCAAATTATGCCGGTTTCGAGATGCCGGCGGCAGCCGAGGCAGGCGCGCGGGAAGAAGATATCAGCCAATATTTCAATGATTTTGCCGGGTTTCATGGTAGAATGTAATCATCCATTATCAGTTTTTCAGAGCCATTGACTATTAAGGGATAACCAATAATCAAGACGAATGCAAAATCCTTTTAATCTTTTTGAAAGGTCCCTCTCCGGCGCGATCCTTGGCGTCGATATCGGCACGACCTCCATCAAGATGGCGGAAGTGAGGAACGGCTCCGGGAAGCCGCTGGTTTCGAATTACGGCCTTTTGGAATCGAGCGGGTATCTTGCGCGGGCGAACCAGGCGCTCCAGACGAGCAGCTTGAAGATCTTTGAGTCGGAAGTGATCGAACTTTTGCGGGCGCTTGTGCGGATCATGGGAACCCCGGCAGTCAATGCCATTGCGTCGCTGCCTCCGTTCAGCGTATTCACCACGGTGCTTGATTTTCCGCAAATGGCGCCGCAGGAAGTCGAGCAGGCGCTCCGGTTTCAGGCGCAGCAATACGTGCCGCTGCCTCTTTCCGAGGTGTCGCTCGATTGGATGAAGGTAGGGGAATTCCAGGACGACCAGGGGTTTATCCACCAGAAAATTTTCCTGACTTCGGTGCCGAACGAGCAGATCAACAAATATAACAAAATGTTCGCCGCCGCCGGACTCCGTTTGAGCGCGCTTGAGACCGAAAGCCTGAGCTTGGCCCGGCTTTTTGGCGGCGATCCGACGCCTACCATCCTAGTTGATATCGGAAGCCGGTCCACGAACATCGTTTTTTTCGAGGGGGGCGGATTGGTATGGAATACACAGAGTGACTTCGGCGGAGCATCGCTCACCCAGGCGCTCGCTTCAAGCCTGGGACTGAACCCGCTCCGGGCGGAAGAATTGAAAAAAGAACGGGGGATTGTCGGCACCGGGCCAAGTTACGAGTTGTCCACAATCATGATGCCTTTCGTGGATGCTATAATAAATGAGGTGAAGAAGGCCCAGTTTGCTTACGGGCAGCAGTTTCCGCTTGCCAAGAAAACTGAGCGGGTCATGCTTGCCGGCGGCGGAGCAAATCTCTTGGGCGTCGAAAAATATTTCGAGCGCGAGTTCGGCGTTCCGGTGGTCAAAGCCGCACCATTCGTGAAATTCGAATATCCGGGCGAGATCCAGCCGCTCGTGCCGGAATTAGCTCCCTTGATGAGCGTCGCGCTGGGGTTAGGAATGAGGAATTTTATGTAAGAAACAAGGAACATGAGACAAGGAACAGGGAAAGAATAGCGTTAATTCTCTGTTCCCTGTCTCTTGTTCCCTGTCTCAAATCGCATGCCGCTTCCAACTCAAGTCGTTGAAAAATTAGCCCGCGAACCGGTGAAAACCCCCGGATGGTCCGGAGGCATCTTGTTTTATTCTGGCGGGCTTTTGGTGATCGTGATCGCGCTTTACCTCGGCCTCGCGGCGGTCTACACGCCTATTTTGAACGCGCAGATTTCGGGAACGCAAAATCAGATCAACCAGCTGAACCAATCGATTTCATCAGCCGACCAGCAAAAGATACTTGCCTATTATTCGGAACTGTCCAACCTGAAGAATCTCGTCAACAAGCATACTGCCTTTGCGAATTTTCTCAGCTGGCTCGAGAGCCGCACCGAAGCCAATGTTTCCTATACGGGTTTCAGTTTCGCTTCCGGAAATCAGGTGACGCTCAACGGAACGGCTAAAACCACGGCCGACTTGAACCAACAAATGGCGATTTTCCAGTCGGATCCGGAGGTGAAGTCCGTGAGCCTTTCAAATGTCATTATGCCGGTTGCGGGCGGTATTCCGCAGTTTAACCTGTCTTTACTCATGAATCCGGCCATATTTTCGGCGCAACACCCATGAAGCAATCTTCCAAACGGCTTGTCAGCATGTTGGTCGCCCTGGTGTTCCTCGTGGTCGCTTTTGTTGTTTTTTTTGAATTCGTACAGCCGGCATACAGCCAGGTTGAATCCCTGCGCGGCGAGGAGATCGCGAACCAAGGGCTCTTTACCAGTATGTCTGCGCTCGTAAAGCAGGCGCAAAGCATACTTGCTTCTTATAACGAGCAAAGCCAAAATGCGCAGGGCCTTGGAGCCGCGCTGCCCGTGGGGGAAGATGTGGCCGGAGCCCTGGCGCAGATCGAGGGCATTGCGAGTCAGGATAATATCAGTCTTTCGTCGGTCGCGGTTTCCACGCCAACCTTGCAGAAATCCTCAAATATCGGAAACAGTTCTTCGACGGCGCTCCTTCAGCCGGTAGGCACGATCTCGTTTAAACTCGTTGCAACAGGAAGCTATGAGAATTTCAAGCAATTCATTGCGGACCTCGAAACCAACATCCGGCTTTTCGACATCGAGAACGTCGCAATCCAGCCGTTCACGGGATCCACGGGAGGAAAGTCGGCCTCCGTTGATTATTTCGCCTACAATTTGGTATTGCAGGCGTATTACCAATTACCATAAGGATTAGCAGTTAATTTTCCATGGCTATCATCATCGAAGAGGAAAAAACAAGCTCGAATATCATCAGTTTTCTCGGATGGATCTCGGTCATCGTCATTTTGGTCGTTGCGGTTTATTATATTTTCCTGATCACGCCGCCGGTGGCCATTATTGCCCCGCCCGGCAACCTCCAGGCAATCCTTTCCGTTTCCGGCCAAACCCAGAATCCGCAGGATATTTTAGGGAATACCGTTTATCAGTCGCTCAAACAGTATGTTCCCGCTCCCACGCCGACCGGCCCCGGTGCCGTCGGGAGGCCGAATCCGTTTGTGAGCCCGTAAACAAGGAGTAAGAAAAAAAGAATGGGACAGGGGAGGGAGAATAAGAGATATCCTTTTTTTCGTGTTGCTTACTCCTTGCTTATGTTAAATCATGACTGACGAACAACTTCTTGAACAACTAGAACGCCAGAACCTGATTACGCCGCAGCTCGTCAGCCGCCTGAAACGTGACGCCCTCATCAAATCAAAACCGGCCGAGGCCATCATCGAGGAGGAGCGGATCGTGCCGAGTGAAAAAATCGCAGAGCTCAAAAGCTCGCTTTTGAATGTTCCATACCAAAAGATAGACCCGGCGACCGTCAACCAGGAATTGCTGGATCTCATTCCCGAAGAAACGGCCAGGAATTACGGCGTCGTGCCGCTTGGCCTGCAGGACGGCCTTCTCGTGGCCGGCATGGTGCATCCGGATGATGCGAAAGCCCAGGACGCATTGAAGTTCGTTGCTCGGCGCGGCCATTACAATCTTGGCGTTTATGTGATTTCCTACGCGGATTGGGAGGCGGTGCTCCGGAAATATTCGCCCTATCGCACGGAAATCGCCCGGGCCGTGCAGTCGATTGGCGCGGAGAGCAGTGCTTCGGCCCAAAAGATCGTGCGGCTGGATGATGCCGCGGTCGGCGAAGAGGCGCCGGTCATCAAGATCGTAGCCGATACTTTGAAAGAAGCGGTTTTCAGCAAGGCATCGGATGTCCATATTGAACCGCAGGAGAACGGCGTCCGCATCAGGTTCCGCATCGATGGCGACTTGCGGCAGGTGGCGCTTTTGCCGCCCACGCTCGGCCAGCCGGTTATCTCGCGCGTGAAGGTCATTTCGAGCATGAAGATAGATGAAACCCGCATTCCGCAGGACGGGCGGTTCCGGTCGCGCATCATGGATAAGGATATCGATTTCCGCGTGTCCACCTTTCCGACGCCGCTCGGAGAAAAGGTGGCCATCCGCGTCCTCGACCCGTCGCAGGGATTGAAAAATTTTGAGAGCTTGCCGTTCCAGTATAAGAACAGGGAAATCGTGAAGGCGGGCCTCGAGAAGCCATACGGCATGATCCTGATCACGGGGCCGACCGGTTCCGGCAAGACGACGACGCTTTACGCCTTTTTGCAGCAGATGAACCAGGAGGACGTGAACATTGTTTCACTCGAAGATCCGGTGGAATATTTCGTTTCCGGCATCAACCAATCGCAGGTGCGGCCGGAGATCGGCTACGACTTCGCTTCCGGCCTCCGCGAGATCGTCCGCCAGGACCCGGACGTCATCATGGTCGGCGAGATCCGCGACGCCGAGACCGCCGGCCTCGCCGTGCAGGCCGCCTTGACCGGCCACATCGTGCTTTCTACCTTGCACACCAACAACGCCGCCGGCGTCATTCCGCGGCTTATGGATTTGAAGGTGGAACCGTTCCTGCTGCCGGTTTCGCTGAATCTCATGATAGCCCAGCGGCTCATAGGGACGCTTTGCCCGAACTGCAAGGCGCCAGAACCGGCAGCGGGCGAAGTGCAACAGGTCATCCGGCGGGCGCTCGCGGACTTGCCGGAAGAAGCCAGGAAGGATTTCGCCGAGCCGTACCAGGTTTACCACGCCAAGGGGTGTGCGGCCTGCAAGGGGCGCGGCATCCAGGGGCGGATGGCCATTTACGAGGTTTTCCGGATGACGCCGGAGATCGAACAGTTGATTGCGGGCGGCAATCTCACCATCCAAAAGATTTTGGCGGAAGCAAGGCGGCAAGGGATGTTGACGTTGCGGCAGGACGGCGTGATTAAGGCGTTAAGGGGATTGGTGTCGATCGAGGAAGTTGTGAGGGAAACGGAGGAAGTGTAGTTTTTTGTATAATGTATAAGGTATAATGTATAAGGTATACATAATACTTTATACAAAATACCTCATATAAAAAGACCCATGGACGACTTCAAACAAAAACTAACCGACCTCCTCACCGCCTGCGCCCGCCAGAACGCCTCCGACCTTCACCTTGCTGTCGGCAAGCGGCCGACGCTCCGCGTTGACGGAGTCCTGGTGCCGCTCCAAAAGGAATCCATACTTACGGCGGAATCCGCCGCCGGCATCATCGGCGAAATGCTCACGCCGGAACAGAAAGAACGGCTGGCAAAAGACCGGCAAATCGACTTCGCTTACAGTTTCGAGGACAAGGCGCGATTCCGCGTGAATGTGTTTTATCAGCGCGGTTTTATGGCGGCCGCGTTACGCCTGGTGCCGGGACGCATCAGGACCATCGAAGAACTGAACCTGCCGCCGCTGGTTCACGATTTTACGAAATTATCGCAAGGGTTTATCCTCGTCGTCGGCCCCGCGGGGCATGGCAAATCGACGACCCTGGCGGCCATGGTGGATGAAGTGAACCACGAGCGCTCGGACCATATCATCACGATCGAGGATCCGGTCGAATATCTTTTCACGCAGGACAAATGCATCATTTCCCAGCGTGAAGTCGGCAGCGATACGGTCGGCTTCCACGCGGCGCTGCGGACCGTTTTGCGCCAAGACCCCGATGTGATTATGATCGGCGAAATGCGCGACACGGTTTCCATTGACACGGCGATGACGGCGGCCGAAACCGGCCACTTGGTTTTCGCGACTCTCCATACGAATTCCGCGGCGCAGACCATCGACCGCATCATCGACTCCTTCCCGGCGGAGCAGCAGGGCCAGGTTACGTCTCAGCTTGCGGCGACGCTCGTCGCCATCGTTTCGCAGCGGCTCCTCCCGCGCGTAGCCGGCGGCCGGGTGCCGGCCATGGAGATCATGATCGTGAATCCCGCCATCCGCAACCTTATCCGCGAACGGAAAGTGTACCAGATCGACCTCGTGATCGAGACCAGTTTGCAGGAAGGCATGGTGACCTTGAACCGGTCGCTTGCGAATCTAGTGAAGAATAAGGAGGTAACCCTGGAGAATGCGGAGCTGTATTCGCTGAATCCGGCGGAGTTGAGGATATTATTAGAGAGAATGTAGTTTTTTCTGTCATCCTGGGCCCGCCTGCCGGTAGGCAAGCTTGACCCGGGATCCAGGGTTTGGGAAATTTCTAATTAATAATGACTCATTAATAACGAATGTTTAATGCCAGAATGTCTTTGAAAATTCTTCGTTGGACATTCGTTATTAATTATTAATTAGACATTATTA
>JAGWKM010000209.1 GCA_028865305.1 Patescibacteria group bacterium | reverse complement strand
TGGTCGCAAGAACGGCTTGCCGCAAAACTGCAACTGCTCGGCTGGGACACCAGCCGCGTTTCCGTCACAAGCCTCGAAAGCCAGCAACGGCGCGTTCCCGACCTCGAGCTGTTCATCCTCGCCCGTAAAGGGGTCAGTCCTGCCTTGACTGAAAGCGGTGAGAGGCATTAAATCCACTTCATGCCACGGGCATTGCGCATAGAATATTCGAGTGGTGAAGTTGAAACTTCAACCCGACAGACAAAATGAATTTAATCTATTATGATAGCAGGACTGACCCCTTTACGACAGACAAAATGAATTTAATCTATTGAGACCTCTGCAAAAGTGATTGAACGTGGTGGTGAAATAAGCGTCTGACGAATATGGAAACGACGAGCAATCCTCAATTTGGACTCCTTGACACCTTCATGCCTGCGATGCCGACGAACGATTTTCTGGAGCGGCTGGAGCGAACATTGGATTTCAAGCCGATTGAAAAGGCCCTGCACGCGATGTATCCGGGCAAATGGGGACGTCCGCCGTGCCCGCCGCTGGTTCTTTTCAAAATGAGTCTGCTGCAACATTGCTACGGCCTCTCCGATCCGCAATGCGAGGAACTGGTCAAAGACCGCCTCAGTTGGCGGCGCTTCGCAGGTTTGGGTTTGCAGGACAAGGTACCCGATGAAACGACGCTGGTGCGTTTCCGTCAGCGATTGGTGGAGCATGGCTTGCACGAAAAACTCTTGACGCTGGTCAACCGTCAGCTCGAACAAAAAGGGTTCATCCTGAAAACCTGCACGCTGGTGGATGCCACGCTCTTGCAAGCCGCTCGACGCGCCGACAATACAACCAGTGGCGATGAGGACGCGGGCTATACCGTCAAGAAAGGCCAGCCGCATTACGGCTACAAAGCGCATGTGGCGGTGGATGAAAGCCACACCCTCATCCGCAACGTGGAACTGACCAGCGCGAATGTTCACGACTGCCGGGAATTTGAAGCCCTTGTCAAAGGCGACGAAGAGATGGTCATGGCCGACAAAGCGTATTGGAGCAAAGAACGCAGCCGCTGGTGTGAACGAAGAAACATTGGCAACGGCATTTTGCGCAAAGCCTTTCGGGGACAACCGCTGGACAAAACCACGTTGCTCTTCAACCGTCTGATGAGCCGGGTGCGCTGCGGCATCGAGAAAGTGTTTGGCTGGTGGAAACGCAGCGCGCTCTACCGGCGCGTGCGCTACGTCGGCAGAGAACCCAACCGGCTGGAACTGGAGTTCAAAAGCATCTGTTGGAACTTGAAACGGCTGGTGACTTTGACCGGAGCATGAAACGACTTTCGCAGAACGTCCGCCACGCGGACAAAATGAGTGAAAATGGCGGTTCAACCCGCCGCCAACGGCTCGTTGTCGAACTGATTTTTCATTGAACCATGTCGCTCTCATCCAATCAATCAACTCAAATGCCTTTTTGCAGAGGTCTCATTATTGCTGAAATGCAGCGGTCAGACTTTTATTCCAATTCTGCAAGAATCGTCAGCTTATGGCTTTATAGTGTGATATTGACGATGGCGATTCACGGAAATGCCGCCGAGACTTCGTCCGTACAGTTCACGGCGCCAAGCGGCTGGGTAAATCCGCATTTCTTTAATCAGCCTTCCGCTGCCAATCCAGACTCGGGCACAGATGCGCGAGTGCTGTTATTGGAACAGCAAATCAACGCCGTTTCAAATGAAACATTCATCCATTCCATCCGACAAATTCTTACGACAGCCGGGGTGCAAAAAGGTGCAACCATCACCCTGGATTTCAATCCAAATTA
>JAGWKM010000208.1 GCA_028865305.1 Patescibacteria group bacterium | reverse complement strand
CGTGTTTTTCGTATTCCCTCTTCCTTCAGCCAATTTTTATAGCGTTCGCTGTTCCGAAGAGCCGATACGCTCGCCTCAACTCCACCCGAAATACTACCAAGCATCAAACCAAACATTCTTCCAAAACCATACCCTATCCCGCCGCCAACTGCCGCGCCGATAATCCCGCCAGGGACTGCCCCGACGCCCAAGAGAGGAGCGCCTGCAGCCGCACCTATCCCTGCGCCAGCTCCTATGCCCGCGCTGCCAAACAAACCGCCCGTAAAACGACTACCTTCCTCTGCTGTCTCGTTGGCCGCTTCAGAAATAAATCGGAGTTTGGTCTTGAACTGAGCCCAACGGCTTGCAGTCATCTCGGCGATGATTTTTTCCGCGCGTTCCGCTTCTTCTTTCACTTCGGGGGAAATTATGCCTTCACCTGCCATAAATTATATTTTATAGGCAAATCCGATAAGTCAACACATTGTACGTAATATACTTAATAAGTCAATGTTCAGGGTTTAGTAACTACCTAAAATAAAATCTTACTTCTTCTCCAAAATCGCGAGGATTTTGTCGAGCTTTTTCGATTCTATTTCGTCCAGCCTCGTTTGCAGCATTTCTATTTCCTCTTTCGCTTTTCGGTTCGTTTCGAAGTCCTCTTCCGCGTGCAGGCGGTCCTTATCGGCCTGGCGGTTCTGGCTCATCATGATGATAGGCGCGGCATATGCGGCTTGCGTCGAGAAGAGAAGATTCAAAAGAATGAACGGATACGGATCCCAGTGCTGAGTGTAGCCGTACAGGTTCAGAAATATCCAAAACACGACGAACACCGTCTGCCAAATGATGAACGGCCACGAGCCCATTCCCTGCGCAAGCAGGTCCGCGAATTTCTGCGCCGGCGTCCGGCTCTCGTGGAACTTGTAGTGCCACGTCGCCCGTTTCTGATGCGAAGGCCTTTCTTCCTTTTTATCGGCCATATGAGTATGTTAGCGCGCCGACTCCTAATGGGTGCACGTGAAGCTGCCGCCGCAGAGGCCCTGGAGGAGCGCTATGGCAATGAGGAACAGCACCAGGTTCAGGGCGGGAAGCAGCGCAAAAATCCACACCCACCGCACGCGCCGCGGCGTTCGCTTGCCGAATGAAACGATAAGCCCGCCGATGCAGGAAACAATGAGCACGAACGGCACAATGAGGAGGCTGAGCGCGAATAATTGCGTCGTGAACACCTTCTCGGAACCCGGCGCGTCAAAAGCAAACACGCCGCTTACCGCAATGCCTAATCCCGGAAAAACCAACAAACCGTACAAAATACTCAGAAGCCGGAGCGGCCATCGTCGATACTTTTTCTGCGGCACGTCAGGGCTGGCATGCTCCGGCAATAGTTTCTCCTCCATATATCTACTTTCCTATTCTAGCGTATTAAAGTGCCGATTTTCGGTGTAACCTCCAGTACTTCCACGCAATGAGAAGGAGTGAGAGGACGACAAATGCAACACCGGCATCGTGGGCAGCGTTGATGCGATAGTAGGGATAGAGGTCGATTCCGATACCAGTGTAACTCACAGGCGTTAATGCGATAGAAAGAAACATGAGTGGTAAATACCATGCTGCGAACTTGAGCCAGGAGATAAAGATTTCTTTGGAGACAAACACTAAAACAACCGATATCGCTAACGCCCAAATAAAAAAAGCATACCCCGGGTTAATAATGGGGAGTGCAATATCCCAGAGTATGGTTCGCATTAAACATCCTACTGCATGTATACAAATATCCGTTAGATACCAAGACCCGGCACCGAGCAAGCTAACTAATAACG
>JAGWKM010000007.1 GCA_028865305.1 Patescibacteria group bacterium | reverse complement strand
TCGTCGCGTTACCGCTCAAATTTCCGACAAATGTTTGCGCGGTCACATTGCCATTCACGTCAAGCGCACTCGTCGGCATCGTTGTGTCAATCCCGACATTCCCGCCGATGACCACGAGCGTCGAGCCGCCGACGGAGAAGGCGTTGCCGCTCACCGTCGCGCTTGAAAATGTCGCAGCGCCTGTGCGGCCGTCGAGAGTTATGGGATAAGTGCTCGGAGTGGATGGCGACGAAATGGAAACCACGCCGGCGAGAGACAAAGTAGTCGCTGTCGAAGAACTCCCCAACACCAAATTGTAGTAGGTTCCCGCTTGGGCCGTGAGTGCGCAGAGCGCCAATAATTTTGCGGCTAAAAAGATTCTTTTCATTTTACCCCACTAAGAACCATTTTTGCGCCGCCGGCAGATACTTGAGATATTGCCCGGTGTCCGTTTGATAGTACCAAACGATGGCCGTGGGATTTGCCGGCATCGCCGCCTGAGTACCCGATTGCTCTACCGATGGCTGCGCCGTCCCATTTGTGACACTCCACAACAACTCTTGCGCGATGAGCGTGAGTTTGTCTACCGCGTTCTCGGTGTCTTCCGAAGGAGTCGCTTCTTCCCGCGGCCAATTCGTTTCTTGGGTCAAAGAGGTTGAACGCTCAATGAGCGCGTAACCCCCGGACACGGGTGCTACCGTGAAAGTGACGGTCCAGGTTTCGGCATCCGTATCGAAAACGACGGTGTAATCGGTGTTAAGGACGAGCTGCGCGGATTGGATGCCTGCGGCGTTTATGGTGTAGACAACAAAATCAGATTCGTTAAACGCTTTCCAGTTGCCGCTAAAGGCAAGAAGGACGCCATTGCCTGCTTGTTTCGAGGGTGCGTATAAAGTTCCTACCGCCATGTGCGTTTGCCTCGCTCATCCTCGTTGGTCCCGAAATCAACGCCAAGCTGTCTAAGCATAGCAGGTTCCAGGTCTTTAATCAACCCATTCTCTCCTTCCAACGCTCCGCCTTTCCAGCCGCGCGCTTTTGAGCGTTCGACGTGCATGAGGGTTTCCAACTGCTGCGCCGTGTCCAAAACTAAACGCGGCCCCAAGAATGGTTTGTAGAAAACCGAAGGGTCCATGGCCGAGAACATGGCGATCATGTGCCGGCGCAGATAATGGATGAGCCGCCCTTCAAAGGACGAATCCTCCATTTGGGGCGTCAAAAGCCTCCGCGCGGTCAGCGCCAGCGTAAGGGGCCCTACCGCTCGGGCAAAATCATGGATTTGGTCAGGCGTCAGTTTCTTTTCGCCGCCGCTCGCGACGGTCTTTGCCAACGCGCCCAGGTCTTCGACCGCGCGGCGAAAAGGCGGAATGGCCCATTGCACAAGCTGAAATGCTGAACGCGC
Source organism: Patescibacteria group bacterium (assembly GCA_028865305.1). GTDB lineage: Bacteria > Patescibacteriota > Minisyncoccia > UBA6257 > 2-01-FULL-56-20 > REEB161. The sequence goes on along the minus strand of JAGWKM010000007.1, from coordinate 37,535 downwards.
CGCGAGCGATTTGCCGACGACCGAGGACATATCGGGCATCGGCATCCACCGCGCGGCCGCGCGTTTGATCTCCCCAAGTCTCTCGGGCGAGATTTCGCCTTTCTCAAACTCTTCCTTTGTAAGAGAGCCCAGCAAAACATCTTGAAGCGCATTGCGCCGCGTCCATTGATAGGTGCCGTACAGAGCCGTATTCACGGTATCCGCGAAATTCTTGGTCGGGTCTTTCAACTGCTCGACGGGCGACTCTCCAGTGAAAGTCTCGTACTTGGAAAGGATGGCTTGGCCTTGATCCGTGAAACGCCGCATCTGAGCGCGCGCAAACGCTTCAGGTCCCGTTATCATCCACGCACTCGCTTTCTCCGCAGCCAGCACCGTAGATTGCAGCGGCACATTGAGGGCGATGTAATGGAGCGCGGCCCACGAGTTCGCGGCACCGAGGATTTTGTTGCCCATTCCCTCGATTTCCATGTTAGTGAATTTGGTGTCGCCTTTGACCTTATTGAGATATTGGCCGAGGAAAGTCTCAAGACGCTTGTTGAAATTTTCCCCCTCGGGAGCTTCCCGGTCGGCCCATTTCGCGGCTTGCACCATCGTCGTGACTAAAGGCGCAAGCTCGTCGTAGTGAACCTTTTTATAGAAAGCGTCGATGTAGTTAGAAGCCGCCCGGTAGATGTTCTTGGACGGATCCAGCTTCCCGCTGCGAAACTGCGTAGGCTCGAAAAATTCGCGGAGGGACACGCGCCGATTGTCCATATCCGCAAACTTGGCATCATCCTTCGATGGCAAAAACTCCTTGAGCGAATTCCACAAACCGACTTTTCGCACATCGCGGATAATTTCAGGCCACGGTTTCACGATATGGGGAACGTAGTGCCCGCTAAACCGAGTATTCAACTCATCATTCTTGGTGAGATAGTCTTCAAAACCGGAAGCAATTTTCTTCCACCAATTGGCCCATTCCAATTCTTCAGGCGTCAATTTTTTAGCGAGTTGGGCTTCCTTCGCCGGGTTTTGGGCCTCGATGTAGTCCTTCAAAGAGTCTTGCTGGGGCGCAAACCAATCCGCTATGCGTTCGCCGCGGTCCATGAGAGCACGCCGGCTCTTGAGGGCTTTGGCCGCTAGTTCGAGCCCGATATTCTTTTCACCTTCGGCTAGAGCATCTGTTTTTGCCCCAATCGTTTTATCTTGGGCGACCACGAATTTCAAAACCCCGTTGATCTTCTCAAGGTCGGCATCAGGCGTGATTTGAGCCGTGAGGGGGATCCGCACCTGCATCATGTCTTTGATGGGTTGCCCTGTCAGTTTGCCCGCTAAGTCCATCACTTCCTTTTGCGTCTTGGCTCCTTTAAGTGCAGTCGTGTCCAAGGAAGCGATGCGCTTGGGCGAGAGCGCTTCGTCGCCCTTGTCGTATTGCTTCAAGATGCGTGTGTATTCACGGATTTGGTCGGTGTCCATCTTGCGCATCGGCGGCAAATCGTGTAGTTGACGGATATACTGCTCATTCCCGAGTTGCTTTTCGCGGCGCTCGATTTGGAGATTGCGCATCGCCTCTTTGCGCTCATTGACCTCATCGGCGTGTTCTTTGAACTGGCCCAAGAAGTTGTCAAATTGGCGTTCGCCCATGACCGACCACGGCTTGCTCTTGAGAAACTTCTGCGTATCGAGGCGCGTCAATTTGTTCTCTGAAGCCAAATCCTTGATCTGCTGCGCCCGTTCCTTCGTGCCTTGACGCCCGGCTTCCTCGGCGGTATTCACGATGTCTTCGAGCGTGGCCGGTTTCATCCAAAGGTGCTCATGAGGCATCACCATCGCGTTCTCGCGGAATGGCGCTTGGTAGAAATCCAAATCCTCCTTCGTTCCTCTCCAATCCGCCAAAGCGCTGTTGATTTTGCCGTCCAGCTTCCGCGTCGGAATTCCGCGCCGCACATAGTCATCGCGCAACTGCGAAAGATGGTCGAGCAGCGTTTCGCTGTCCTTGAGGTCGTGCTGTAAAGCGTCGATGCGCCCCTGCGTCTCGACATCGCGCGTCTGTTGTTCAAGCGTCGGTTTGGGGGGCTTTTCGGCCGCTTTTTCAACGGCCCCCAAAATTTCATCCCCGTTTGCGGGTTGCTCCGATCCTTTAGCCGGTCCTTCCATCAACTCGTGGGCCGCTTGTTCGGGCGTTACTGCGGACTCTTTGCTTGTTTCTTCCGCAGAGGCCGCGGAGGCCGCACGCGCAACGGCCTCGGCCGATTCTCCCGATTTCGCGGCTTCTTGGGGCTTTTCGGCTTCCACTTGGGGAATGGGCTGCTGGGCGCCATTTTCCTTTCGCGCCTCCTGAAATTCTTGGAGCGCCTTTTCCGTTTCAGCGGCACTCCGCTGTTCCGCAGGCGTTTCTTCGCGGAAACCGCTCTCGCCCCCCTCCCCGATCAAAGTGCCTGGTAAACCAAGTGCTGCCATGACGGGTGCCGAGGTAATCGCGCTGCGAATAATCGCGGCCATGGGCTGCCGGTCTGCGGCCGCCGGCATATTGTCCACCGTAGCGGCAATATGGTCCATCGTCTCATGGACGGCCGTTTGCGCCGCCATCAGACTTGTGCCGCCGGCCACACCGGCCACATATTTTGCCAGCTTGCCCATCAATTCTGAATTCGCGGCCGCTTTATCCACATAGGACTTAAGTCCTGGCACCGAAAGGAGGTCCGCAGTGCCCACCATCATCAAACCGTTCAAAGCTCCTTCGAGGGGTGCAAGAGTCTTAACGGTCTTCTCGTCATAACCCTTCGCCAGCATCCCCACGGCCGATTGGCCCGCAGAAATGTCGCTTACCGATTTCCAAATTCCGTAACCTGCGCCCACCGCAAAACCCGCAGGGGCGGCTTCAGGCCCTGCGGTAAGTCCGACTCCGAGGCCGACTACACTGCCGTAACCTACGGCCTGTTTGCCCATGTCCATAAGGGACGGCGCCATTTCCGCGATTTGACCTGCGACATTCCGGGGACTCCAAGCGTCTTTGACGGTATTCCACAAACCACCCACGAAGTCGCCTAAATTGCCGTTCCATGCAAGACCCGGTGCTTGCGCCATTTGGGCTTTCAAGATGCCCGGATTACCTCGGGAAACTGCCTCGTCGGCCGACATCTGGCCGTTTAAGAATTGCTGCCCTATAGCACCTTGCGCGACTTCAGCGGACCCAAGATTAAATTTGTCCTTCAAGTACGCCGGCAAAGGCAGATTGTTTTGCGCGAGTTGTTTGGCGGCCGCGGCCGGCACCTCCCAACTGTCCATCGCGGGGTTGAAGGTGCCTACAGCATGGAGTACCTTGTCCGCATCATTGATGGCGACAGAACCCATGTCCTTAGATCCGGTTTTCGGGTCGAAAGTGTATGCCTGAAAAGTGCCGTCATCGTTCTTCGCGAAAGTCCAGGGGGCATCTTCCGAAGAGGTATAGGAAGAAGTAGCACCCTGCGGACGGCCATTCGGGGCGGAAGGTGCGGGAAGGTCGTCGCCAGTGGAGGCACCTGAATCAATCGCCAACCCCTGCGGTCCTTGACCGCCGTTGCCACGGGGCGCTGGAATATCGGGAACCTTTGCCGGCGGATTCGGATTGCCCGGAAAATTATTCGCGGCCACGAATTACTGCCCCCCGTTATTTTTTGTGGACGTCGTTTCCCACTCCGCCATCTGCTGCGCCCGCGCCTGGGCTAAAGCCTTCATCGCCAACTGTTGCGCCCGCGCACCATCCACCGGGATCCCGTTTTTCACCGATTGATTCATGGTTTCCAGATAAAATTGAAGGGCATTATTTTTGGAGGTTTGGCTCAAATTCTTAAAAATGCCGTGACCTTCTTCCTGCATAAGCGTCGAACTCCCGGTCAAGTATGCTTTGTGCACCGGGTCGGGGTCCAAATTGTCCGCGGCAGCATAAGTCGGGCGCGACGAATTGCTTTTCACTTGCTGGGGGAGCACATTCGTCAGAGCCGATGTAAGCGCGGATCCCATGCGGGGCGTCATCTTGCCTGAACTCACGGCGTCGGAAATAGCAGTCAACTGGCCCGTGAATTGCGCCCAAGAGGCGGCATCACTGCGACTCGATGCGTCCGCGATCATGGCGCCGGTTTTAGACGCCAGAGTCGCAACCGTTTGGGGATCATTCGTTGCACTCGGGGATTGCCCTTTACGCAGAAGCGTCCCAAGCGCCGTGTAAAATTTCTCGTTGGCGTCGGTGGTATTCATCGCGGCTTTTTGGGCCGCGGGATTGGTGGCAAGCAACTTCTGCTCGTAATTGCCCTTCTCTTCGTTGGCGGATAAAAGCGCCTGAATGTCTGTGAGCTTTAATTGGCCGCGTTGCCATTGGTCCATCAAATTTTTGTGTGCGGCCAAACTGTCCACGACTGATTGGACCGCCTGCCGGTTTCCCCACCCCATAACCGCTTCGCGCGCTTTCGAGAGTTCAGCGGGCACGTTCTTAATATAGCTCTGCACGAAGCTGTCAGGATTCTCCAAGCTCTTGACCGCTTGCAGAGCGCCCGGCAGCCCCGAGTCAATGAGCTTGTTGATGTACGCTTGGGAATAGCGCTGCTTGAAGCTCTCAATTTCGCCAGCGGCGTCTTGTTTCAGATTAGCGGCGCTCGGCTCCAACCGCGCCACTTTGTCGTTCATGTCCTGAAGCGCGCGGGCATCACCACCAGTGATAATCGCCCCATTCGCAAATTGGGTCGAAGCGGTATCGAACGCCGCTTTAGCGTTTTGCGTGGCAAGTCCTGAAGCATAGTTCGCCGCGCTCACTCCAAGCCGCGCGATGGTGCGCGAGGAAGCATCCGTCATCAACTCCTGCTGGCGCCCATTAACGGCATTTCCTTTCAAGAAATTAGTTTGGGCTTGAGTAGCCCATTCATTGAACTGCGGCACGATGTTCTGCGGCGTTTTCGCGTTGGCCGCTTTAATGGCATCCAACTGCGCGGCCGCGCTCGTCTCAAACGAAGCCCCGGCCGTAACGGCCGCTTGGGTATCAATCATGGCCTGTTTACGGTCGGCTAATTCGCGCCGCTGATTATCCGCTCGCATTGCCATGAAAGTCTTAGACCCGACTTCTTCCGCAGAGCGACTCAACGCTTCACCCGCTATTTCTCCGGGTTGGATAACTGGACCCTGATTCGGGGAAGAATCGGGCAATTGGCTAAAACCAATTTGGGGGATCTGCATTAGCCGCCAAATCCTCCGCCATAGAATCCATAACTGGACACCCCACCGCCGGGAAGGTCCAAAGAATTGCCGCCAGTTTGCGCGTAAGAAGAGGGAAGGCTCGCAGGCGTTGTGCCGCCCCCGCTGTCTGCGGTTGCTAAATTAATGCCTTGACCTAAACTCGCACCCCCTCCGAGAATACCGGATAAGAGAGCCATGCGCCCTTGCATGGCGGCTTGGGCGCCTTCATTCGATTTCCCAAGTGCTTCTTCCTTGCCGGCCATCAAAATCTGCGCCTCGTTCTGGGACGCGATTTGCGCCGTTTGATCCAGAACATCAATAGGAGAGCCCGAAACCTTAACACCTGAAGCGGCATAATCTTGGGCCTGAGTTCCTTCAAGCGCCCGGGCCATTAAAGCGTAGCGGCGTTCATTCGCCTGCGCGGTTGTCATGATCATCGCCGCTTGCGAATTGGCGATGGACGTGCTGTATGCGGACGCGAAATAGTCGGCTAAACCACCGGCAATATCCAGCGCGGCGCTAATGCCTTCAAAAGCGGGAGCGGTTGCCATCAGGCCAACTCCCAAACCACTTCGCCGTGTTCCTTCAGATTAGTTCGTTTCATTCCCAAGAACTTGAACCATCGCGTGTAAAACGGATTGTCTTTCTCGCCCCGCGCGCGTATTCTAGCAAAATGCCGCTTCGCAAAATGCAACGCGCCTTTAATGTCCCGAGCGAATTCGATGGGATATTTGGTTCTTTCCTCGGTCGGCAGCACGAACACTTCCCCGCACCCGAGCATTTTAGCCGAGGGAATCACGCCAATGAGCCCCAAAATATGGGTGCGGTTCTGTTCTGGCTTGAACACCACGGAGGTTCCCGCCAAAAAATGTTTTGCCAGCAAGTCCAGGTTCGCGATTTTAGGCGCCGCAGCTTGGCGCACGTCGGGGGCAAGCCGAGCGGCCGTAAAATGGTAAGGCTTGAAATCGATGATCATGCGTCTCCGTCGTCCGTCGTATCGTAGCGTATGTCGATGAAAGAAATGATGGAGGGCAGCGGCAGCTTTTGCATCACGACCACCGATTTCTCGTACTGATCGCGATGGTCCTGTTCGCTCCAACTATCTTGATAAGGAAGCTTACGGACACCCGAAAAAACGGGTGCGGGACGGTCATAAACAGCATTCGAAGGCCGCTGATTGATGCGCTCCATTCGGTATTGGTCCGTTCCATAATCGGTGCCCAAAGACCACAGAAAGCGGATATACAACTCGTTGATGTTCCGCGGCTTTGTCTGCGCGGGGCCGGTCTTGCCTCCCATTTCCAAATTGTGCGTCTTCAGGAACCCGAGATAGGGGAAACCGACATGGACGACAGCCGCCGCCCGCGACATGGTAAACGCTCCGTTTACTATGGAAACTACGGGATAGCCCGTGTCCGTGCTGGCCCCTGTCGCGCCACCATCGGAATAAACCGCACCATCCGTCACCACGGCGACCGTCTGGCCGTTCAAGGGCCACGCCCCTGAAATAGTCTTCTGCGCAAAATACCATTGGCCCGCGGGAATCGCCGCGGTCGAGTCAAAAGGGGTAAGACAGGTAGCCGTGACAACCGTTCCCGAAGTATATGCCGTGATAAGCGCGCGGCCACCCCCGAGTCCAGTCACGGGATCGGGCTTTTTCCAAATTTCGCTTCCAACATCAGAGGCCAGAAATACGGATTCAGAAGCGGTGAGAGTGATGCTTGATCCATCTGTTTTAACCGCCGGGGCAATTCCGACCGCGCTGGGAGTCATCGTAGCGGCCGCCGTCGTACCCCGCGCGGAGCCGTCATAGGTCATCGCGCCGTCAAGATGGACATACTGCTCCTGAAGGCGGTAAACGGCGCCCCAAAAAGCGGTCAAATCGGAATCTTGGTTGTCTGGGCCGCTAAAAAAATCTTCGAGATCAGGAAACTGAACTTCATCGGCCATATACTCGACGGTGCACACGGTTTGGCCGTTGATGGTGCGCTGCATGACGGCCATGACTTGATCATCATTGTCTTTCCGCGGCACGCAAATTAGATCGATGCACTTGGCGTCGGTGCCTCCAATTTGGTGCCGATGCCAACCGGCCAAAGTCGCTACGCCCTCCATCATGGAGTTCGTCTGAACAGACAGCCCCGCGATCGTGCCGTCATTGAGCACGGCCCAAAGAATTTGAGGGCGGCCGTTCTGAAAGGCCAAACGCTTGATGCCTCCAACCCCATTAACCGCTTGTGCGCCGAGTACTTTGGGAATCTGCTCGGCATTAAGGCACATATCCATCACATTAAAAATGCCAAGGTAGGGATTGGTCATGCGCGGAGCGCGTACAGTCACGCCGCCCTGCTGAAGATAAAAAATCTGCGTCGTGCCAGCCGGCATTGATGCCTCGCAAGCGTAGTTGTCGAACTGCTGGGCCGAAATCGCACCGGGAGTGAGCGGTTGCGCGAGCCCGTTTCCCGTCAACCGATGGGGTCCGCCTGCTGTTCCCACCATCAAAAAACCGGGTGTGCCGCGAACCCAAGTGATCGTATCGACTTGGCCGTTTACGGGGGCCAGCGAATAGAAACAGGCGTTATTTGCGTTCGTGCCTCCCGTGAAATCGTCGTATTGCGGATCGCCTGAAGTGGTGTCAGGTCCCATGCTCGTGAAAATTGAATTAGGGCGCAAATTGGTTCCACCGTAAACGAGGCGCCCCTCGTAAAAGCAAACTGCTACTGGGAATTCGACATCAGCCGAGGGGACAACCGTTGCAACGCCCCCACTGCTGTATGCGCCATAATTTTGAGTAGCGAGATACGCGCTTCCATCGGCATTCTGAAGCTGGATGAAATACTGGCCGTTTTGATTCTGGATAAATGGGCCTAAATAGGCCTCCACTCCGTTGATCCCAGTCGCGCCTACAACTCCTGAAAAAGAATACTTTAATCCTGCCACCGGCCCAATCTTATTTGAAGTCAGTTGGAGATATACTTGGTCACCGGTTGCCACCGACCCGATCTGCTGATCGTTGGGTCCTATCCAAGCAATCGGGAGGGTCAATGTCGGAGAATTTAAGACTTGCTGGACGGTACCCCCCGACGAATACGCCGTAAATGCCAAAGTGTCCAAATTATTCCCGAGCAAATCTTGCAGGTTGTAGCTACTGCCGCTCTTGCCCGTGATGATGTACTGATTGCCGTTTAATTCCGTCATGCCTACGACGCCCGTTATATACACGACCGTTCCATCTGCAAAAGGCGCACTTACCAACGACAGGACGCCAGGGTTAGCGGCCGTACACCCTGAAATATCAACTGCGGTTCCCAGCGGCGCGAAAGGGTCGTTCGTTCGGGTATAGGTCCCAAAAGTAAAAGTGGCTGCCCCGGTGACAGTCAACTTATACGGGCCGCCAAGAGGGCTTGAGAAATACATTTCAGAAGTTGAGCCGTCTGCGGCCCACTGCAAACTGTCGAGCGCATTCTTATTAAGCGGTGTAGTGATTTCGTAGATGTGGTATGCGGTGCCTCCGCTGGAATAGGCTCCATAAGCCGTCGAGTCGATGTTAGCCGCCGTCACGGGATCCGTAAGTTGGAAAGTATCGCCCGACTTGCCGGCGAGCACAAACTGGCGCCCATTAAGCTCGGGCATCCCATTAACGCCTTCGATGAAAATTTCATCGCCATCACTCATCCCCGTTGCGGAAGTCAAAGTGATGACGCAAGGGGAGGCGTTGGAGATCCCGGTGATGGCCGAGTTTACATCGCTCACCAAATCACCATTTCGGTAAGCGCGCATATATCCCGCAGTGAACTCTAGCTCATAGCCCTCTGCATCACCAATGTCGAAAGAAACGAACCGGGCATACGCCCCCTTGCGCGTTTGGCGGATGGTGCGAAAGCCGCCGCGGTAGCGTGCGGGCCCTTGAAAATCCGCGATGTAGTTTAGGAGTTTTTTAGCGGAGGAAGCGTACCACTGAAGGTCGAAGCGCCCACGAGACTTTGGGGTTGTCTCGCCGCCCTGAAAGGTGACTAGGGTTGCATTTGCGGGCGGCATACGCCTCCATTATACCGCAAAATTAATAGCGGCTGTAGTTCCGAAAAACGCCGCCGCGGCGCCGCACTTCCACCAAGCGACTTCGCTGCACGCGAACGGGAGGTTTTTCTTGTCCCGCGATGGCTGCGGCTTCGAGCAGAGCATCTTCGAGTTCACTCTCAATCTCTTTGCGAAGCGATTGCTTGAGCGTAAAAGCATACGCCATGTTCATCGCCAACTGAAGCCTCATGCACTTTTTGAAAAGGGAATCCCAAGAAGGCACGGTGGTCACGTCCCCGACGTACCAAATGTTCAGCCCCGAGATGGGCGCGCCACCAGCAACCGGGTTTTGCTGCGTGTTGAATTCGTCGCAATAAATGTGATTGCCGACCAAGCTGTAATACCAAGTTGGCACCATGCCGCTATATTCGTTACCGTCTGAGGCACGCATGAATCGCAGGTAATCCGCCGGCAACTTGTAAGCGTTCGTCCACCCAAAAACCGGCGTGACGGAAGCGTCCGGGGTCAACTGCGCCTGCTTGACCGAGAAAGGAAAAATGTAGGCCCGTAGAAGTTCCTGCCGCGTTTCGTCGTACCACAAAGCGCAGTTGTCACCCGCGGGATTGACGGGAGCCGTCAAGGACGAAATGGCGCGCTGGCCGAGCCGGGAAAGCGCGAGGTTGCAGATGGCAACAGGTGAGGTAGGCGGAGTGGACATTCAAACCTCCCCTTCACGAAATCCGCCCCTCCCTCCCCGCGGTTAAGCGAGAAGGGAGGGGCTATCGAGGATTTTACCCCTCGATGTAGAGGCAGCGCACGCCGATGTTCGGCGTCGCTGTGCCGGCGGTGTTAAGCGTCATCGCCAGGATATAAGAGTCGCGGATCAAATTCTGACCCTGCTCGGGAATCCCGATGAGCTCCCACACGCGCTTGGCGGTAATCGCGGGAAGACCGACGGCGGCCGAAACCACCGTAACAGGCGCATTCCACGTCGAAGCTGAGTGGAGGTCCAAATTCGCCACCAACGCATTTCCCGCGTAGGTGCCCGCGGCGCCCGATGAAAGCGCCGGGTTGGAACCGTCCATGTTGTAGAACCCGAAATCGCAGCCGGTCATGCCGGCCGCGGCGTCGTTGACGACCTGCAACTGCATGATGACGGCATTGCTCGGAATCTGCGCGATGTAGTAGATGGATCCGTTGCCGTCACCAGTGAGCTTTCCCCATTCCTGGGCGAAGCCCTTGCAGTTGACTCCGACGTTCTTGGACGACTGAGCGGCGAATTGACTTCCGCCCGCGGCGAGGTTGGGGTCCACCCAACCGATATTGGCAGCCATGGTTATACCTCTCCTTTACGCTCTTATATAACGACGGCCGTGGTGTTGATCTGCTGCACCAGGACGCCCTCGGTCCGCACCGCGCCGAAATCGAACACGACCTGAACCTGGGTCGTTTCCACCAAGTCGGGCCGTGGCTCAACCTTCACGCCGATCTCCTTGCTCATACCGACGCAGATGCCGCGGGACGACATTCCGAAGCACGAGCGCACGGAAGCGGCGGAAACCGCCAGAATGGGCTGAGGCACCGCACCGCCGAACTGCACGATCTTGGTGCCCACCAACTCCACGAGCCGCCCCTTGTCGATGGCGTGCTGGCGGGAGTAGAGGTCGTTGATAAGCTCGACCTCCTGCATCAGGCTCTTGTACTCGTCGCCGGCCAAACCGACAACGATGTTTTCGGGCATATCGTTCCCGACCTCGTTGTCGATGAAATTCTGATTGAGTTGGAGGATCGACTGATAGGTCAATCCCGCGGTCGCGTTGACCGTCTCCACGCCGTCCGCCGTCGCCGTCACGGCCGTCGCGAAGCTCTCGCCCGTGTAGACCGTGGCGAATAGCGCGGCCACGACCACCCGGTCGAACACGCGCTCCATGGCGCGCACGCAGGCTTCCGCATAATAGGACTGCGGGCTCGTGAGCATGGAACGCACATCGGCTTCGTCAATGGGCAGCGTCAAAGCGAAGCGCTGGCGGCTGATGCGGCGCCGCAGATACGCGATGTCCGCGAATTGGACCGGCTGATTGCGGCCCAAAATTTGGGAGGCTTCCAGCGAACCGAGGCCGTCATAGGCCAATGTCTCGCCTTTCATCGGCCGCATTTCGACGTGCGGCCGCAGCCGGGCCTTTATCTGCTGGGCGACGATGTGAACCCGGTCCGAAAACTGGATGATGTGCGCGTTGTCGATGCTCTCAACTGCCATGGCGTTTTGCCTCCGCTATTGCGTCTTAACGACTTTTTCCTGCTTTAGCGGAAGTTGTGTCCACCATGCGGGCGGGAACTTCCTCTCTTATCGCTGAGTTGGCGGCCCAAACTTTTATCGGGCGTTCACCGCGGGTCGTTTCGCTTTCGCGATCCGAGTGTCCGCGACCATGCGGGAAATATACCACAAGGGTTTTTGTTTGTCAAGCCCTTTTTATTTTTTCCCGTGTTCCGCTTCCTGATAAAGCCTCTGCACTTCGGCAACCGTTTCATCGTGTTTCGGGTGAAACTCGTTGGTGAACGCCTCGGATGCCATGAGCGTTTTCGCCTTCTCGCGCGCCGAAGGATCGGTGTTCGTAGTCACCGTGCCGCTCGGCTTCAGATCATCTTCACTCATGTATTTGCGCTGAATGGCGTCGATGACGCCGGCCATGATGACCAACGAATTATTGTCGAGCTTCGGAAGAAACTGTTTGAGAGATGCGGGCGCAAATTCGTCCAACGCCTTCTTGACGCGCGCCATCGTCTCTTTGTTGCTCTCGCCCAGCGCCGTTTTGGAAATCGTCTCGAATTCGGCATCAAGTTTCTTCGCGGCCTCAAGCTGTTTGGCTTGGCGCCGCGCCAAAGACGCCAGCATCACATCTTGGAACTTGGATGCCTGCCGGGGATGAATGCCGCTGTTGTAGAACGCCTCGCGCAAATCCTTGGCAAACTCTTCATCCACCTTCTGACCCTGCTGCACTTTGACCTCGTAGCCGTCAGGCTTGGATGCGCGCAATTTTTCCAGAAACGGGGTCCACTCTTCGTCCTTGTCGCCTTCGGGGAGCCCGACCGTCTTTTTGCCCACCAACGCTTCAGCGTTATGAAGTTTCTTAAAAACCGCGGCTTGACTCTCGGCGTTCCAAGGCTTGTCCGCCAAATCTTTCAGATAGCCCGCAACTGCGCTGTCCCGAAATTCTTGCGGAATCGCTTCTTTGACGAGTACATCACCCATTTTGATTTCCCCCTTCCGTTTTCACTTTATGCGGCGCTTCGGTTTCCGATTGTGCCAATTTTTCGGCTTCCATTTCAACCGGCAAAAGCAATTCACGGGTAGCCAGTCCGCGGAGTTTCACATAGATGGCGCGGCGCGTGGCATTATACAGGAGGGTGCCTTCCTCCACGCGCTTGAACGAATCCAGCGGGATTTCGCCCTGAGAGAAGCCGCAAAGGTGATACAAATGGATGAAAAGGGTCTGCCCGTCAGTCGTCTTCAACAGCGCATCCACAGCGGTCTTGAGGCGCCGGTCAAATGCCTCTCGCTTCGCCCGCGTCCGTTCGGCAATCGCTTCCTCTTTCTTCAAACGCTCCGCGCGCTCGACCGGCGTTTCCCGTTTTTCTCCCAGCATACTTTGCTCCCTGTTACGGCGCTATTGGACTCCCGGCCATGCCGCCCAACGCCGCTTTGCCCTGCGCGGCTTTGGCCCCCATGTTCGTAATCGCTTCAGCTTGCGCCAGTTTGGCCTGTTCCTCTGCCGCCTTGGCCTGCGCTTCACGGAAAGCCTTGAGCTCGTCATCCGTGCGCAAACACTCTTCGGGGGCGCCCGAGAATTCCCAAATGTGGCGCGCAGTACGGTCTGGATGCACGTTGTCCTTCATGGAAGGAATCTGCTCCGACACGTTCCCGATGGTTTGCACGGCCGTCGTCATGCCCTGCAATTTCTGCTGCTGCTGAAAACGCTTGGCCGGGCTGATATACTCGACCTCGAAAACATCGAGTCCTTCTTTAGCCGCCGCAATAACTGCCGGGGGCACAACCATGGGTTTGACGCCCGTAATCTTGCCCCACAGCATTCGAATGCGCGCGGCGATGCCCTCGTTAATGATGCCGTATGCCCCTTGGCGGTAGCGCATATTGAAAGTGCGCTGAATGGTGGGGGTGAAAACCTCTTTCTCCGCGCGGCTGAAGGTAGAACCCAAGGACTCGCCTCGGATTCGGTCGCGCACGGCCGTTTCATACGCCGTCATTTCGGCGCTGTGAGCGCTATTGGTCAAGTCCAGCAAGCGGTCAAGCTGGAATGCCTGTTTGATCAATCCCCCGAGGCGTTCCATGAGGGCCGCCGAGGACTGCATTTCCCCCACCGTGAAAAGTGGGAAAATCGGTTTCTCATTCGGATTCACTTTGCCGGCGGAATTGAAAACGGTGAGCGCACCCGCTGAAGTATCCACAACACCGCCCCCAAGGCGCCCGTCATCAAGAACACCCAGCGGCGGGTCGAGTTGCTTCTCGGTTGCAACGAGGACCGCTTCGGCCAAAGCGTTCAAAGATTGGGCATCAGGTAGCGCAAGCATCCCAAATGAGCGCCCGTATTTTTCGTCCATCTGCTTGAACAAACGTGAAACGGCGACGGGCATTTCGTGATAGCCGCTCTCGCGCATGATGTGGTTATGCTTAAGATCGATGTGAACGGTGCGCACACGCATGGCCGCAACGCCCGCTTTTCCTTTCTCGGGCTCTTTGGGCTCAATGACGACCAAAACATCGGTGCCTTCCTGTTCATTCGGATCGGCGTTCGGATTCTCAGCTTCCTCTTTGATAATGGGAGAAACGGAATCACCGGGATATTTGCCGCTCCCGTATTCCATCATGATCTGCCGCGCGGTCAACGGGCGCTTATAGTAAACCGTATCGACGAATCCCGCAATGTCTTCATCGATGAACATTCGCTTCGTGCTCCACCCATCATAAACAACAGGAAGCGAAGGATCGTCTTTCGGACCGTCCAAAGTAGCTAATCCCGAAGTGCCGAAGATGACCCAATCGAGCGCCCACTCCATAAGCGCGACCTGAAGCCCCGCGCGCGGATTGTCCATAACACTGTGGAGGTCTTCGGTCACATACCGGAAAAACTCGTCAACACCCGCGAGTCCCTTCAGCCGTTTGACCGGCTTCACGCGGAATGTGCGCCCCGCATCGGGCCACATCATGCTCAGGATAATGGAGGCGCACAACGCCGCGGAGAACTGGCCAGTATTGTCATAGACATACGCCTGCAAAAACTCGCCGGGAATCATCATGCGCGTGAAGTCCATTTCGCGCGTCAAAAAGATTTGGGCAAGCGCCTGAAAATGCAAGAGCCACGGTTGTTTCTCACGCTCTAAAGTGTGGAAGCGGTCCAAATAATAGTTCAGGCTTCTGCCTTTATCGGCCATAACTGGTTGTTCTCTCCTTCAAAGCCGCGTGAACTAAAAACGCAGACAGGATAATAAAGGCAATCAAAAACCAAGCGTAACCGCACCCAGGCGGCAGGGGAGTGGGCTGCTGTGTGCTTGCGACCGCTCGCAGAGACGGAAGAGAAGCACGGCCTGAATGCGTTACGCGCGGGTGGGCATCCCGGCGCGAAAATCGAAGTTCGTCGAATGACATCATCAAAATAAATTCTCCATGCTCGCGCCGGCTGCTTGTCCGCCGCCCATTCCCGTTCCCGGATTCCCAGCGCCGCTTAAAAAAGCCGAGCGTGTTCCAAAGCCGACACCCCCGGCTGCGGCTTCCGCCATCTCCGCATTTTGCTTCTCGGTCGCTGCATTAAGTTGATTCTGCTGTTCTTGAGCAAGGGCTTTTTCAGCCGCCGCCGCATCCCGCGCGGGCGCCGTCATATCATTGTAGCCCGCAGAAAGAAGGTTGAAAGCGCCTCCGGTAAGCGTACCGCCGACAATCCGGCCGACAGTCGAATCGGCAAAAGTCCCTTTGCTCACTGAACTCCGCGGCCTGCGCGTTTGCGATTTAACGACCCAAGCGGGCCGCTTCTTGTAGCCGATGTGCCGCTGTAACTCGTACGCGCGCCATCCTCATCCTTCTTTTTGAAAAATGCGCCGCCTACCGAATCGAAAAGCCGGGAATTCACGGGGTACGCGAAAGTGAGCGCCGCCGAATCCACGATGTCTGTTGACCTCCCAAACTTCTTTCTGATTTCCCGCTTGCTCGGGAGGAATTTTAACCCGTTTGAAGTCTCTTCGTCAAGGGGGATGCACGCAAGATCAGCGTGAATATCGTTGCGGTCGGGAATTCGAACGCCTCCTTGATTGAGCCATTTGGCGAACTCGATTATGATTTCGCTGCGTTTGTTGAGGTAGATATCGGGCTGAAGCGGGCCTTCGTTGAAAGCGACTCCCAAAACTTTGCGCCGAAATCCCAACTCGTGCAGGCGGTCAATCGTGCCCTCCCCGTAACCACGGTCGATGAACACCATGTCAACGCCTCGCGTCATGATCAAATCCTGCGCGATGATGCCTGCCAAACGCATAGGGCGCATTTTGTCGTAAACGATCACGTCCTCGATGACGCGACCGCGGCGCAAAGTGATAACGGTTCGGTCACTGCGCTCCGAATCCCCGGCGCCATCCACACCGGCAATAAGCGCCGCGTCAGGATCCTCGGCCGTGGATTTGCGCGCCGCGACAATGGCCTTCGGGGTAAAAAGCCCGATGCCCGTAAACTGGAACGCCTCGATAGGATTGGACGGATAGACGGCTTGGAATTTCGCTTCACCGGCTTCCGCGTCGATGCCTCCATTGCGAATCGAGTACTCCAAAATCTTCGCGCGGCGCCAAAGCATCTTGCGCCGAATTCTGCGAAGCACCGGACGCTCGCGCTCGGTTGGAAAAGGCTGCTTGAAATAAAGCTCGATGTAGGCTTCTTCCGCTTCCGTCAATGGCGTCCCATCGTCCGCACGCTCATATTCGTTCTGCCAAAACCAAGGAGTGAAAATAAAAATGTAATCTCCAATCCCTTTAATGGCCGCCATCGCCATTGAGTAAAATAGCCCCGCAGGTCCGTTGGAAGTGGACTCAAGGATGACCTCGGTACCTGGCGCGTATGCGATGGCTTCCAACGACGCTTCTTTAATCGCTTCGGCGTTCGGACAAAACGCGACCTCAGACCAATGAAACAACTGCGCGGTCCCGGCGCGGCCGGCATCCTCGTTACCCGCGGTCGCCACGCGGTAGTCGCTCAAGAGCTTCGGGAAAGTAAGCTGGCGCACATTGGCCTTTCCGACTTCAGGCTGGAATTCGGGATGGACGTTGTTGTGGGCGCGCTCCACCATGGCGAAAATTTTGGACGATGCCTCGCCATCGTGAGAGAGCACAAAGACCGAAGTGCCCGGCACCGACCGCGCGCGGTGGTAGAACCGCATTTCGGTGTAGGTCGAACCGCCCTGCTGGCGCCCCTTGAGCAAAACCGCGCGCACGATGCCGCCTGTTTTCTTGCGCTGGGCCTCAAGCTGCTCGTGGATATAGTGCTGCGCGATATTTGGCTTCCAGGGGATGAGAGCTTCACCAGCGCCCACCGCGCCGCCTTCCGCCGCGGATTTGGGCTTAATCATCAACGGCGCTTCTTCCGCAAAAAAGAAGAGGTCCGTATTAAGGCGGTACTCAACGTCTTGCGGGTTCATCATGACGCGGGATTGATGGTTTTTGCCTCAAGCGCGCGGCGCCGGGCGATTTCCTTCAAGCGGTCCTCATAAGTGAGTTTAGTCACGACAGATTCCGTCGTCTGTTTGGGTTTGCCCACCAAGCGGTCCAGAATGTCGTTTACGATCCCCGAATCCCCCGTGCGGGCTCCTTCTCTTGCTTGCCTGATGAGCATGACTTCCAAACAGGTCATTCCGTAGAACTCGGATGTGGGCAACCCCAACTCCGCGGCCAAATCGTCGCCATCCTCTTTATAGACGGTGACGGCGGCCGCGGCTGCGACTTCGGTTATTTGCGAAGGGCTTAGAGACGGAACGGTCCCGACAACCGGCATTCCCGTTTCCTTGTCCCAAACGACGATGCGGCGCTGAACTGGAACGAGCGCCCCATTGCCTTCCGCGGCCACGGGTAGTTCCGTGCGCTTACTGCGTCCCGACTTCGAGGTCAGGATTCAAGGACCGAAGCTCGCGCTGGCGGTCGCGTGTCTCCATGCGCTTCGCTTCGCGCTTCACGAAATCCTTGGGGTTGTAGGAATAGTCGATGACCGCTTCGCGCAGTTCCGCCACGTCCGGGTAATCCTGCGGGTCGATGGGCGCCTGAATGTCGCGGATATGCGCCACAAGCTGTGCCTTCGTCATGTACTGAAGATGAGAAGTCTGCGGCGTCTCGGCCGAAAGCGGCACCGCTCCCACGATTTGATAGGTGCGGAAAGTCGAGTAATCGGGGTATTTGCGCTTGAGCGCCGGCCCGAGAAGGTTGCCCACGATGATGCCCAGCGCCTTGTCGAGCTTCGCGATGTTCACCGAAACCTCGTAAGGCTTGCGCACTTTGGTCCGTTCGTTGTCCTTGCTGACGGCGAAGTACTCACCCTTCAGCGTGACCTTGTAGCCTTTCCCGCCAACGGCGGTAGAAAATTGCTCGTCCGCTTTCTTGGTGTGGTAGTCGGGGAGGGTTTTCGCGAGACGCTCCTGATTCGCGGTGTCCAATGGGTCCGGGCGGTCCGGTTCGGGCGCGTCCAGCCGTTTGATGTCCTGCTTCAGAACTTTCGGGTGCACTTTGCCATCGCCCATCAATTCCGCCAGAAGCGGATCCTGGCTCGTCGAGTCTTCCGCCGCGGCGCCCGCGTCCGCCAATTTTCGTCGTCCCATGGATTGTCCCTCCCTTCATTTTGGACCTTGTGGAGAAAGTTTAGGATATGGAAAATTTTTTGTCAAGGGTTAAATTTTTGGGCGCCGAAAAATTTTGGACAGGGAAAAATTTTGGAAAAGAGAATGCGCATGGGTGAGAGAGCAAGAGACACCTATATCAGATGTCGCGCCTGCCAAATTTCGGGTGCCGGGTATGCGCGAAACCCCCACCGGGGTTTTTGACCCTCCATTAATCCGCGTTGCGCGAAGTCGCGCAGTTGCGCAAATCTCAAGCAATCAATGCGCCGCGCAGTGTGTTACAGCGCGTCATAATGGGTTTTAATCCTGCGCTAGAACGCGCGAGGATGCGCTAGGACAAAAGCGAAGGTACCCAAGCATGGTCGAACACATCCAGCAAATGGCGTAAATTTGCGCATTGCGAGAGCTGCATAAGGTGCAGAGGGGACAACATGCGCGGCGGATTAATAATCCAGAGCGCTGAGCGCGGGCGTTTGAGGCGGATGGCCAAAAAGAAGTGTTGCAACGGATGAAAAGAAGTGTAGTAGTGTTGCAAAACGCGAAAAGAAGTGTTGCAACACTACTACGCAAAAAACAGATGTTTTGCCACCATAGACCCCCTATACCCTGCCATTACTTCTCTGGTCCCTGTTAAGTGTAGTAGTGTAGCAGAGTATATTTTTCTCGTCTCAAAACGCCCGCAACAGTTGTGCAACACTTCGCAACGGATAAAAAGAAGTGTTGCGCCGATTTTCGCCGCGCCGCGCGGCCGACTTGGCCAAGGCGTAGCCCGCGTCCGCGCGCTCCAGCGCAACACTTCTTTTTTGAGGTTGCAACACTTGTGCGCCGCGCGCTTCCTTTATAGGACTTTAGACCTACGACGAAAATAGGTCTTTTTTCTTTTCGCGCGGGAGGCGTTCTGCGCCAGGCGACGCGCCGAAACTCGGACTCTTCGCAAGAATCCCGAAATAGCGGCGCGCTCTCTCTGCGCATAGCGGCGAATTGGCTTCGCGGCAAACCCCGAAACGACTTGCGCCTCATCAAGACTCTCCATTGAGCCGGGCTCCGCATCGCGCCCGGGTTCTGAGGAGGAGAGCTTCGCGGACGCCACATCGTCATAACCGCCGTCTCGCCACAACCGCGCGTAGACCCCGCCTGCGGCCAGGAGCTGCGCGTGGGTCCCCCGTTCTACAATGCGGCCGCCGTCTAAAACTAAAATCTCGTTCGCGTCGCGAATCGTCGTCAAGCGGTGCGCGATGACGATGACCGTAGGGCGACGACCGTTCTCTCCCCGCGCCATTTTCTCCAAGGCTTCTTGCACCGTTTTTTCGGAAGGGCCGTCAAGCTTGGCCGTCGCCTCATCCAGGATTAAAAGCGGCGCGTCGCGCAGAATCGCGCGGACGATGCCTATGCGCTGGCGCTCGCCTCCCGAGAGGCGCGATCCGCCTTCGGACACCGCCGTTTGCAGGCCGTCGGGAAAGCGCGCCACGTCATAAACAAAGTCGGCCTTGGCCATCTCGATGGCGCGAGAGAGTCGCTCGCGTTCCGGCGCCGAGAGATCGCTTTCCATCGCGGCATTGAAGCTTCCGTAGGTCATGTTGTAGAGAATGGTCTCGTTAAAAAGCCGCGTGTCCTGCTGGACTACGGCGACATGGCTCAGATACTCTTGTCGCTTCACGTCGCGCACATCGCGGCCGTCCGCGAGAATGCGCCCGCCCCCAACGTCCCAGAGCCGCAGCAGCAGCTTCGCGATAGTGCTCTTGCCCGCGCCGGTCGTTCCCACGATGGCCACGGTTTCTCCGGGCCGCGCATGGAAGCTGACGTCGCGCAGCATCGGCGTATCCTGGCCGTCATAGGAAAAATCAACGTTCTCAAATCGGATGTCGCCGTCGAATTTGGGCATAGCTTCGGCGTTGGGCGCGTCCGCGATAAGCGGCTTCCGGTTCAAGTAGCCGCGCACGATTTGCGAAGCTCCGTCGTATTGCTTGAACTGCAGATAATCATTGGTCACATGCTGAGCCGCGCTCGTAGCGTAGGAGGAATACGCGGCCATTTTCGTGATGCCGCCGAAAGTTATGGGCTTGATCGCGTGACCTAGCCGCCCGGCAAGGCCAAAAGCTCCGATGATAAAAATAAATTGCTGAGTAAAGAACCCCATAATGAGATTCAGCCGGGATAATTTCGCTTTAATGCGCGCTAGATCCAAGCTCAAATCCATAATGGCTTGCGCTTTCTCCTGGAAACGCTCCATTTCCAAGTCTAATGAGGAGAGAATCTTGACCGCGCGGACTTGCCGCAAGCTTTCTTGGGCGCGTTGCGTGAGCTCCGCTTGGCGGCTCGTCTGCTCAAAAGAGAGCCGCGCCTGCTCCCGCCCTAATCTGGCCGAAATCAAGGCGATAGGCAGGACTACGGCCGCGACCACGGCGCTCATGAGCAGGCTCTGCGAGATCATAAGCGTGCCGCCGAAAATCAGCAGGACGAAGCCCATCGGCAGGTCCGCGGGGACTCCTACGTTCTTGTTAGTGAGATAATTCGTGTCGTTTAAAATGCGGCCAGCCAAAGCGCTGGACTGCTGTCGCGGCTCCAAATGAAAAGCCATTTCCTGGCGTCCAAAGGCGCGAGAGAGAGCCGCGCGGTAATAGTACGCCGCGCGCAAGCCCACGACTCGATACAAGTACGTATAGAACCAGGACGCGCATGCCGCGCCTGCGGACAAAGCGACGGATCCCGCGACCATCCACCAGAGGTGGGTCATGCCCGCCGAGCCACTGGCGCGAGCCGCATCCAAAAGCGATCCGACGATGGCCGCGGTCGCCAAGGGAAGGGCCGCGTCCGCCGCGGACCAGCCGGCCGTCGCCAGGCGCAGACGCTTCAGCGGTTGGATAATCCATGCCAACACCGGATCCCCAAAGAGAAATTCTTTGGTTTTTGAGAGAAAGCGGCGAGCGGTTCCCGTATTTCCGCGCGCCTCGGGGTCTGTAGGCGGAACCGCGTTGCTCTCAGCCGGAGTTTTAGCGTTAAAAGGTTCGAGGGCTTCCGAATGCGGTTGCGCAGAAGCCCGAGCGGCAATTTCTACAGATTGATCTTCCGAATTTTGATCTGCCAAGCCTTGGCCGCTTTGGCTCTTTGGGGCGGCTGCGTCAAAAATCTGGCCCGCGTTTGATTTAAGAGCCGCGGCGCTTTCCGCAGGCTTGAGCCAACCGCTCATGGCGCGGGCGCCGGACTCTAAGCGGGAAAAGGCCGCGCGAGCGCGCGAATGTTTTCTTCCGTTCGGACGGATATTGGCTTCTTTCTCAAGCGGGCCCGTGGCCTTGGCGCGCGCAGAGGGCGCGTTCTCGGCTTGTTCCGGCCTTTCCAAAATCGCGGCAGGCGCGGAGGTCTGCGGCACCGCCGGTTGTTTTGCCGCTTCGCTCTCCGCTGCCCCCAAGGCTTCTCTCTGCGGAGCGGGAATAACCTCGGCCGCGGGAAGCGCGGGGATATCCGGCGCGGCGATTTGTTGCCCCGCAAATCCCGCGAGGTTTTCGGAAAGCCCGGAGAAATCAACGCCGCCAAGCGGCGCTACGGCCGCACCGCCGTCCTTGACCGCCCCGGCTTCGGAGAACTCCGCTCCCAGGGCTTGGTAGCAGGGCAAGCCGGGAGTCAAAACCAGGAGCGTCGCGGTTAAAATCGCGGCTGTAATCTTTTTGGCGCCTTGCGTTTTCATGTAAAGTACGCGCTCGCGCGCGTTAATTTAATAGTAAGGTTAAGGGGGGCAACTTGTGAGAGCCAAAAGGCCCAAAACCAGCCGGCAAAAGTCCTAGACCGAGAAGATCAGGCGCTTTATTTAGCGCATGAAGACCGGCTGAGATGAGTCTGGGCTTAGCGGCGCGGCCGGACCATCGCGCAAAACGCCCTGGGCGTCTTTGTTTTTTCTTTTCAACCCGATATAAAACGGCAGCGATAGGCCCGCTTGGGCGATCCAGACTTTCCCGCTTTCCGGGCCCACGGCCTCGATTTCGCCTTCGGCAAAATAGTCAATCCAAGAGCGCGTCCATTGCCAGCCCAGGAGCCCGCGCGCCTGGTCGGGCGTCGTTTTCGCCGCGGCTTGACCGACCACTGGGGTGAATTCGTTGACGTCGCCGGTATCAGAGAGAGAGGATGAAACCGAGCCCGCGGCGTGATTGTAGCCTAGGCCTATAAACGGCGTCCAGCGCCCTATCTGCCGGCTGATAATGGCGTTAAGCCCATAGCTGGCCACGCTCCAGCGCAGATTGCCCGCGAGATTATTGTTAAGTTCAATCGCGCCGTTTAGGACGCTCACCGGCAGCGTCTCCTTGAAGTTAAAGCGCCCGAACACATAGTTGTAGTTGGCACTGACCGTGATCATGGGCTCGCCATCGACGCCTAGGAAATGCTTGCGCAAATCCATTCCCAAGGAATTGCTTTGCCCTTGGCCGGAAAGAGAGCTGGAGAGCTTATAACCCGGCGGCGTGGTCATATCCGCGGCGCGCAGGGCGAAGTCGCAACGGCCCGGAAGCCCCGCGCGTAAGTGCATCACGAAGTTGGGGAAAAGAACGTGAGATGGGAAAAATGACGCCGCGTTGATGTTTTCGCCGGTCATAGCCGGAGTCGCGGGAAACTTCGCCGTGTCCAAGGGCAAAAATCCAGCGCCGAAGCTGATATCCGGCTGAAGCCTGCGATCTTTAACTTCCTTGGGCGGGTCGAACGTTTCGCCCGCGTTAAACGCCAGGCCGCGCGCGATATTTTGGCTCAGCCACTGGCTGATATTCGTAAAATCCGAGGTCAAAGCGTAATTCTGCGCCCGGATAGACGCGGCTGCGAGAGAGATAATCGCGGGCGCGGCGATCAGCGCCGCGCGAATTCTTCGTCCGGACATGATGCGGCCATAATAACATTCGTTCCAAAGGCGGGCATGGGCCGGAGGCCCTAAAAGACGCCGGGCAAAAGGCCCAACACCCTTGTTCGGCGGACTTTAACGGCCCGATTCCAGGCGCGCGGCCAAAAAGTCCGGCAGGCCGGCCGCGCGGATTTTAGCCTGCGTCGCTGCGAGATCATAGCGCAGGCGGGCCACGCGGAAAGTTTTTTTATCCGAATCATACACGCCGCATGACGCGCGCGGATCATGATCTCGCGGCTGACCTACGGAACCGGGATTCAAAGCGGCCCCGGCTCTCGCGCCACCGCCGCTCAGCGCGATTTCTTGTCCGTCTTCTATGATGGACATGGCGACTTCTCCGTCTTTGGACGCGGGTCTAAAGACAAGCGGCATGTGGCTGTGCCCCACGAAGAGCGGCCAGAATTTCACGAGGCCCACGCTTTGCTTAAATTGCAAGGCGCTTAAGAAATACTCGTCTGCAGGTTTGCGCGGCGTGCCGTGAACCAACGTCCACTCCGGGCCGTCTAGCCTCGGCTTGAGCGAGGAGAGGTAGCGCTTGGATTCCGAAGAAAGCTCCCGCGCGGTCCATAAAATTGCTGCTGGCGGAAATCAGGAAACACCGTGGCAGTTGACAAAATCCGCAAGAGTTGTATAATCTTCATTACGGATTTAATCGCAGGACGCGGGGAGAAACCAAAATGGGAAACACACCGGGCGCGAAGTTGAAACCTTTGACCGCCAAAATGACGGTCGAGGAAATGCTATCCACCGGGCGCACTTTCGGGGATTTGCAAAAGGAAGGAGCGGTCTGGAACATTGAAACCGCGGCCAAAAAGTCTGGGTTCAGCGGATGGTATCTCCGCGAGCTTTGCGCGGGCAAGAAGATTCGCCACTTCATGCGCAACGGGCGCCAGTATTTTTTCTACCCGGCGGATGTGCTGGCGTTGTTCAAAGATGTGAAGCCCACGCGCTGTTTGCTACGCTAGATTAACAGCGCAAGGCTTTGCATCAATGAATACGGCTCTCTTGTCTAAATCGGCGATCATTCAATCCCTGCTCGACGCCGGGTTTGTTTTGGTGCCGTTGTGTTCTCCTACCGTTCTCCACAAGCACGCGGGCAAGGATTGCGCCGCGAAAAACATGGGGAAGGTGCCCACCTTTCCTAATTGGACCGACCGCGAACGGCTGCGCGGGCGTTTTGGCGTGGAGGAATTGAAGGAAGGAAATTACGGGGTAGTGCTCGGCCCGCAAGATTTGGTGGTGGATGTGGACCCACGCAATTTCGCGGCTGGAGATAAGCCCTTAGTGCGACTGCTTGCGGATTTGGAAATCGGGCCATTGGCTACCTTTATAGTCAAGACCGGCGGCGGAGGGTTGCACATCTACCTTAAAATTCCGCCCGCTGTCGCAGGTGCGAATTATCGCATTGTCAACCAACTTAAAGAATACCCGGGAGTGGAGTTTAAGAGCGAAGGAAGGCAAGTTGCGGGGCCTGGGAGCGTTCACAATAGTGGAAAGCCCTATATGGTGGCGCAAGGCGCCCCCAGCGCGATTCTGGACGCTCCTGAGAGGCTTTTAGCGGCAATTCGGCAGGAGGTCACACGAAATGAAACAGGTGTCAAGGAAGAAGGTGGAAATAACCCCCGCGAATTTGATGACAATGGCGGAGTGCAAGCACAGTATGCGGAATTCCTTAGAAGCGTTGCGCTCCCGAGCGTTCAAGGACAGCAGGGCGACCACAATGCTTTTGCGGTGGCGTGTCGAGGTCGTGATTACGGGCTCTCGCCGGCAGTTACTTACGATCTTATGCTTGAAATCTGGAACCCGCGCTGTCAACCTCCTTGGGGTGAAGACGAATTGCGCGACAAAGTGCGCCACGCCTACCGCTACGCGAAAGGCGAAATCGGCGCGTCAAGCGCGGCGGCCGATTTCAAGCCGCTGCGCGAGATAGCGGAAGGCGCGAACACGGAGGCCGAAAAAACCGCCTCTGTTACCCTCAAAGATGTTGACGTTTCGTGGTGCACGAATGCCCAAGGCGCTGTCGTCCGCAATTTCCAGAACCTGTTGACCTATCTGCGCTGGCCGACTGGCGGCCTAGCGAATGTGTTTGCGTTCAACACTTTCACCGGGCGCGTGGAGTTCGTAAACCCCGCGCCGTGGCACAAAACACGCCAGTTGCCCGCGGATCGCGGGATCACCGATTCGGACCTTGCGCTGTTGAAGGGCTATTTGGCGACTAAACACGGCTTTGAAATGCCTGTTTCCGCGATCCTTGAGGCCATCGTGAATGTCTCAATGGAGCGCGAATTTCATCCGGTTCGCGAATACCTCAACAGTCTCAAAGGAACCTGGGACGGCAAGCCGCGCATGAATTTTTGGCTGCAAGAATTTTTGGGCGCGGAAGACAGCAACTATACGCGCGCCGTAGGGCGCAAAGTTTTATGCGCGGCCGTCATGCGTGTGTTTAAGCCTGGATGCAAATTCGATCATGTGATGGTACTTGAGGGTGTCGAAGGAATCGGCAAATCAGGCGTCTGTGGAGTGTTAGGAGGGGAATGGTTTGCTGATGCGCCGGTGACGGTCCATGACCCCGATACCATCCAAATGATGCAGGGCAAATGGATCATCGAATTGGCCGAGCTTGAGGTCAGCACGCGAGCCGAAAGCGACGCGCTCAAGGCGTTTATCACCCGCAAAGTAGACGAAGGGCGATTCGCGTATGGGCGCTTGAACGGGCGTTATCCGCGTCAGTCCATCTTCATCGCGTCCAAAAATCCGCACGCGGACGGCACTTACCTAAAGGAAGAGAGCGGGATGCGAAGATGGTGGCCCGTCATGTGCCATCCTGCGACCAAAAATGGAATCGTGGATTTTGCGCGCTTCAAAGCCGAGCGCAACCAATTATGGGCTGAAGTGGTGGAGCACGTTCATACGAATGGGGAGGAACTTTGGATGGAAACCGCAGAATTAAAAGCCGCCGCTAAAAAGATTGTCGAGACGCGCCACGCGGAGCCGGCATGGGCCGAGGCGATAGCAGAATGGATGGAAAAGTTCGATGCGCGAGATCCGCGCAAGCATTTTTTGACGGGGCGGCAAATTTTCATAGGTGCCCTTCAGGGGATGGAAAAGCAATTTGACCGGCGTTCGGCGCTGGGCATCGCGCAAGCCATGCGGTACTTGAATTGGCGCCCACAAGTGACGGGCGGCACGCGCGGATATACGCCCAACGGCGAAGCGGCGCAAGCGGTGCAAAAAGAAAAAATGGAATTGACCGCCGAGGCCCTTGAAAATTTGGTAAACGAGTTGTAAAATATCCCGTAGTTGCGAATTTCATAAAAAGACTAAAAGACTCAAAAATGAAAAAAGCTCTTAGACCCTTCCAGCAAGCGGGCCGCGATTTTCTAGCGGCCAATTACCACGCGCTCTTGGCAGATGAGCCGGGACTCGGCAAAACGCTGCAAGCGATCGCGGCGGTTGAAAAGCTCAGGCTCAAAAAAGTTTTAGTGGTGTGCCCTGCGTCCGTGCGGCTTGGCTGGAATCAGGAAATCGAAGAATCCGTCGATTCGCGCACGGCTACGGATTGGACCATTATTTCCTACAACGAAGCCGCCGGGGCCGCGAAGCGGTTGACCGAATATGCGGGTCCATGGGATGCCATTATCCTTGACGAAGCCCATTTTTTGAAAACGCCCGATAGCCAGCGAACGCGCGCGATTTTCAAAAATGACACGGGGCTTGCGCGGCGTGCGAAGTATAAGTGGGCGCTGACCGGAACTCCGGTCCTTAACCGTCCGCGCGAACTCTACCCCATCCTCAAAACCTTGGCAGGAGATAAACTAAAGCCCTATGATAATTTCACGGCGTATGCCTATCGTTACTGCGGCGCTTATTGGGACGGAATGGCTATCAACACTCGGGGGGCGTCTCGACTGGACGAACTGGCGGCTAGACTTAATGGATTTTGGCTGCGTAGAACTAAGGTGGACGTGCTTCCCGAACTCCCGCGCCGAATTCTCAGTCGTATTCCTTTACTTCTTTCCGCGTCGGACTTGGCACCTGTTACCGCCGCTGAACTTGGAATCGCTAACCGCGAAAGCTATCTTTCGTTGGCTCAGGAAGGTTACGCCCAACTCGGGGATCTCGCCACGCTGCTACGTCTCACGGGCGAGGCAAAAGTCGGGAAAAGTGTGGACTTCATTGACGACCTTGTAGAAACGACTTTCCCTAATAAGGTCGTCGTGTTTGCGCGCCATCGGAATGTCATCGCGAAACTGGCCGAAGGTTTGGGGGGTTTCGGACACGGGGTGGTCACTTATGTGGGAGGAATGAATGACAGGGAAAAACAGGCTGCCGTGGATCGTTTTGTTACGGACCCCACGTGCACGGTTTTCATTGGCAATATCCAAGCCGCCGGCACGGGCATTAACGGTCTACAGAAAGTGGCTCGCGATGCTGTCTTCGCGGAACTTTCGTGGGTTCCGGGCGAAATCGGCCAAGCCATTGATCGGCTCCATCGGATGGGCGGGTTGGGGCTCCCGGTCAATGCCTACCTTTTGCATGCGCCGGGCACGCTGGAAAGCGCTGTACTCGGCGTACATGACGGCAAGCAAGCGGTCATTGACCGCCTTTTAGACGGCGCTTCGCCTTTGGTGGATGCGAGTTTAGTAGGGAGTGTTGCAGATAAATCGTACCTAGGGGAGATCATGGGAATATGAACGAGTTGATGCGGGCATTGACGCGGTTGGCAAATGCCACTGCGGCGTACCTGGAAAAACAAACGGGAGTGCAGGATTTGCCGTTCGACGGCAAAGTGGCTCCAATGGGAAGCGCACCGCGCGAAGGGTTATTGGCCGTCAAAGTGCCCCCGGCGACCATTAAGGAGATCGCGCCCGAAGTGCTGCCCTCCGCGCCAGAGAAGCCCGCGCGGAAGAAGCGTGCGCCAAAAGAGTCGGGGGCGGTCGCGCAAAAGCCAGAAACTCCACAAGAGACTTTTCTGCGCCTCAACGAGACGGTGAAGGCGTATTGCAAACGCTTCAACCGGCCGCGCGCCGGCGACACGACGGGCAAGCCTGAGGGGTTCTGGCACGTTCGCGAACTCATCGAGAAAGAATACCACGCGGCTTCGATGAAGGACCTGTCGCAAGAACAGCAGAATGAGGTCAACGACCATCTGCTCGCGGTCATCGCGCAAGCGGACAAAGGGAACAACACACTGGCATCAGCGGCCGCTATCGCGGATCCAGAAGCGATTGGTGTATAAAGACCGAGCACAAGGGAGAGAATCAATGGGAAACGCTCATAGCGACTTGAGCCCTTCAGCGGCCAACCGCTGGATGGCTTGTCCGGGCTCTGTACGCGAGTGTCGCAAGGTTCCGAAATTGCCGACTGGCGAGAGCGCCGCGGAAGGAACGGTGGCCCACGCGCTCTGCGAGCAGTTCGTGGAGGGTGAAATTGACTCTCTCGAACTGATGGGGCGTATCGGGGAGACGGTCACGGAGTCGGGCCATGAAATCGAAATCACCGAGGAAATGGTGGATGCAGTCATCGAATACGCAGACCTGTGCAAAGCCGACATCGCCAAAATCTCGGGAATGGGGCGCCCACTTCCGGTCATCGCTAAAACCGAGGTTCGGGTCAAGGTGGATCTCGGTGAGAACGAGGAATTGTGGGGAACGGCCGACCGCGTCACTTATCAGAAGGGAAATACCCTGATCGTCCGAGACTTCAAGTTCGGCTACAATGTGGTCGAGGTCGAGAACAACCCTCAACTCGCCATTTATGCGATCGGCGTGATGGACCAAGAAGCGGGGTGGGCCTTCGATGAAGTGCGTTTGGCCGTTTTCCAACCGCGGGCACGGCATGAAGATGGCTCCGACCGCGAGTGGGTGACGACTCCGGGAGAGTTAAAGGAGTGGAAGCGCAAACTCAAGAGCCATGTTGAAGACACAATGGCCGATAACGCGCCTGTCGTCGCCGGCTCTCATTGCCGGTGGTGCGCCGCGAAAATCGGTTGCCCGGCTGTCAATGGAGCCATCGCGGAAGCCGCGCAAGCGGATTTCTCGACCGCGCCTTCGCCTGAAACGGCCAAAAAAGACGTAGGCACGTTGGTGCAAGAGGCGCGCACTTGGCCCACCCGCAAAATCGCCAATATCCTTGAGTGGGAAGAACCCATCAAGGCCATCATTGAAGCCGCCAAAGATGTAGCCCGAGAAATGCTCAGTAGTGGTCTGGAAGTTCCCGGCTTCAAATTGGTCGACGGGCGCTCGAACCGTAAATGGATTGACGAAGACGATGTAGTGGCCGAATTCGACGGCGTGCTGGGCACGAAACTGTGGGAAAAGAAACTGCTTTCGCCAGCGAAGCTGGAAAAACTCGTAGGCAAAGGCAAAATCGACCACCTGACTTTCAAGCCCGAAGCGCAGAAGGCCATCGCGCGTGATACCGATCCTCGGCGCCCCGCGCTTACTTCTGCGCAGGAGGATTTCAAAGAAGTCCCTACAGCGGACCCGTTGGTGGACGAGTTGATGGGGGAAACGCAGCCCACAAAAAAGAAAATATGGGCATGAGCGACTGGGAAAACGAGTGGGATTTTCGGGAAAACCTGGAAAATGAGAGTGAAGAAGCCGCAGCCAAAGCCCGCGCAGGCCAATGGTCAACGGCATCAAAACAAAAACTAAACCTAAACAGCGAGGATAAACAGATGACAGCGACAGCAACGGCAGGAAAGAAGAAAATCTACAAGGTGACAACCCCGGAATTCCGGGTGTCGTTTCCCGCGGTGTTCGCGCCGCGAAAGATCAATCAGAACGACCCCAACGAGAAGCCGAAGTACAGCGTGCAGATGCTTTTCAGGGTCAAGGCAACGGCGAAGTCACAGGAACTGGGCGAAAAGGTGGTGGACATCGAGCCCTTGCGGGCCGCGGTGCGCCAGTTGTTGACGGACAAGTTCGGCGCGGACCGGACCCAGTGGCCGACGAATATGCGCCTGCCGTTTCGCTTGGGCACGGAGCCTGAAAAGAAAGACAAAGACGGCTACGGGGAGGGGATCATTTTCTGCGGAGCTTCCAGCACGCAGAACAAGCCCGGCCTCGTGGACTCGGTGGGCGACGGCACGGGGAAACCTCGCGTCATCATTGACCCCAACGAGTTCTATGGAGGTTGCTACGCGCGGGCGACGATCAACGCCTATTGGTACGATCGCGCCGGCAACAAGGGAGTGTCGTTCGGGCTCATGAACATCCAAAAGCTGCGCGACGGGCAGCCGTTCTCAAGCCGCGTGAAAGCGGAAGATGAGTTCGACGCCATCGAACAGCCCGCGGGCGAAGGCGCGTCCGCAGCGGCGCAGCCCGCGCAAGCTGCGGGGTCGGAAATTGGCGTCTAGTCGGACACGAAAATCTGCGAGGGTCTAAGAGCGCCCTTCATTCAGCCGTGGTCCCGTGGCTGGCAGAAAACGGAACCACCCTCCGCCGGGGAGGCGACTCGCCGGCGGAGGGTGCGAAAGGCAGAAAACGGGGCACAAATTTTAGGGGGTGACATGGAAACCAAGGTAATCACGTTCAAACCGCAGACGGACGAATTGACGAAATTGGGCGAGCATACGGCAGCCCGCGGTGGCTGGCCTGTTTGGGTGGTGGGCGAAAAGCTCGTCATAAAAGGAGTAGCTTGGCGTATCGCCTCCATCGAACTCAAAGAGAAGATGCTTTTCTTGGTGGTCGAGAATCCCGAGAAAGAACCGGGTTTGAAGGCGATGTGCGACCGGCTCGCAGGGCAAAAAACACCCTCGTGAACAAGCTGCACCTAGACTTTGAGACACGCTCTCCGCTTGACCTCACGGAAGTGGGAGCATGGAAATACGCCATGCACCCGCAAACGGAGATCATGTGCATGGGGTGGGGGCATCACCAAAATGCGATTCAAGTTGCGCGAGATTGGAAAGTTCCTGGAAATTTGTTAGGCCACGCGGATCAAATCGTCGCCCACAATGCAGGTTTCGAATACGCCATTTACGAGTGCATCCTTCACCGCCGCTATGGCTGGCCTTCTTTGAAAGACCCTAAATACTGGAACTGCACGATGGCGCGCGCGGCGATGTGCGGCTTGCCGCTCAAGCTCGAAAATCTGGCTAACGCCCTTCAACTTAAAACTCCGAAGGACTTGGAAGGACGCCGCGTCATGCAGCAACTTTGCAAGCCCATCATGATTGACGCGCTGGGCGACCCGGTTTACGACGAGGACCCTGTCAAATATCAACGTCTTTACCTTTACAATCAAAACGATGTGCGTTCGGAAATGGAAGCGGATTCATTATTGCCCGAACTTCCTGAATTTGAACGCGCCATTTTTGAATTGGACCTGATCATTAATACCCGCGGCGTGTCCGTCGATGTGGAATTGGCCCAGCGCGCCGCTGATCTCGCTTCCTATCTTACCAACAACCTTAACGACCGGCTCAAGAAGCTGACGGATGGGACGGTTGAAAGCGCTACGCGGGTGCAGCGCATGAAGGATTGGCTGGCCGCTAACGGCGTGCTCGTCGATTCGTTGGATAAGGTTGCGGTGACGGATTTACTCAAACGAGAAGATGTGCCCGTCCGCGTGAAGGAAGTGGTGTCCATTCGGCGTCAAGTGGGCAAGTCGAGCACGGCCAAATTCGAGAAAACGGTTGCCACCGCGGCTGAGGATGGCCGCGTGCGCGGTGTCCTTCAGTACCACGCGGCGCATACCGGACGCTGGGGTGGGCGCCTCATTCAGCCGCAGAACTATCCTAAAGGGGTAGACGAAAAAACCCAAAACAAAATCATCGAGCAGATTGCGCTGACCAAAAACAGCCTCCACACTTTTGAAGCGGCTAACGGCGCAAACGGGATGGAGAACTTGTCTTCGATTCTGCGCGGCACGATTGTCGCGGGCCCAGGCAAGATCCTGTGCTGCGCCGACTACAACGCCATCGAAGCTCGGGTGCTCTTTTGGGAAGCAAACGCCCGAGAGCCTTTGGCGGCATATCGCCGGGGCGAATCCCCCTATCTTGCGATGGCCGAATATCTTTACAACAAAAAAGTAGACAAGCACAAGGACCCCAAGGAGTACGACATCGGGAAGCGCTTGGTGCTTGGCGCCGGCTACGGAATGGGCGCAAAGAAGTTCCGTTCGACCGTGATTGCGCAGGCTGGGTGGGATCCAGGTGAAGAATTATCCGTGCGGGGCATTGAGGCGTATCGGAAGAAATACCCCGATGTCAAAGCATATTGGTACGAAATGGAGCGCGCGGCCATCCAAGCCGTTAAGAATCCAACCGTCGTCGCGGCGATAGGCGCTTTAGGCATCAAATGGGGCATGAGCAAAGACCGGCGGTTTCTCATCTGCCGTTTGCCTAGCGGCCGCTTCCTGTGGTATTACAAGCCCGAAATCCGCGTGATGCCGTCCCCGCACAACGAGGACGGGAAAGAAACGCTCTGTTATTGGGGCGAAGATCCCAAAACCCATCAATGGGTTCTGCTCAAGACCTACGGTGGCGCGTTGGTCGAGAATGTGACGCAGGCCATCGCGCGCGACTTGTTGGCCCTCGGGATGCTGCGCCTTGAGGCTAATGGTTTCCCCGTCGTGCTCACCGTGCATGATGAGATTGTGGCCGAAATAAACTCCCCGGGGAAAAATGCCCCGGTAGGAGCGCAAGTGGCGCGTATGATAGAATTGATGTGCCAGTTGCCCGATTGGGCCGTGGGACTGCCGCTGGCGGCCGAAGGCTGGGAAGGAGTGAGGTATCGAAAATAATGGACAATCTAACGCAGGGAAAAATCCAAGACCTTGAGTGCGTGGGCTGCCAGTTGGAGCAGGAGCGCAACAAACTCTGGCGCAGGCAGCCTGCAGGTATAATCTACAAAGGCAATTCGTTGTGCCCGATTCATTTCCGCGCTGTCTTGGGCGGTGACAAAAAGCTGGCCGAAGCGCTCGCCAAGCCGCTACCTGGGCAACCTCATTAAGCCATGAAAAGACGCGAGAAAGCACTCAAGACCTACAAGCCCAAACAAAAAACCGATCTAGTGACGGCGGCGGATTTGGAAGCGGCTAAAGCCGCGCCTAAACTCCCCAGCGAAATCGGCATCCCTGAAGGAACGCCCGAGTATTCCTTGGCGAAGAAGGACACGACCGGGCAAGAAATCGAGAAGCCAAAGCACTTGCGCTTCGAGGGAATGTCGGCCACACGTTGCCCTTTGTGCCACCGGCACTTCGAGCGTATGTGGTCTAATCAGCGCAAGAAGGTCGTACTCATCTGCCAACGCGACCAAATCGGCATCGCTGAAGACGACCGCTTGGTGGGACATTGGGAAGAGGTCACGGAGAAGATGGAAAAAGGAATGCTCGACTGTCCCGTGTGCGGAACGAAAATGCGTTTTTTCTGCACGTCTCTCAAGTTCATGAAGGCCAAGTGCCCGCGACCCCACGGCGTTGCGATGACCTTGAGCGAACCTGACGCCAAGAAAGAGCCCAATTCCGTTTCACCTGTCATTCCTCTTGAAACGCCGGGATCTAAACTCGTCCAATGACCTCTGTTCTTGCGGTGGATCCCGGCGTTCATGGCGCCGTGGCAGTTCTCGCGGAATCGGGACTTCCGGTCTTTCTTGAGCCTTTTCGCCCCCACATGACTGCTGAAGAAGGTGTGCACTTGCTCGAACGCGCGCACAAAATGGCCGGTCAAAACAGCATCGCCCTCATCGAAAAGGTAGGCGTAATGCCCGGCGACGGGCGCCAAGGGGCGTTTACTTTCGGGCGCATCGCAGGGGGCATAGAATGGGCACTATTGGCCCTAGGAGCCCGCATCTGCCACGTCTACCCTGCGGTGTGGCAATCCTCGCTTGGGTGCCTTTCCGGGGGCAATAAGAACGTCACGAAGCGCAAGGCGCAGGAGTTGTTCAGCGGAATGCTGCCAGAAGGATGCTCCATAACGCATGCCACGGCCGACGCGCTTTTAATCGCCCATTACGGACTGGAAAAATTGGGGGTTCTGTTGCCTTAAATGCGGTGCGCCAGATGGCGCGCTGCCGCGCGGCGTCGATTTCTAATTCGGTGAGCCGTTGGCGCCGGCCGTCACGGTATAGAGGATTCGAACCCATAGCGTGCCCGCGGTATAGCTCGTGGTCCCGATTGCCGGTTCCTGCTCGATAAGGAGTCCACGATTGGCCCCGGCCGGCAGTTTCAACTCCCCGCCATTTGCCGGCGCAGTGGGGCCTACGGAGTCAAAAAAATTCGAGGTCGCCGAGTTGCCGTCGTTGACCAACAGCGGCCGGAAGACCGGGTAGGAGGCTTCATTGGCGACATTTAGCGGCCCGGTGCTCACACTGATATTCGAATCGGGGTTCGCGAAGAAGGGCGCCCGTAGCGGAATGGTGGCGGTCTGCGCGGTGCCGCCTACGCTGATAGTAGTAGAAGTAAACACGTCAAAAGCCATAAGGCCGCCGCTTGCGTTAGCGGAGGAAACGGAGACGGAGACTTGGAGAACGCGAACGTCAAAAGAGGATGAGCCGTTGACGAAGCCCACCGCGTTCGCGCCATTGCCTGGAGGCGTGAAAGAAGCCACGGCCTCATAGGTTTGAGGAACCGGCGCGAATTGGAGCGGGTTGGCGCGGACATGAGCGCAGGTAAGCGCGACGAGCGCTAGGATGGTGAAGATCAGTCGTTTGGGCATCAAATCCTCCGCTTACGCTTGGTGGTGCTTAATGTACTTCGACCCAGCCTGGCAGGAGCGAGTCGAACCGGAATTGGAGCAACGGCTTAATCGGCGCCGCGCCTGAAAGATTGGTTGCGGCCGCGCCGGGACCTTGCAGCACAACGGTCTGCGAAGATAGGTAGAGGTCGGAGCCCGCCAAAAGGCTGTTGTCCTGCAAAGTGACCGCGACCGTGTTTGTCGAGGACAAAATCAAAAGTGCGCCGTCCGTGAAATTCCGCAAACGGCCGCTTGCCACGTCGGTGTAGGTCGTCGCGATGGTCGGAAGCGAAGTCATGATGGCCGTAGCGGTCGCATCCACCACTTCGTAAGAAGCAGTAACGGACAGGCTCGTGGACGCAATCGGAGCCAGCACGGGACTCGACGTGAGCATCGTACCATTGGATCCGATCCACGGACCGTTGACCTGCACGCCGTCCAGATGCGCGTTGTGAGCGGAGAAATAGTGCGCGAGCACCGCTTCGACCGGCGAAGCCATCGCGGGTATTCGCGTCCAAACGGTGAAGAGGAACGCGAACACCGACAGAGCCGCGGCCAGTTTCCAAGCCTTCTTGATCAAATTTTTCATAGCGTCCTCATTCCTCCATTCGTCTGTGCGTTTGCACGCCGTCCATCTTCGCGCTTAATTCTAGCTTTCGCGCTGGGTTCTGTCAAGAGGGTTTAGGAGGCTCGGGGGCGGCTGCTTCGGCCTTCACATCGCTCTGAATTTGCGCCGAAGCGTCAGCCACGTCTTGATTGATTTCCCCGGCATGGGCGCGAACGAACGCCGGAGCCCCCGGAATCTTCATCAAGAAACTGAACGCCATGTGCGCCATGAGCTTGACATGGCCCGCGGCGAAACCCGCCGCGAAGGAAAGCGCGTAGTTGAGCAGATGTTGTTCCATGAGTTATTTGTGGTGCCAATGCCGCGCGTTTTCCGCGAACTGCGCGCGCTTGCGCAGAGTCGGGTTCGAGGAATGGAGGGCCTTCTCAATCGCCTTTGCGGGGATATGATGGCCCGGCTTGATGTGCAACTCGCGGTGCAGCGCGCCCGGATGCTTAATGACGATTGGGTAGCTCATGGACAAAATATAACGGATGGACGGCGCTTTGTCAAGGGCTAAAAATGAAACGCCACTCCGGTGCTCCAAGCAGGCACGAAAACAAAAACCCGCGGGCCGCTGGAAACTTCCGAGCGTTGGAAATAAAGACCGGAACCATCAGGGTTCGGGGCGATAAAATTCCCGAGCGCATCGACGGTCTGATTGCTGGACTTCAAAAGTAGCCTGGATGCAAGCGCCTGAACGGATGCCGCTAAGTTGAGGCCGCACCCAAGGCTGAACTGCGCGCCCCCATTGGCCGCCAGATAGCCGGCACCGATGGTGCACGCCCACGACTCGGGCGGAATGATTGCTTGCAGCGAAGCCGGCAAATAGCGTGTCAAGCTCCCGGCGCTCAGTGGATGGTAGAACGGTGCCCATGCCGTCGTCGTATTGATGTAGCCGAATTTCGACGCGCTGACGTTCGTAAGCTGGGTCATGTAGAGCGGCGCGCCCTTCGTCCAAAATCCTTGGACATACGGAGCGGCTTTTGCGGCCACGGCCAGACCCATCAACGCCAGGCACAACGCTAACTTTTTCATTCGTTTTCTCCCTTTTGTGGTGTTGCGAAGTTGAATTTCTCCACCAAAATGTAATGCGGTTTGCCGTCTACCATCTGCATTTCCATGACCATGCCGACCTTCAGCGGGTCAAGGGTGCCGATAACGGAGCAGTGGACCCATTCCGCGATGCCGTAGGACCGTTCGGCGCGTTCGATGATAAGCTGGCCGAACTTGATTTTGCCGGCGCGCGCCGCGGCGCGGATAAGGTCAAAGGACTCTTGAAGCGTTTGGCCCGGGATGTCGAAATCGACGGCCTCGCAACGCGGGTGCTGGGAAGTGGACGAAGATCCCGCCGTGTTGCCGTTTAGCGCCGGCGAACGGTAGCCGCTGTGCACGCGCATCGGCGTATTGCCGCAGATGGCCCGCAGTTCTTCGCAGAGCGCGGCTAGAGCGCAGAGCTTGCCGAGTTGTTCGGGCGTCAAATCCCGGTTCGCCGCTTGGAGGGCCGCATTGGATGTAGCGGTCAATTCGTAAAGGGAGAAGTGCTCGGAGAGCTTTTGATCGGGTAGCATCAAGGAAGATGATGCAAGATGATCGCCGCGATTGTCAAGCCCACGCCGCCGATGGCGGCCGCCGCGTGCCAAGTCTGAATCGGCATCGTCCACCAGTTGTTCGGCTGCTCCGCGAAAAAAGGCTTCCCTTCATCGCTGCGAATTTTGGCCCAAAGCTGGGAGAATCCTTCGCGCACCTTAGCGCCGAGTTTGTCCAAATCGAGTTCCGCGCGCTCCACTTTGCCGTTCAAAACGCCGTGACCCACTTCCAAATCGCGCAGCCGTTCATCGTGGCGGTTAAGTCCCAGCACCGCGGCTTCGAGCGCCGTCTTCATTCCCGCGACCGTGCTATGGGTTTCGACGATGAGGCGCCGGTCTTCTCCGTTGAGTCCTTCGCTCATTAAAGCGTCGCCGCCAGTCCCATCAACGCCAGAAACAACGCCAGTTTTTTCATCGAGATGTCTCCTAGTATCCTATTGCCATCCACTGCATTGTCATACTGACGACTGTGCCGCCGGAATTTTGTCCACAAACATAGGTAAATCCTCGGGCCGAAGCCGGATTGGCTGCGTCCAAATACGGAAATGTTATGGTAGTCCCATTGGCGTAGGTTCCAATCGGGGTCATCGTAACCGATAGCGTTCCGTGCGGGAACGCGATTGGATAATAAACCGTCTGCGATGATGTATTTTGATAGACGTTCGTATACACTCCGCTTTGTAAGTAAAGGCCATTCGGGAGTTGACACCAT
>JAGWKM010000207.1 GCA_028865305.1 Patescibacteria group bacterium | reverse complement strand
CACGAATTGCACAATCATAAAAACCCAAAGCCGGCGACGCCCAAAGGCATCGCCGGCTCCGTTGAATGCGCTACCTCACCTGCGCCAACTGAAAGGTGATGTTCACTGACTCCGCCACCAAGATCCAGGAGTTACGCCCCGTACTATTCGCTGCCCTTTGGGCCATATTGAACACTTCCTGATTGGTTATATTGCCAGTATAGACGTATTCCGCAGTTGGAAGGTAATACCAAATCCTCGTGTCGGCCCAAATTTTTCGAGCGAAACCCATACGCTCCATGGCCTCATGAAGATTGACATAATCCTGCTCACCTGCTCCATGCAACTCGACGCGCGTGATGAACCGTTTCATGTTAATGAACTGAGCTTAACGGAGTGCTCGATGTGTGCTATGCTAGCCACGAAGGACTTATCAGCTAAGGCCTTCGACCTGATTTTCCAAACGCTACCTTGAAATTTTGTGGTGTTTAGGAAATAGGCCTCCTGAGTCGCTCATCGAGCACTCAAGAAAAACCACCCACATGCGGGTGGTTTTTCTTCAGAGCTCAATGCTCATTAGCTTTCAAGTCGATGACGAATAGCTTCCCGTGTTGTTGATCCTCGATCTCCTGCGGTACGTATCTTCCCGCATATTTTCCGAGATCAATGGCATAAGCTTCGATAAAGGACCAGGCGGAAAAATATGCCCCTCCTTCACCATCTCTCTTTTTAAGTTTAAATGATGTGTCACTTTCCCGTTCCACTGGCTTTATGCCGATTCTGTTCGACTCTTTATCGTAAAACAGTTTTACGGCGGCATATTTGTCGAGGCCATACCTGTGGTGCATTCCGGAACTCAACCCAAACCCACCGCGACTATTGATGGTCACGCGGGGGCTAAATTTTCCCTTAACTTTTGTGAATTCCTCAAATGCCATGGGTGTGAGTTTGTGGTCATGTATCTTTTACCGCCGCAGATACACCATATATAACGATAATTGAGGGGATCGGTTATGCCTTCTATGAGTCATCTTTCTAAATTCCCACCTTGGTAGAGTGTAGCATACTTCTGGTATAATTG
Organism: Patescibacteria group bacterium; assembly: GCA_028865305.1. Classification (GTDB taxonomy): domain Bacteria; phylum Patescibacteriota; class Minisyncoccia; order UBA6257; family 2-01-FULL-56-20; genus REEB161. The sequence goes on along the minus strand of JAGWKM010000207.1, from coordinate 763 downwards.
CAAGGGTTTACTGCCCCAAAAATTAGGGATCGCAGAAAACCAAAGGAAATAAGGCCAAAATCGGCCTTTATTCATCTATTCCTCCTTCAAAAACCCCCTCATCTTCTCCAGCGGCCATGCATTGATTATATCCTTCTTCTCCGCCCAGCCGCGGCGCGCCTGGCCCACGCCGTATTCGAGGAGCGCGAGGTGTCCCGGCGCGTGCGCGTCCGAGTCGATCGAAAGCTTCACGCCCGCCTCTACCGCGCGCTTCACGTATTCATCATTCAAATCGAGCCGTTCGGGCAAGGCATCTGTTTCCAAAACCGTTCCCGTGCGCTTCGCCGCTTTGATGACGGCTTCAATGTCCACCGCGTAGGCCTCGCGTTTGCCGATGATACGTCCCGTCGGGTGGAACAAAATGTCCACGTGCGGATTTTCGATAGCCCGGACGATGCGCGCCGTCTGGTCGGCCTCGGACAGATTGAAAAGCGAATGCACCGACACGCCCACCACATCAAGCTTCGAGAGAATCGAATCCGGCAAATCAAGCGTGCCGTCCTCCAAAATGTCGCACTCCGTCCCCTTCAAAACCTTGATTTGGCCTTTCAGTTTTTTGTTCACGGCGTCGATTTCCCGCCACTGCATCGCGATCCGCTTTTCGTCGAGGCCGTGCGTCATGGCCAGGCGCTTCGTGTGATCCGTTATGGCGATGTACTTCCGGCCGAGACCCATGGCGGCGCGGGCCATTTCCTCGATCGAGGCCGAGCCGTCCGTCCAGTTC
>JAGWKM010000206.1 GCA_028865305.1 Patescibacteria group bacterium | reverse complement strand
GGCCTCGGCTATCCGCTGTCGCTCCGGGTCCAAAGAAAGTTTTCCCAACAATATTTTCATTCGATCTGATGTCTGATGTTCCACGGCATGCAATATGGAAGTCTCAAACACGATTTTTAGACGGTCACAAAATTTTATGAACTCCTCCATCGGCCGGTATTTGCCTTCCTCGACCAACCGGTTCATCCGTGTAATGGCGGCATTGTCGATGTCTTGCTGATTTCGTGCGTCTCTAGCCCGGGCGGCCAACGTAGTTTCGGCTGGATTGCCGTTTGCAGTCCATCCCGGTAATGACATGATGTTTTTCTCAAACCAAAACGCCCATTCGCCGACGTCTATTCCATGACCGTTCACCCTCGGCGGCATTGGAACACCTTGCTCAACCAAGTCGCCGCGTTTCCATTTGTTGATCTGCTGGGGCGATATATCGCAGATGATACGACCGGTAAATCGTTTGGTTAATCGCGTCGCCAAATCCACCCAGTTCTTGGCCAATTCCCGTCCCGTATCAATCGCTTGGCCGCCCGGCAATAGCCCCAGTGACCTCAACTTCGTTTCCTGGGCACCGGTCGTCTTGCCTTTATAATACTTGGCCAGTATGGCCTTTGCGTTCGTTCGTTCCGAAAATGTCAGACGATTGAGTTGACGATTTATATGCGCCTGCTCCGCCTTGGGCGTATGCGGCGGAAAAAGGGAAGCCAGAGCATTCTTTTTTGTTTTACCGGGCATTTCATTCAGTCGAAGATGTTTTCATTTCCTCCAACCGTTTCAACAAACGGTCATGCAATGCGGCTGATTCACGGGTCGCCTCGACTAATGTCTCGACTGTCTTATAATCCCATGTTTCCTCCGGCTTTTGTTCTCGGAACCTGGCAATGCTCTCGTCATACTTCGTCCACATATTGACCAACTTTTCTAATGGCGCAGTGCGTACGGCCGTTTGCATGGTTTCCCGGTGCGGTTCCTCAAGCAAGCCGACAGCGTAAAATGTCATTTGTTCCAGCACGTTCCTGGCCGATGCCAAGTCTTTGACCGGCTCTGGGAACTGTTCGGCAGCCGACAGGAACTTGCGGGTGGCCGCTTGGTCCAGCCACGCTGGCAATTCGGCTTCGTGCTGCCGTAGAAAAAAAGATAGGTTCTCGGTTTTGATCTGTTTTTTGTCCAAGACCATTTGCAGTTCCAAGCCAAGTTCCCGGGTCAAGTTGGCCGCAGTGACCATGCTGCGTCCGATGTCCTGGGACAGGAGGGAAAGCTTTTCGGATTTCTCGCGGATGCGCCGGAAGTGTTCCTTGTTGGCAGCCGTCAGACCTTTGGCGGCGATTTCCTCATAGTTTGCCGGGACTGATGGTTTGGAGGATTTCTTTTTTGATGTTTTTTTTGGCATAAATTCTCATTCCTTATTTCTCTCCAATTGCCGCAGCCGAGCCTCCCGCATCGCTTGGCAGCCATCAAGGCTTCGCTGCCCCACTGTCTGCCCCACGCCAAGTGACCGCTGGAAACGTTTGATGTATTTGTTAACGTTGGCCTTTGCTGCCTTTGAACCACCGTGTCGCCGTACGATGTCAGTCTGTTTTTCGCAACCGATTAGATGACCGAATCCATTTGCCCATAGCAAGCAATCCGTAACCAGATATTGCAATGATACGAGCGGCCGCACAAAACGTAGGATGAACTGATCCATCTTCTCATTCCGGCCAATATGCTGGCTACCGTCCGCCGGCCTCAAATCTTCATATTCGGCGATGAATTGCATCACGGTTATTGAGGGCAAATTCATTCGAATAGAAAGCTGTTGGATTAGGACTTCTCCCCCTTCATGGGCAAGCG
>JAGWKM010000205.1 GCA_028865305.1 Patescibacteria group bacterium | reverse complement strand
CAGGAATTTCGGAACGACATTGGCCGGCGAGCGCTGCACGGCGCCGGAAAGATCGATCACATATTCGAGCGAGGCGCCGAAGTCGCAGGAAACCGTCGCAATCGCATTCGTCGGGTCCGAGATATTCCAGTTCAGCGATGAAACGGCGACCGACATAGTCCCTCAATCCTTAGTGACATTTCCGCCACATTGTGCCCGGCAGGGGTTGCGATTTATACACGGTGTCCCATTACACCTGGCCCGCAACCCCAAGGACGGGACCGCCCATGCCGAAACGGTCAAAATCTAGCGGTTCAAAATCGCAAAGTAAAGCCATTTCCCGGCGCCTGAAAGAAAATCAAAAAGAACGCGCTCGATTAAAACGGGAATATGAGCGGGAATTAAAACGGCATCTGAAAGCTCTACAAAAAATCGGGGCCTATAAACCGACCAGCAAAAACCTCACGAAATCCCGCCAGCGCGAGGTCCGGCGCCGTTTCAAGAAATTCGAGCAATTCCTGACGGCCGATTTCGCCTTTATTCCCATCCTGGCCAAAAAGCCGGAAAGACGCCAGGCGGCCCTGAAAATGGCGGCCGAAAATCAATTGGCGACGGCGCCGCGCGGGGTTTTTGTCGAGCGCACGCGGGATTACGTCAAAGGCCGCGCCAAACGGGATCGCAAAACCGGCGAATACAAGCTGATTATCGAAAAGCGCCGCCGGGGCGAAACCGGGGAAAAAGAGATCACCGAAATCATTCCGCTGCGGCCGATGGGCGAGCTGGCCGCTGAGTTGGAACGGATCAAACGCGAGGCCGAGGAATTGGGACCAATTGGTCCGAACGACCGAATTGCCTTCAAAACCTATGTCAACGGCAATGACGGCTATTCTCATAATATATATAGTGACGCCGATCTGTTGGCCCGCGATATTGCGAAGCGCTACGACCATTTGCCGGTATGGTTCAAACATCAGTTTTTTCGCTCAATTACAGTTCAGAAGACCACACGCAAGCAATGGCTGACCGATCATCCCTTGCCAGTCAGCAATCCCTATAAGGCCCATAATCGCACCGGACGGTCGAAACCGCTCCGTAGACAAAAGCCGAAAATCCGGGTAAAGCGAATTGGAGAGAATTGGGGCGTTTTCATCCACGATTTTCTCGATAGCGAATGGCGGACCAAATCGCAGGCGGAAGAAGAAGCGAGGCGGTTGAGAGCGGTTTTGTGAGGGATAAATGAAAATCTCAGTCATTGATTTCGAAACCGATCCTTTTCTCTATCAACGCACGCCGCGCCCGTTTGCTTGCGAATTCCTGAGCGATGAATTCTGCGAGGTCTTTTGGGGAGATGATTGTCATGAACAGCTTGCAAAATTCCTTGAAACTCTCAGCGAACCATTCTTCATTTATGCACATAACGGTGGAAAGTTCGATTTTCACTTTTTACATAGATGGCTTGAAAATCCCATCAAAGTCATAAATTCAAGAATTGTATCCGCAAAAATGGGCATTCATACATTCCGCGACAGTTACGCGATTTTGCCGGTACCGTTGAGGGCCTATGAAAAAGACGAAATAGATTATACCAAAATGGAGCGCGACCGGCGCGAAATTTATAAAGAAGAAATCCTGCGTTATCTCCACACCGATTGCGTCAGCCTGCTTGACCTCGTTTCGGCCTTTGTTGAGCGTTTCGGCGATAAGCTGACAATCGGCTCGACCGCCATTAGTGAAATCAAAAAGCGCCATCCGTTCATCCGTGCAACGGAGCCTTATGACAGCGTATTTCGCAAATTCTATTACGGGGGCAGGGTGCACTGCTTCAAGCAAGGTATCGTGAAAGGGCCTT
>JAGWKM010000204.1 GCA_028865305.1 Patescibacteria group bacterium | reverse complement strand
CGTCGCGTGCTGTTGTTGAAGCGCGTCGTATTCATTGAAAAGGTCCGGTGCGATTTGGCGCGCGACCGCGTGAACATCCTGAATTGGTGCAGCTTGCGTTATCGCGCCAGTCGGCGGCGATTGCGCGAGAACCTTATCCGTTTCCGCGCGAAATTCTGGCGATTGATTGCCGAAATATTCTGCATCCGTACCGCCGATGACGCCAAGATCGCGAGCCGCCGCAATATCACCCGGTACAGTTGGAGCGCGAGCTTGCGCTCCTTCTCCTGCTGGTACTCCAAAATGAAATGGCGACCCAAGCAAGCCGGCACCAGTCTCAGCGATTGCGTACACATCTCTTGCTAAACTGCGGCTACTTTCTTCGCCGAGAATTGGTCTCGTATATTTTCCAACGGCATATGCCCCTGCACCACCAACGCCTTCAGTAAGGGCACCGAGGCCACGAAAGGCTGTTTCCGCTAGATTCGTGATCGCCGAAAGTGGTGGCCGTACAACAGCGTTATAGAAACCACCGAGAAGCGTTGATTGTCCTTTCTTTACGTCATCGTAAATTCCGGCGTCGGTCAGTGCCGTTGTTAATTCCTTATCCCAACCGCCCAGGGGCTGATTTCCGAAGCCTTCCACGGCTCCAACGCCGAAAGCTGCTGATAGGGCAGTCACCGGATTGTGGGCTATGGATTCACCAACATCTGCTGGCGTCATAGAGGAAACATCGGCCGGATTTGGTTTGTCGCTGATTAGCGCATTGTGCGCGTAGCGCGACATGAACGCATCGACTGGTGATTGAGCCTCTGTCGCGTTAGTCTGCGGCTGCGGCGTAGCACCGTAGCGGCCAATAAAGGCGTCAACGTCCGGTGATGCAGCTTGAGGGTCGGCCATGCTATTGCGTAACCAAAGGCGCAGACGGCGCAGGCGGTGCGCCCGTCGTATTCGCCAACCATTCAGGATGCGACGTAATCAATCCTTGAAGCTGCTCGCGGTTAATCTTGCCGTGTAGGAACGCCTGCGCGACCGCGTTGGGATCATGCACGTCAAGGGGTGAAACGGCTGGTTGAGCGCCTAACGCCGCGCCTGCGGTTTCGCCTACGGACGTTGGCGATCCGGCCTCGTATTGCTGTCCACCTGCGGTAAAGCCTGCGCCGGGTTCAATCTTGAAATAGTCGGCGGTAGCTTCGTCTTTCGTCGGCTTGAATTGTGCGACAAGCGACGTAATTGAATGTTGGCTTTTCACGTCGAATATCTGTTGCCGCGTGATGCCTTTTTTCAGGTCTGAAAAATAAGTCGGCACCGCAAGCGCGAGATATTTCTGAAAATTCGCGTCGCCTTTAGCGTCTATGGTTCCTGTCGCAGGGTCGGTTTTCGAGATTTCGCCGTGTGCCCAATTCAGAATATTGCCGAGCGCCGATAGGTCTGCGTGACCTTGCGGCGTCTGAGCGGCGTTTATCACGTCGGTCAAAATCTTTGAGCCATCCGTTGTCACGCCCATAGGCTCGCCGACGAACGAACTAATGTCACTCGGCTTAGTAATCTGACCGTTCACAACTTTCTGGAAGAGACCGTAAAAGCCTGCGCCGATACCGGCGGTCTTTTTCGTATTCTCCTTCATTATTTTTTGTTCAAGGTCGTGCGCCTTCTCCGGCATGTTTTCCTGTAGGCGCGTCCATTGATCGTTAACGGGACTGCCTTGAAGCTGCGCCGCTGTGGTTATGTTATTTTTGTAGACGTATGCCTGCACCGCGCCGTAATCGGCTTTGTTCGATTCATCTTGCGCCTTGATGGTGGCATTAAGATTTTTCGTTATGCCCGTTACGTAGCGATCCTGTAGGTC
>JAGWKM010000050.1 GCA_028865305.1 Patescibacteria group bacterium | reverse complement strand
AGTCGCGCTTGACACGGATCGGAGGCAAGCCGCCGAAGCTCCGGCGCCGCAAACGATCTTCCAGCATGCGGTCTTGACAAAGACGGCTCACGGGAGTTGACTTCGGTTTGACCGTTCAACCGTTTCAAAGGAGATAACTATGTCCGGCAAAGGTCAATTTTACGTGTTTCAGGAACGCGTCCGTGCGCCTTTTCTGACCGCCGTTACCCCGCAAAAGATCAACAACAAAGGCGAGCCGAAATTTGCGGCGACGGTCCTGTTGACACCGGGAAGTGCCGACGAAAAAGGCATTAAATCCGCTCTTCTGGCGGTTGCGAAAGAAGCTTTTCCCGGCCGCGATCTCAAAACTCTCAAGTTTCCGGTCGAATCGGGCGATTCCATGGCGGACCGCTCGGCAGCCAAGAGTAAAGATGGATCGTTTTTCCGCGGCCATACCGTGTTTAAGGCTTCGTCGAACGAGGAAAATCCGCCTGTTCTTTCCGTGCTCGATGGAAAGAATATTCGGGAACTCTTGGGCGCCCAGAGAGAAGCGGAAGGCCGAAAACTGTTCTATAACGGCTGTTACGTTCTTTTGGCTGTTTATGTCAGCCCATACAAGAGCGGTTCGGAAGGCGGCGTCGGAGAGTATTCCGGCGTGAAAGCCTATCTTAACCAGGTGCTATGGGTGGCGGACGGCCCGAGGATCGGCGGTGCTTCCTCATCGGAAATTTTCAAAGGTTATGCGGGAGCGGTTACCGCAGAAGACCCTTATGCCAATTCGGGCGACGCCCCGTTCTGATTTGTCTCGGTTCCTGGGGCTCGTGCGCTCCCCAGAACCTGAGCCCTCCCGCTCCGCTCGCTCCCTGGCGGAGCGGGAGGCGTCTTTCAAGATCAGGAGGATAAAATGCATTATTTTGGCGGGCCGATTCTTCCCGGGCAATGTATGGTATCGTTCCGGGTCGAAAATGGGATGACGTTCGATTTATCGGAAGCGGCAAAAAGGCTATCTAAAGAGGTCAAACACATAAACTACAAGTATGGAACGGGCAGCTTCGTCGGTCCTGATTTTAGCTTTTGTATCTATTACAATCACCGCTCAGGACGAATCGTTCTAGCTTGGTACTATATTATCCATGCTTTTCGGCTCTTGTTTTGCCGATTCGATTAGGGGCTTCTCATGACAGTGGAAAAAGCTCCGGCGGTCGTTTCGTGGAAAGGCGTTCCCATTGCCGACCTGCCGCGGGATGAAATAGAAGCGGCGTTTCGAAAAGTCTGTGCCGAACTGTGGGCGCGGTATGACGAAACAGAGCGGCTACAAGCGGCCGTTCGTAATCTTCAAAAGTACGGATGACAACCGTCGTGCTAGATTTCGAAACTTGGTCCCGCTGCGACCTGAAAAAAGCTGGCGCCTGGCGCTATTCGGAAGACCCAAGTACGGAGATCATCTGTTTAGCCTACTCGGCCGATGGGGGACCTCCCTGCGGTTTCATTCCTTTGGCGTACGAGCCGGACCATCCTTTGGCCGCTTTCGTAAACGATCCTTCGTGTGTTTTAGTTGCCCACAACGCCGCGTTCGAACAGGCGATCTGGGAAAACGTCATGCACCGGCGCTTGGGTTGGCCGGTGCTGCCGTCAGAACGCTGGCACGATACGATGGCGGTATGTGCCATGAAGGGATTGCCGCTTAAGCTGGAGCTCGCGGCGGCCGCCATGCGTCTCGGTTTCCAAAAAGATACGGAAGGAACGAAAGAGACGCTGGCTTACGGCCGCCTGATGGCGGCTGGAGAAACTATAAAGGCGGCCCAGAAATTCGCAAGAATCGTGAATTATTGCAAACAGGATGTACTAGTCGAGGAAGAACTGCACCGGCACCTGCGGGGCTTGGGGGCGGCCGAGAGAAAAGTGTGGCTGCTAGATCAGGCCATTAACCGGCGCGGTGTCCGGCTCGATCTTCCTTTGGTCGCACTTTGCCGACAAATATGCCGCGACGCTTCTATTCCGCTGGCGAAAGAGTTTACCGCGCTAACCGGAATCGAAAAGCCGGGGTCGCCTGCTTTACTGCCGTGGCTCGCTACCAAGGGAGTCGTTCTTCCGAATTTGCAAAAAGAAACCATAGACCGGGTTCTGAAAATCGAAACGGACGATTCGGATGCCGGGGACACAAAGCCGGAAGAATCTCTCCCATTACCCCCAGATTGCCGTTGGGCGCTCGAAATGCGCCGCCAACTGGCATCTTCAAGTGTCAAGAAACTGGCGGCCATGGAGGCTTGCGTGGGAAGAGACGGGCGCGCGCGAGGTCTATTGCAGTATCATGGTGCCACGACAGGCCGGTGGGCCGGGAGGCTATTGCAACCGCAGAATTTTCCCCGGCCCACACTCAAGACAGAGGGTGAAGCGATAGACCCGGATCAATTGGTGTCCGTTTTGCAAACCGGCGATGCGGATTTCGTGTCTGCGATGTATGGGAACCCAATCGAAGCGGTTGCGTCTGGCTTGCGGCACCTTTTGATTGCCGATCCGGGAAACGTTTTCGTTGCCGGGGACTACAGCAAAATAGAGTGCGTGATCGTTCTGGCCCTCGCGGGCCAACAGCACACGGCTCAGGAGGTGATTGAAAAAGGATCGGCCGTTTATACGGACATGGCGAGCAAGATTTTCAAGCGGCCCATCGCAAAGACCGATTTGGCAGAGTATACAATTGGGAAAAACGTGGTGCTGGGCTGCGGCTTCCAGATGGGATGGCGCAAATTCAAGAGCCGGTATGGAGCCGCCTTGTCGGAAGAAATGTGCCAAGAAGCCATACGAGAATATAGGACCGTGTTTGCGACGGCCGTCCCCAAGCTTTGGTACGCGCTGGAAGATGCCGCGGTGAGGTGCGTGTGGGATGCCCGGCCGGTCGAAAGCTACGGGATCGAGTATCGCTTGGAAAATGGCTGGCTGACGGCGCGCCTGCCATCGGGTCGTAAACTGTGGTATTTTGACCCCAAGCCGGTTCGTAAGGCGATGCCATGGAGTACGCCGGAAGAGCCGGATATTCGGGCCGCATTCGAATACAGTGCATGGAAGCTCGGGCAATGGAAAAGAATCGTTGCCTATGGCGGTCTTTTGACGGAGAATGTGGTCCAAGCCCTGGCGCGCGATCTTCTTGTGAACGGAATGTTCGAAGTGGAAGAAGCTGGATATCCGACTGTGCTGACGGTTCATGACGAAATCGTGTGCGAGGTGCCGCAAGAAAAAGCCGATCCGCAGGTATTGAAGCGGTGCACGGAAGCGGCTCCGGCATGGGCCCGGAGTATCGGGGTTCCGGTTGCGGTGGAGTGCTGGATGGGAGAGAGATACCGGAAATGAGCGTGCGTCTTCGGGCAGAGTGGCCTGATGGATGGGTTCCGAACCGGCTAGAAGCCATGGCGGCATGGGACCGGTACGATTGGAACCGGGTTGCCGAACACCATTTGGTTGGGCGTTTTTTCTCTGACTATATGACCTGCCGCAACAGAGCGGAGTGGGACTATATCCTAGAACGCCGGGAACTGAATAAGAACATAAAGAAGGGGACCGTTTCCCAGGTAGAGTTTGACCGGGCCATAAAAGACTTAATGCGGTCTTGCTTGGAAAGTTTGGCGGTTGCCTTTGCCGAAGCAATGGCAGAACAGAAGGAAGTCGAGGGATGATTGCGGGTATCGATCCTGGGAAGTACGGCGCCGTTTTTCTTCTGGGGCCGCCGCACAGTTATGCGACGGTTCCGCTTATAATGATCGGCGGCAAAGTGAGACCGGATTATGCAGTGTGGTGGCAACGCTGGCGTCCGTTGCTTCTGGCGGCCAGCCATATCGTGGTCGAATCGGTAGCGGCCCGTCCCGGCCAGGGTGTCACAAGCATGTTCTCGTTCGGTTACGGCGCCGGTTTCCTATACGGCCTGGTGATGTCGTGCGGGCGGCCCCATACGTTTATAACGCCGCAAGCATGGAAAAAAGTTGCCGGGCTTAGGGGGTCGGATGCGGAAGAATCCCGCCGCCGGGCCTCGCAATTATTGCCGGAGGCGGTTGATTTCTGGCCGCGGAAAAAAGATGATGGCGTTGCCGAGGCGGCTTTGATCGCCTGGGCCGGAAAGCGGAGAGTCACATGACAAAAACGGCTGAACAGCGGGTAAAAGACCTGAGAAATGAAATCCAAAAAGCAGGCGAAGGAGAAATTCACACTTTCCATCCTGCCGGGTATTTTACGCCAGCCGATACAGAATCGGGTGTTCAAATAATGACCAAAGACGGGATCGATCCGGCCACGATTCAAGTCAGTTTTGTCCACCGTGTGGACTTGGGCGGCCTACCCTGGATGCTTTATTTCTACGGAAAAACAAAGCAGAGGGCCCCATGAAGGCCAGTTTTACCGATGCCGAATTGGCGGCCGCTTGCCGGGCGTACCGGGATCATGGGACGTATGAGAAAGCGGCATTTGCTCTCGGCATATCCCAGACGGCTGTCTCTCACAAGATTGCAGTTGCGAAGCATCGGGGACTAACGGCCGATTCTCCCGTGCGCGACCCACTGGAAAAGGCACGCGAGGAAAACAGCCGACTAAAAGCGGAGTTGCGGCAAGTTCACCGGCAGAACGATTCGGCCGAAGAGATACGTAAAGAGATTTTCCGGCTGAAGGAAATTCCGTATGAACCGCCCGGCTGGCTCGATAAGCCGATTGCCGCGACTAAAGATATTCCCGGTATTCCCATGATGCTGTGGTCTGATTGGCACGCCGGGGAAACGGTTCGCAAGGGCGAAGTCGGGGGTTTGAACGTGTTCGGCAAAAAAATATTCGACGAACGCGTCCGGGTCTTGGTCGAACGGTGCCTGCATCTGGTGCGGCTTCGTATGCCCAAGGGAAAGCCGGGGGCGGTTGTATGCCTCGGCGGCGACCTTATGACGGGCGGCATCCATCAGGAACTTCTCGAAACGAACGATGAATACGTGCTCGAAACCGTCCGCCATTTGAAGTCTGTGCTTCTGACGGCTTTGACCGCGATTGCCGAAGAACTGGGACCGGTTTATGTGCCTTGCGTTGTCGGAAACCATGGGCGCAATACCGTCAAGCCCCGGGCCAAAGGGATCGTTTACACGAGTTACGAATGGTCGATCTATACCGATTTGGAAGACCGTTTGAAAAACGATAAGCGCTTTCGCTTTACCGTGGCCGACGAGACCGACGTGCTTTTTTCGGTCCAGGGTCACCGGTTTCTGCTGACTCACGGCGACCGGCTAGGAACCAAAGGCGGTGACGGGATTATCGGATCGCTGGGTCCGATTGTGCGCGGCGAGTTCAAAGTCCGCAATTCCGAGTCGAAGGTCGGCCGGGATTTTGATACCATCTTGATGGGCCACTGGCACGAATACCACACTGCCCATGGCCGGATCGTCAATAATTGCCTGAAAGGCTACGACGAATTTGCCAGGACCGTCTTGCGCGCCAATCCGGCGCCCGCCAGTCAAGCGCTGTGGTTCGTCCATCGAAAGTACGGTATCCATTCGCACCAGGAGGTATTCGTGCAGGACCCGTCTGTTTTTACTGCCCGCGGTCAGAAGCCGACGGGCAAATGGGTAGAGGTGTTTGCGAAATGAGAAAACTGTGTTATCGGTGCCGCGGGGAGGAATTGTCTGTCAAGCCGGGTAGCTTCAACTGGTTGTGTAGAAAACACGCGGATGAAGAGCTAAGGCAGGTGGCTCAAAAAGAAAAAGCGGCCGTAAAAGGTTCACCGGCATTGGACCGAAAGCTTTTCCCCGTTTTCAGCGGGGTTCTCCGGTATTTTCCCGACGCCCTATTGGCCGTTGCCGAAGTCTCTCGTATCGGAAACGAGCAGCACAATCCCGGTCAGCCGCTCGGGTGGGATCGAAGCAAAAGTTCCGACGAATTGGACGCGTTAACCCGGCATCTCCTGGATGCGGGAGCGTTCGACCGGGATGGGGTGCGTCACAGCGCCAAAATAGCCTGGCGGGCTCTCGCCAATTTGCAGAAAGAACTTGAGAATGTCAGTAAGGAAAACCCATGCGCGAAGCAATAGCTGGAAAACCGGCCGCGGAAACAGTTCGCTTGACGAAAAAACGAAAGGGCGGCTTGTCAGAGCATATCTCTGGGGTGTCGAACTCGAAGGACTTCAGGAGCGTTTCGGGATCGACGCAAACAGCATCCGGAAAATCATCGAAAAAGCCGGTGCCGCTCCGCCAAAAAACGGCAGTGGCGTCCGGGATTTCTTCCGAAACCGGACCTAGAGTAGCCTATCTAGCCGGGCCGATGACCGGTAAACCGTTTTTTAACTTCCCCGAGTTTTTCAGGGTGGCTTTTTTTCTGAGGCAGCGCGGGTACGAGGTCTGGAATCCGGCCGAACACGATACGGCAGCCTTCGGCATGTTCTGGATGTACGCCCCGAACGGCGACCCGAAAGAAATTCCGGCACGGTTTAAGGCCCCTTCATACCGGGAGGTTCTTTTGTGGGACTTGCTGATATTGATGACTAAATGCACGAGAATCGTTTTCCTGCCCGGCTGGCAGAAATCGAGAGGCGCTTGTGTAGAGCGGGAAATTGCGTTAATGTGCGGGTTGGAGATCGAAGAATACGAGGGACCGTTGTGATCTGGGTTTTGGTCATTGTTATGTTTGGCAGTACCGCGGCCGGTAAGGCCGGAACGGTGGACAACAGTACCGCCTATATCATGGGCGAATACGCCACACCGGACGAATGCGTTACTGCCGCTTTGACGATGGGGTACAACATTCCCCGCCAGAGCGCGACAGCGGTAGCGGTTCACTGTGAAGCATTCAGCGATCCCTCTACGGAAAAACAGGCGAACGGGTCATGATTGGAAAGCTTCTATCCCTGTTCGGCGGCTGGCAAGGTTACGCCGTCGCTGCCGGTGTAGCCGCTCTGTTGGCTGGTTTCGGCACAGGCTATCTCGTTCACAGGATTGACGGGTCTCGGCTGGCGGCGCTGAAAGAAGTTAATGCCACGGCCGCGTTGCACGCTGTTCAAAGAGTGTCGGCGGTTCGCCAGAAGCAGGCTGCGGTTACGGAAGCGGCGGCCATTTCGGCCGCTCGCGAAGAAGCCAAGCTGGAAACCGAAAGGTTCCATACTTCCGAAAGGATCGTAGTCCATGTCCAGGATCGTTCTCGCTGTATTACTTATGGGCTTGTCCGCGTGCTCAATGGCGCCGCTACAGGTTCCGGTACTGGTGCCGGTCAAGTTGCCCCCGGCCAATCTGATGACGCCTGCGCGCCCGTTACATGGCGTTCGTTTGCCGCCGACGTCGCGGACGACTACGTTACATCCCGGGAGAACTCGGCCCAATTGAACGCTCTGGAAAAGAACGTTCGCGGCCTGGCGGAGGCACAAGATGGCGGGCATTAGCTGGGACCTCCTGAAAGAAGAGCTGGCGCGCGATGAAGGCCGGTCGGCGTCTCTCTATCGCGACAGTCTGGGCTACCTGACCGGCGGGGTAGGGCGGCTGCTCGATCCGCGGCTGGGGGGCCGTTTCCGGGAAAACGAAATCGATCTTATGCTGTCGAACGATATCAATGCCGCCTATGCCCGAAACCGCGGCAAACCGTGGTTCGAGTCGGCCGATACCGACGCCAGACGCAGAGCTTTTCTGAATATGCGATTTCAGATGGGGAACCGGCTGGACCACTTCGAAAATACCTTGGCATCGGCAGCTCGGCAAGACTGGACCGATGCCGGGCGGCGGCTTCGGCAGTCTCGCTGGTATCGGGAAACGCCCGAACGGGCGGAACGGATAATCCGCATGCTGGAGACAGGTTCGTAGGAGGCCGCAGATGGGGCTGGGGACCGTTCTTTTCGCTTTCGCGCTTGGGATAGCCTTCGTGGTTTCTTTGGCTGCGTGCGTCTGTCTGTGGCTCTGGCACTGGATTACAGGAAAGTAATATGTGGTCTTGGCTGCATGGGCAGGCTTTTGCCGGAAGCGGGATCGGGTTCAAGATTATCCGGTTTCTCAATCTTCTAGAGGACAAGTCCGTCAAGTTGTCCCTAACCGGGTTTCAAATGTGGGCCACGACAATCAACAATGTCTGGGTCTTGTGGTCTACGCACGACCATGTGACCCAGGGAATGGCTATGGCTGCCAATGGCGCGGCCATGGTGGCGCACGGCGTAAAGCGGCAGCAAGTTATCGGCGATCCGAACAACCCCCAAAACCTACCGGCCGGTTCAGAACCCTGGGTTGGGGAAGAACTCTAGCTTCAAACATGAAACCGGCTTGTCCCGTTTTTGACTCTGCTTGGCGAAAGCAGTGTAAAGTCGTTTTGGCAGAGCGCCGCCAGATAGAGCCGATGATCCGCCGTCACTATCTTGGCAAATGGCCCGGAGTTTGCGTACTGATGCTGGTAATGTTGTATCGGAAAGAAGCTGCCGGGTGTATCGTTTTTGCTTTGCCCCCGCGCGAAACGTCGAAACGCTATGGCGGAGAAACATGGGAACTTGCCCGGCTGTGGGTCGATAACGGTATGCCGCAGAACGCGGAAACCTGGGTAATATCCCAAGCGATTCGCTACATACGGCGCAACCATAAGATAGTACGTGCTTTGGTTTCTTATGCTGATCCATCCGCGGGGCACACGGGAACCGTATACAGAGCCGCCAATTGGCGGCCCGACGGCAGGACCGATGAGGGGAGAAAAACACCCAGGTGTGATTATGTCAATGCGGCTACCGGTAAACGGTACAGCCGCCGGAGCCATGTCCCGGAAGGTACGGCGGTCGAACGGGTTCCCAGGACATCGAAATACAGGTTCCTGTACTATTTGCCGATTTCCGGGGAAAAACGGTGAATATTTATTACAATGAAAACGATTCCTTTGCAGCCGCGTGGCTCCGGGAGGCAATGGCGGACGGCCTGATACCGGAAGGAACAGTCGATATCCGCAGCATTGCCGAAGTACGGGCC
>JAGWKM010000203.1 GCA_028865305.1 Patescibacteria group bacterium | reverse complement strand
AGAACCTGCCGGAAATTCGGATATTGAATTGGAAAATCCTGCCCGACCGAAAGCGCGGTTTGATTGGTGTTCGAAATCAGGTAGCCGGTCGCAAGATCAAACAGTGGAAGTACCGGGTTGTTGCCGACGAACGGCAACTGATCCAGATACACCTGATAGACGATATAAGAGAAGGCGGACAGCGTGCCAAGCTGCGCCGTGGATGACTGGAAAACGCCTAGCGTGGCATCGGCACCGGTCGCCACGAAAAACTGCGGATTGATGGTGAACTGCAAATTCCACGTGGCGTTGACAACGGCGGAATAGATTGCGCCACGCAAGTCACCGTCGGAATATGCCAGCGGCAATTCATAGAAGAACCGGAACGTTTTCGCCGTGGTGATCTGCGCCGGGCAGTTATTCACGAGGAAGTTTGAGCCGAAATTCACCGGGCTATCATTGAGGAACGACGCGCCATAAGCGCCCTGCCGCCGCACGGTGGCGAGCGCGGTAAGATGCCAGCCAGCGGTATTAATACGCTGGTAATTGGAAAGATCGGTGACGTTTATGTTCGAACAGATATTCGCCAATCCCCATTTGGTCAGGGACTGCGTTTCCGCCGCGCCCTGTGCAACCGTCCCGGTGAATTCCAGCACAAGCCGCTTGACCAGTCCGACGTTCCGGAGCGGTACGTTGACGACCTGACCCGGCACCGTTCCCGCCAGCGCCGCGCCCGCGACCTGCTGAAACATCTCGCGCGAATTCGCCAGCACGAAAGCCCGCGCCTGATCGTTCATTTGCTGATTGTACTGTTGCGGGGCGTTCGCTTGCGGGGCCATGTTTTAATCTCCGGTTGAAACGTCAATGGGATGGAATATCAGCGAGGCCGCAAGGCCTGCGATTGCGATCATCAATACGACGATGATCCAATTGACGGGATTTCCCGCCAACTCAAAATTCAAGGGAATGTAAGACTTGAGCTTATCCATTATCGGACGATGCCCCGCCATACTGGCGCAGTCCAGACGCGATAGCCCCAACGATCATCATGCCAACCGCCGCCATCAATACGACGGTGATCCAGTTGACGATATTCCATTGAAGATAAAAGCGTTCCATCGGACTTAGCTCCATAAAACCGATTTATCCTAAAATCGGCAGTAACAAGATACTATCAGGTTACTTTATATTCCGGAGCTAGTCTGTCGTTGATTGTTTCAACGATCTTATCGGCTTGGGGCACGGGAGAAAGAATAAAGTCCGCGTGGTCCTTGACGTTGTACCAGAACGAATGGAAGTCAGGCAAGCGTTTTTCTCGCCCGTCCCCATCGGTCATCATGCCGTCCGGAGTGAATTCCGCTACCGTCTTTTTGTCGCGGCGATCATTGAGACGAAAGACGGCGATGTGGCTCGCTTCCGTAAATACGGATCGAGGGACAATAACCGGCCGCTGACTAGCGAATATGCAGGGGATGCGAAGGGACCGGCCCTGCGCGAGGATATTCGTAATCGCCTTTTTGTCGGGTAAGAGATACGCTTCATCGACATATAACCCCGTGCCGCCCTTGCTCCAAACCTTCCACAACCATTGTTCAACGTCGTCAACGTCGGAAGGTTGCGGACGAACAACATATAGGCCGGGATGATCGGGAATTCGACTATTGAGGGAAATTTCCTCTAGCCGTTCGATTGAGGCAAGCAAATCATCGTTTTTGTAATCGATGCAAACATAAGGCATCTTGTCGAAAGGAGCGCGGCTTAAAATCCATGAGGCAAGCGTAGTCTTACCACTTCCGGTACAACCCAAAATCGCGACGTGTTCGTCGGTTCGTGGTAGCCGAAACTTTTTCTTTTC
>JAGWKM010000202.1 GCA_028865305.1 Patescibacteria group bacterium | reverse complement strand
GACGTGCGCGAATGCCGGGTCGTTTGGACGGACGTAGCCGGTCGCCAGGGTGCAGCCGGAAAGACGTATTACTTCGACCTCGACAACTACCAACAGGCTGAACGCATCGACCAATTACCTATTTTGCTGGCTCACGAGAGTCCGGACGCGGTTCCTATTTGATTCCGGCACCCTCTTTTTGGAATTATCAACCCGCATGAGCGCTAACGCGGACGTTTCCGTGGCTATCCTGGCGGCCTGGAACGGCGCGAACCTGAATAACGCCGTCCCCGGTGGTTTGCACACGATTCCGCTAACGTCCCGACCCACGAAACCCTATGCGACCCTGGAGGTCAGCAAAGACCCGAAACCGAACCAATTCCAGAGCGATGGGCAATATTGGGATTTTCGGCGGGTAAAGATCGTTTTGTACGGCATCGGTCACGCGGCTTTGGCTGCGATTGTTTCCCAGGTTTTGGCCGCGCTGTGGAAAAACGGGAATCAGTGGATAACCCTCTCGATTCCTAACGCCGTGGGTTGGCTGCGAACCGAATATTTGAGCGATGAAATCAAGGTCGAAGATCCGGTCCAGGGGGAGGACGTTCGATCCGGGCCTATGGAGTTTCTGATATGGAGCCAGCGAAGCAACCCGTAAAACCGCCTGCGGCCCCTAAGCCTACGGTGGTTGAAACGGCCTCCGAAAAGCCTGTGAAACGGAAGGCTCCCACGCCGGGCGTGCAAGAAACGTACACAATCACCGCCGAGCGGGTTCCAGGATCAAACGGCAAGGAATGGTTTCGCTGGATCTGCCAGCAATGCGGGCGATCTCACCTGACTCATGTTCCCGAAGGGCTTTGCGGCTGCGGGGCCAAACACGTTTTAATCTAAGGAACGCACCATGAAATTACGCAACCTTGATTATCTGGCCCTGGCAGCCGCGCGGCGTGTCAACGATCGCGCCCATTGGTTGCAGAATCTTTTCCAGGCCGGCTCCAACAAAGGGGCAAGTTTCACCCCGGCGGGGGGAGCGGCGGCAGCCCTCAATATTACGGCCTGGGATTGGGGCGAAAAAATCGACAAGGTTGATATTACCCATACTGGAACGGGTGGGGTTCAGGCTCTTTTGGCTGCCATCCTGCGCGGGACGGGCAAAGTTTCCGCCTTTTTCGATTCCGGCGCAATGCCCTTCACCAATCCGCCGAACCTCAAGCCGGGGACCAACGGGACCATTACTTTTTCTCTTGGCGCCCCCAATACGCAATGGATTATCCCCGTCATGGTCACCGAATTGCACTTCCAAAGCGAAGTGGCCGGCGGCGTGAAATATGACTTCACCGTCGAAATGAACGCTCTGGCCGGCGTCAGTCAGGCGATTGTCACCGAAGCCTACCCGACCTAATCGAAGTTCGCCCCGAGTTTCCCGAGGGAATGGAGGCCCTCTACGATGTCAAACTTACCCCTGCGGCACATTGGCCGCGAGACGACTGCCGACACGTTTTTCCTGGACGAGTCCGGAACCGAGCGGAAGGAAACCTGGCGGTTCTCCCGCTGGGACCGTTCCGTTTGGGTTCAATTCGCGGAATGGGCGAAAACCGTCCTGCCCGATCCCATCAAGGAAACCCTGAAAAATATCGACTTCGCGGTTCTCAAGGACGCGGAGGTCATTCGCAAATTGAAGCTCGCGGACCATGATGAGGAAAAACGGGTTCGCGAATTGAACCGCGCGGAAATTGCCCGGGTGGAAAAACTGAACCAAGAAGAAATCAAAGCGGCGGAACACGAGAAACGAAAAGCCGTCAAGATCGAGCCACGGCTCACCCCCTTTGTCCCCATGGCCGACGGGTACAAGGACAATC
>JAGWKM010000006.1 GCA_028865305.1 Patescibacteria group bacterium | reverse complement strand
ACGATATATGTGCTGACGATTGGGAAATTGTCGGACAAAAAGAGAAAACAATTAGAGAGTTATTCGTTACTACCGATGCGTTACCGCGCCCGCGTTGACCGCAACCAAGCCGAGATCGTCCGCAAGCTACGGCAGATAGGCGCAAGTGTGATGCACACGCATACGTTAGGGCAGGGCGCGCCGGACTTTTGCATAGGATTCGCGGGGCGCAACTACTTGTTTGAACTGAAGGCGGACGCGAAGAAGAAGCTGACGGCGGACGAGCAGGAGTTCCATGAATCATGGCGCGGCAGTATTCACAGAGTAGATAGTTTTGAACAAATTATGGAGATAATTGAGAAATGTTAGTGCTTGAACTTTTTGCGGGTAGCAGATCGATCGGGAAAGCGGCTGAAAAGTTAGGGATGCCCGTGTTCTCTTGCGATATAGAGGCGTTCCCGGATATTGACTACCAAGAAAATATCTTAAAATTTGAAGTTAAAAAAGTACCATTTTATCCCGATATTATTTGGGCAAGCCCTCCGTGTACGGGATTTAGTGTTGCCTCTATCGGACATAATTGGACGGGCGGAAAGAACGCCTATATACCTAAATCAGAAACCGCAAGAACAGGTATTGCGATTGTTAAAAAGACGCTTGAACTAATACAATATTTTGAGCCGCGTTTTTGGTTCATTGAAAATCCTCGCGGAGTTCTTCGGAAGATGGATTTTATGCAACGATTCACCCGGCACACAGTTACTTATTGTCAATATGGCGATGAACGAATGAAACCTACGGATATATGGACGAATAATATATTATGGAAACCACGCCCGATGTGCAAGAACGGAGACACTTGCCATGTTCGCGCTCCTCGTGGCGGGAAAACAGGCACACAGGGACGTAAGGGCGCATTTGAACGTAGCAAAATTCCGCAGGAACTTTGTATAGAAATATTAAAATCATGTCGATAAAAAGAAAACCCAACCATACCACGCGCAACGTGCGCCACGCAAAGGCGGTGTCAATGAGAGAGTTGGATAAGCTGGCACGAGAAGTGATGCTTAGGCGCGATCACGAGCGATGCTGTTATTGCAATCTAAGTCTATGCGAAGGGCGGCTCGACCCTCACCATATCGAACATCGCGGGAATAAGAACACAAAATATTTGCTCGATAATCTTATTGCGATGTGCCGCAAGCATCATTCGGAATTGAATATAGGTGAATCCGAAACCTTGTTTAAGATATGGTTCATTCATACTTTTCCGTTACGCTGGCAAGCTATTCAAGCCGCCGCCCGCACTATCTCCCCACTGCGCGGGAAACCCTATGCCGATTTTTGGTACGAGTATTTATTAACATAGAAAGGAAAATTAGGATGAACGAAAAACAACTCATTCAATCTATATGTACCGCGATTCTCTTACCCGTTCTCGTGTGGTTTGAAATACAAATACCACCGCCTGCGGATGTAAATTTACAATCTGTCCTCGTTTTTGCGATAACGATTTCCGATGTCGGTCTTTTTGTGGCAATAGGTGTATACATATTTACTGAAAGAAAATGAACAAACTTTTTGAATCCCTTATGCTCGGCGCAATCGCAGGGCTTATCATTACGCTTTGTTTCTTCGGCTTCGACGGGTGCGCTCCGGCACAGCACGATTCTATCTGTAACGACACGGAATATGTGCGGCTATGTCATACGTTAATAAACGACATGACACAGCAGGAATATGATTATTACGTCCGTGCGAACGAAGATTGCCGAGCGCAATTACGGGCGCGGTCGTTCAAAGTGGAGGGCGGAAAATGAGTTACGGGGAGGTACTGCTCAGGCAAAGGGGAGTGCCGTTTATAACAAAATGACCCAGGACTTCTTCAATAAACTCGTAGGCGCGGGATTCATCCTCGTTGCTTTTGCATTGTGGCTCTTGAAATCCATGATGGAGGAGCGCGATGGCGAGTAACCCTATCTATTGTAAATCTGGTTGCCGCACACGCCTCACGTTCCTTAAAGACAACGGGAGATGGCGACCTGTCGCGGCGAATGAAGTCAGTAGCGATGAGACCGAGTTCAACCCAAACATCCATACGGATCACCGGGACGTATGCCCGAAACGAACGGGGCTGACGTGGGAACAACTGCGGGAGATGAGGTCGAGGATATATAACGGCGATTAGCGCAGTTTCTTTGCTTTGAAGGGACGCTCTTTGCGGGGCGCAGTCTCACCGGCTTGCCGTGTGTTGAACGGGTCGAATAATCGGTTGGTTTCGGGGATGTCCTTCGATGGTAACGATTGCCGCCATATCGGAGTACGGTTCTGAATGTAGTCCATGATGGTCTTACGGTTGCGCTCTGAATCGTCCATCTGTCCCGCCAGACCAGCTACACCCGCAGGAATGATACCACCCGCCAACGAACCTATCGCCGCCGAACTTCCCTGTGCCATGTCCGCTATCTCTTTTGAAGACCGCACCAATGGAAGGTCATTCATCGTTTGTCCTGCCGTTTTCAGCCAATTAACATTCTTGCCGTCATTCGCTTCTTGAAGCGTGGCTCCAAGCGTCAGAATGTTTCCTATCGGGTTCACGGCTTGGTTCACCTGCGCTTCTTTATCGCCTACGGTGAGCCGTCCCTGATCTTCAAAACTCTTTGGGCTGTACCCTGTGAGCAAGTTCTTCTGTGCCAACATCGAACCGATGGCGAGTAATCCTATCCCCGTCGCGCCCCGTCCGAGAGAAAGCGACAGTTGACGTTGGAACGCAGGGTCTATCCCCGCTTTGGCAAAGAGCATCCGCGCCGCTTTCATGCCGTTGTAAAGACCGCCTATACCCGAATAGTCTAATGCACGAGCTACCACATTGACAGGGATGACCGTGAACGGGATGACAGCCGTAGCGACGGGGCGACCTGCGCCGGGTAGCTTCTTCTTGAACGCCGAGAGCGCGTCCGAGATACCGTTCTGGTTGGTAAAGATGGCTTCTTCCGTTGCGGCTATCGCGTTCGCTTCCATTTCAGGCGTGGGATGGTCGTACCAATACTTCGCGTCGCCCCCGTCGTTTATCACTTTGAGCCGTGCTTCCTCGCTCATGGCTTCGGTCAGAGCAAACTGACGCAAGGGTCGGTATGCCGCTTCATGCACATTCCCTACTGTGTTTATATAGCTGTTGACGAGTTTCCAGCGTGTCGGGATGCGCCGCATATTCTGATACTGTTCTTCTATGTCTATGCGGTTGATATTCTCTACGCCGATGTCCTCATTGGTCTTATTCCCCTTGACGAGTATCTTCAACCCGTCCCTGATGCCTTTGGTCGCCGCGTCTTTCACGCTCCGCCACTCACTCTCCATCGTAGGGATGGAAACCTGACGGGGAGAATCAAACAACCTCGATACAAAATAATCTGCTACCGCAGACGGGAACTTGGCTATCTGGTCAACTGTTAAAAATACTCCGTGCGACGCTAAAATCTTGCCGATGGTCGCGGGACTTGTGAGATAGCCGGCTTGGATGATGCGCGAGAGTTCGTCCCAGATGTTGAACTTGTAATGGCGGCGGATGATCTCACGGGCTTTCTCCGTGAAGTCGGGAGCCGTCGGGTCGAGCGTCGCCATGTCTGCGGCGAGTTCGTCCTGCGACGTGCGGATGGCATTAAGTAAAAATTTACGGATAGGATTGAGCGGGTCAAGGTCGAGGATGTCGTTGATGTCTGCCAAGACACGGAGCGAACGCCCTGCCTCTGCGCGAAACCCGATGACGGCGTTCCATAATGCGTTGGCTTGGGCTGTTTTCTTCTCTGCATCTATTCTGTCGTCGTCGCTCCCCGTCTCTTGGGCTTTCTTTACTGCCGCTACCGCTTCCTCCGACGCTTCTTTCATGCGCGTAGCGATGTAATACTGCTCCTCCGATGTCGCGGCTTTCCCGGATGTCCCCACTTTCACCGTAGGAATTTTCATCTTGGATGCGCCTGATTTGATTTCTTCGAGCGTCCGCTTTGCCCGCGCTTCCGCCACTTCTTCGGGATGGGAATGAACATAATCGAGGATGGCGCTTTTTATCTCGTCCGATGAGGTCAGCTTGTCGAGATTGATATTCGCCGCAAACCCCGATGGCTTCTCTTGCTGTACGAACGGTAGACCGCTTTTTACCTGTTCCTGCGCCGCGTCCCATATCTTTTTCAGGTGGGGCTTTATCGCCTCGCCAGCATCCGCGACCATCTGTGCCGACCAATCAGCAAAATTCACTATCCCTTTGCCTATGTATAACGCGCCGAGTTTCGTGTAATGCCCGAACAGTACAGGGTCGAGAGGAATAAAAGATGACAACTGATTGCCGCCGCCCTTCAAATGCGCCTGTATATCTGCTTTGGTCTTTTCGATAGCGTCGTCTATCTTCCCTTTAATCTCATCGCTAACAGGGTTTGCTTGCGGCGTAGGCGTAGTTTCTGGGGTTACTTGCCCCGCTGCATCCTGTACGCTATTGCCGCCGCTTGGGCTAACGCCCGGCGTTTGTTGGGTGGACGGCTGTTGCCTATCTTCCCCGTTTGGTTGTACGACGTTACTATTTCCTTGATGTTCTGACTGCGTACCTGCTTGGACTTGCCCTTTATCAATGGCATCAGCTACCTCCTTTTTTTTTTCTTCTATTTCTTGTGCCATACGATCAGTTGCGTCATCGTGCAATGCGTTAAACGAGCGACGATAATTCCCGTATGCTTTATACAATCGAACATGGTCGGGCGTGTTGGCTTTGATGGTTCTGGGATCAACCTTTTCCTCCGAGCGCACGAACTCACTCCACGTCATCGGTTTATCGGGCGCGGCGGGCGCACCATTCGACGCTTCAACAACCGGAGCCGAACTCCGCACACCCTCGTTTACCGCGACGGGGTTGCTCGGTCCGGCATCCGGCGTTACTGTAACATCGGGAAGCTGGAAAGGTCTGGCTTCGCTTCCCATAGGCGGGAGCGTCGCATCGAGCCAATTACTCACGACAGGGGCGTTTATCTGCCTGCCTGCGGGCGTGTAAGGAACGTCCATGTTGCGGAACGAAGCGTCCATCATCGCCCCCGTCTGCGGGTTCCATGCCCCAGCGAACGGCGGAATCCCGCTCGATACGTCTGCGCCGGTGGGGTTAAATTCGGGAACGAACGGGGTAAGGTCTGGCGAAGGAGTTCCTTTACCCATAAGTTTGTAGTTCGGGTCGTAAGGGTTGGAGTAATTGCCTTTCAGCCCTGCCGTTATCTTTCCCGTGAGAAGCGCACCTAATAACCCCGCCGAGTTCTGGTTCAGTTCGTGCATGGCTCCTGTGGCTTCTGCGGCGGTCTGCGGATTCATGCCCATATTCCCGTCAATACCCAACTTATCGGCAAGCCAGCCAAGCCCACGCTCTCCGTAGTCTTCGAGTTTTGCGGCTCCTGTAACGGGAAGCATCAGGGCGTTCTTGGTCGCATCGGGAAGGTAGTTCATGGCAACGGGAATACCTGTCAGGTTCAGCCCCGTTCCGACAGCCCCATTCAACATCCGCGCCGCCCCCGCAAGCGGGTTCGTGCCGAGCTCAGCCGCCCCTTGTTTCACTTGGTCTATCGGTGCGCCGAATAACTGATTGATAGGAGTAGGGTGTATCTGCACGAGAGGAGCCGCGCCGTTCCATAGGTTATCCCAGAACGACGGCGATGTTTCACGTGGAACATTCGCATTGACCTGACCGGGTGATATTTCTCTGCCTTTTGCGGGAGGGACGTTGTGTTCTTTTATCCAATCTTTATTCCCTACATCTTCCCCTGCCCCGCGAAACTTTCCTGTTGTTTTTGCTGTCTCACCATTGTTCGCGGCGAGGTCTGCGTTGTCGGGGATGATGGAGGACACGAACGCATTGGGTAAGTCCATCGTCACTTCCAATCCGTACCGAACAGTATGCGTCCGTAACTGTCGTATGCCTTCGCCATGTCTGCTCTTAACACTTGTTTGTTCGTGCCGGGTACAGTTATCGGCGCGGAATTTCCGCTTTTAAGGTAGTAGTCAACGTGGTCGCGGTACGCTTTAATCATAGCTTTGTAATCTGCGGGAGCAAATTTTTTCAGCGATTGCGTATCATGGATATACGGCTGACCCGTTTGAGGGTCTATATCCGCAAGGTTTCGCGGATTATCAATGAATTGATGGTCTAACTGTTCCGCCGTATGGTCAACGCCGTTGACGTAGGTATTGAAATCCTGCACGGCGTTCGCTTGGTCGTCCATCGCCTGCTGTTTGTTTTCAGCCCAGCGTTTATGTTCGTCGGATTCCGCGCCCGTCTTTGGGTCTTTATACGCAGGTTCATTTCCCTGCGCCTGTTGCCACTTCATCACCGTACCTTTATCTGCCAGCGTCGGCGTGTAGCGGTCAAACTGATTCTGCCTGTCTTTCAGGGACTGCTCCGAGACAGGATTATATGACTTTACTATTGCCGCAGACTTGCCGAGCATCTTTGGCTGTTCCGCTTTGGGGACGGCATCCCAATCGAAATTACCCATCGGTATTAACGGTGTCGTCGGCATCCCGTTCTCGTCGTAAAGAGTAGGAGCCGTTGGCAGTTCATCCCCCGTCGGGAATCTCGGTTGTAAATTCTGGGGATGCGTTACATAGGTCGTTCCCGGTACGCTTCCTTGTTGCGGTTCCATTTTCCCCGTAGAAGCGTTCCACCCATAGACGGGTTGATGGGTTTGAATGGTATCAATCCCCTGCGAATAGTTTCCTCCCATGTTTTGTATCTGATCGCGTTCGGGCGCGGTCAGACTATCATGTGCGGGAATTGCCCTGTCATTGCCGGGAAACATGGGGTTGTTCGACGAATCCGCCGGAATGTGTTGATACTGCGGGGGTATTTTGGTTGTGTCAGGCGCGAAAAATGGATGCACTTTAACAACAAACGGGTTATTACCGATTCCGCCTGCCCTGCTTATACCCGTCGAAACGGGTGTGCGCCCCTTGCGCCGCGCCGCGTCATCCTGCTGGGATAGCTGCGCGAGGAGTTGCATTTGCTCCTCTGCCGAGAGACCGCCTTCGCCGGGCGTATATGTACTTGCCGCTCCATTAAAGAACGCCATTACTGTTCCTCATCTTGATACGGAGATGTATCGGGCGAACGCTGACCGCCGAACTCCGGCATCCTAAATTCTTTCGGCGTGAAAAAGTCCCATTTGCCGGGCAAACTCTTACCGGGAATAGGGTTGCCGTTCGCGTCTATCTTTACGTCTTGATTGCCTAAGTATCCTTCGCCAAGCTGACCATTGATACTCCTGTTCACCAATCCCTGCATCAGTTCGCTTCTTGCGTTATTCTGCGAAGCGAGTTGGTTCGCGTACTTATCCAACTGACCGTATTGTGTTTGATAATCAGCATCGCTTAATTTACCCATCGCATGAAGCGTCCGCAAATCTTCTTGTCGCTGGCGAACATCGTTTATAGCTTGAAGGTTATAGTTGTATATACTGCTGTGAAGGTTCAGCGCGGTCTGCAATACGTTCCCCGCGCTTATTTCATTGTTCGCTTTCTCTCTTACCGCCTGCGCAAGACCGGCGCGTACACTCGCTTCGCGCTGGTTATACGCGGTGTTCGCCGCCGCACCTACCAACTTCATCATTTCTAAATCGGCAGGTGTTATGCTTGTGTTTGAATTACCGCCAAAGGGCATTGTTATCCTTGATTAGTGTCATCGTTGATTGGTTGTCCCCTATCACCGCCATTGCTATCGCCACCTGTGAACCAATTCGCCGCCGCGTTTCCAAGCCCCGTTCCTAACCCTCCAAAGAAGTGTCCCGTTAGTGACCCAAGCGAACCACCTAAGAGTGATTTGCCGAGCCATGGCAGGAATCCTTCGTTTTGGGTATAGTTGTTCTGTTGCCACTCGCTCCATCCCGGCATAAATTCGGGTTTTAACCGTGAGATGAAATCGAGCGACGCTTGTTTCCCTCGCTGGTCGAGTTCGTCCGCGCTTGCCGCCAACCGTCCTCCCTGCGTCATATTCTCGCTATTTATACGCGCTCCCGTCCCGAACGCGCCCATAGATTCGCGGGCGGCGTTCCCTAAGAACCTCTGCGCTCCGCCCGCAAGGACGTTGTAGTTCCCACCTCCGCCTGCCGCCATCGCGTTATTAGCGAAGGTGGTATAGCCGAGCCGTGCCGCACGTTGGGCTTGCTGTGCCGCCATGTTTGCATACGTCGTGCCGTTATTACCCGTGAGTAATTGGTTCGCGGCATAGCGTAACGTAGGCGATGCGCCTCCCGTGTTGTAACGGAAGGCGTTACCGGAATAGAACGGGTCTTTACCCCATTCGTAGGCGGGACCGCTATTCGGGTCGTAAGGCATATTCAATATTGAATGGGACGCAAATTATCATTCGGCTTTGCATTTGGAATAGGTACGGCACGATTGGGACTTTGGTCGGGATTTTGATACCATTTACCGTCTAACCAATAGCCGCCGCCCGGATAGTTGTTTCGATACACCAAGTCATCTATCGGTTGGTTCGGATAACGCCAACTTTGACGCTGTATCGGACTCCAATCGGGACGCGGAGGACCCTCATTCATTAGATTGAATGTTTGCTGATCGTAAGGAGGAGCCGCTTGTCGTATCGGAGATGCCGCATCATAGCCCCACCAAGGCAACTTTGCCGCAGACGACAAACCATGTATGGTTTGTCTCTGTTGCAAACGGCGCAAGAGGTCGGTTAACGCTCCCATCTTAAAACGCCGTTGGTCCGCTCACCAATCGCCACGCATTGTTCGCCGCATCCGCCACGAGACAGATAACGCTGTCAGCCGCAAGCGTGTACGAGGTTGTTTCGTTGATCGTATCGGTCGAGGCGACGGCTATCGTCAGCGTGTTCTCGTTACCCTCGTTATTGACGTACAAGATCGCGCCGTTCTCACGAGCCGCAGGGAGAAGCGTCAATGTCATCCCCGCCGTATTGCCGAAGAGGATAACAACGTCGCCTGCCTGCTGTGAGTAGTTTGCGCTTTTTATGTCAGAGATAATCGCACTCCTGACCGGTTGATTTGCTATGTTCATTGTTCGTAAGAATTAGTGAAACGCCCAAATTGCGGGAACGCCGTTCTTTGCATCTGTCATTGCGCCTTTTGACGGAAATGTCGCGGGCAATTCCAATGCGTTGCTTGGATTCCATGCGAACGTATTGGTCGTTACCCATCCGACGTTGGAACTCCAATCTTTAAGGTTCATACCGAGAAAAGTGGGTTTCGCCGTAAGCGGCGCGCCGATAAACGACGCAGTTGTTGTGTCCGATGCCACGACGAACCAATAGAGCGTATTGGCGGTAAGAGCCACAGGTGAGGAAAAAGTAACTATCTTTATGCCCGTTGCCGTTGCGGCGAATTTACCGCCATCAATGACGAGTGCGCCGGGATAGCCGTAGCCGTTATCGGCATAGATGCCCAAATCGCCCGTGTCGCTTGCGCCAAGCACGCCCACTTTAACTTCCAACGCCGATACGGTCATTCCGGGATTAACCCAGAACGGATGGGCGCAATATGCCTTGACCGCCGCGATAGTGTCGAGACCGCCCGTTGCGGTCGCGCCGTTCCATGCGAACGACGGACAGGTATAAGCGACGGAATCGGCGAATATGGTCGTATCGGTATGCACGCGGTACGGGTAAAGCATCCCGAACGTGCCGAGATAGTTTTGCAGCGAACTCTGATTGATACCCACCGTTGCGGCGATGTATTGACCGATAAGCTGACTGCGTGTCGGTATCTGCGCCTTGACGGAAAGTGTCAAGACAAGAACGGACAAGAGAATGAGAAGTTTCTTCATTATGGTATAAGAGATGTGAAATATTGTACGTCCGTGTAGTCGGGAACGTAGTTGTTATTTTTTGTTATCAATTTATTCGTGTACGCCGCACTGCCTTCTATCTTGGTCTGCGTGGGAGCGTCGGCGGTCTTGAACGGAAGCGGACAGACCGTGCCGTCGTCGAGCATCGCGCTTCCGGCGTTCACGGGCGATATATATATATTCGTAGCCATCCGACTAAAATATACATTCCATTTCAAGCGTTGTCAAGCGGTCACTTGCGACTTTTTCAGTTCCGTCGAAAGTGCGCCAATCGCGCCCACAATCGTCAGAAGGATTGTCGCTACCGTCTGCGGCTCTTTCGTCGCAACGAACGTGATGATCGCCGCAACCGCGCCAAGCCCGTCAACGAGATAATTCGCCATGTCTTTTGGGTGTTGCAGGAGCGCGATAATGATAGTGCCGAGCGTCAGCGCGGGGGTTTGTATGTCCGCAGGGACGAGGGAGGGGATGAGGTACGGAAGTACCGCAGATAAGAGAGACAAGATACCGACGAATGTCGTCGCCTTGTTGTTCTTTATCAGCCCCAAGATGATGTTGAAAATACCCATTGTGATTCCTTTCTATATTATTTGTTTCTGCAATTGTTTAATATAATCGGCTAAACCGCTCATTGCACCGAATACCACGTCGCCTTGACGCGGAAATGTTTTAACTGCTCGACGATAACGGAATCGTGCGAATCTATTGACTGCACGGTTCTCGTCAAGTTATCAACTTTCTCCGTGAGCGATGCGGTTTTAGCATCCACGAGTTGCGCCACTTCTTGTTGAGAAACCTCGTCGCGGACATGGGCGAGTTGCGAAGCCCATAGCGTTACGAGAGATGTTGCTATGATGGAAATAATCCAACCGTAAATATGTGTTGATTTCATCGTTGATTATTTGTCGTTAGGGTTAGTGCATCTTTCGTTAAACCATAGACTTTGAATAGCCGCGCCATCCAGCCCTTGCCGAATGTTGCGTAGTTGTTCAGCGTCGCATACCGCATAGCGAAAAGTGCGTTTAAGTATATCGAGACGTTCTTTGGTTTCTGCTGGTTCGTGATAGAAACCGTTTCCTGCCCCATGAACCCGTCCTCTACCGCGCCGACGGTCTGTTGCAAGAGTTTCACTATCACGCCTTTGGCTCCCGCCCCCTCCGCGTTCACCGCTTCGCAGAACAAGGGAATAGCCACTAACGGGTCGAGATGATCGCATAGTAAAGGATTCCAATATTCATCGAGATAAATTTGCTTGGCTTGGTCTATCGTTAAATTCTCTATATCAAGTTGCGGGTGCGACGCTTGGCTGATGCCGTATTTCGTCGCGCCGCCTGTGTCGCCTGCTGTTACGTTATAACCGCCTTCGACTTGTAAGAGTATGTTGAAAGCTGTATCAAATGTTGCCATCAGTACGCTCCTATTATCCAATATTGTGTGCCATCGCCAATGACCGTAACGCCGCTAAGAACCGAAAATCCCGTCGAGTAGGAAAGCGTCACCGATGTTCCGTTGTCTATCTTCGTTGTCCCGCCCGCGTCAAGCGTCATGGATTCACCCGTTGCGCCGTTGAATTTTACGCAAAAGATTTGACCAGATACGGGCGTGGAGGGCAGATGGAGCGTTGAGGCGTTTGTCGAATCCGTCACGAAATAATCCGTTGCGGCGATTGTGTTCGTTCCGTTGAGTGCGCGGTAATGCAAGATAAGTCCCGCCGCGCCCTTGTATGTTCCCACCGTGTTC
Organism: Patescibacteria group bacterium; assembly: GCA_028865305.1. Taxonomy (GTDB): domain Bacteria; phylum Patescibacteriota; class Minisyncoccia; order UBA6257; family 2-01-FULL-56-20; genus REEB161. The sequence continues at coordinate 27,705 of JAGWKM010000006.1, read as the reverse complement.
ACAAATTGCAAATGTGCGTCGCCAAGTTGAACTGTACTATCGGTCGTTACATCGGAATTCGCGCCGAGAGCGGTTCTGTCCTGCGGATTCGACGTAGAAAAATGCGTGTTGGCGTTATATCCTATGCAGGTGTTATTAGAACCTGTCGTATTATTGTTCTGCCCTGCTGTCGAACCGAGCGAAGTATTATTACTTCCTGTCGTTATCCCCGCTCCTGCGCCACTTCCTATTCCCGTATTTTCTCCTCCCGTTGTAACGCCCGCGAGCGCATTAGCACCTACGGCTGTTCCATCATTACCTGAATAAGTAGCACCTATTCCGTAAAGTGCCGAAGAGCCGATTGCTGTATTATAATTGCCACCTGTTTCCGATTCGGCACTATTCCATCCTACCGCAGTATTAGCCGTTCCCGTTGCATTGTAAAGAGAGCGATAGCCAATGGCAACAACATCCGGGTCAGTTGCACCTATGCCACCCATCGTATAAAGGGCATAATATCCGACAGCAACAACATTCATTTTATCTGCGTTATACGCCGCATGGTCGCCTATCACGACAACATCATCGCGGGTAAGCATACCTTGCCCTGCATAATCGCCTATCGCAACACAATGATTACTTGCAGTATCGGAGTACATCGCATTGATGCCGATAGAGACGTTCTCGCCCGGAGCTTGTGCGCTCTTACCCGAAAGTGCGTTTGCGAATAACGATTGAAACCCTATGGCTATGTTGGAATCGCCATGCACGTTTGATGTACGGACACTGTATAGAGCGAACGGCGCGATTGCCACATTGTAACTTCCTGACGTATCCTTATAATCCGCGCTATCACCTATACAAACATTGTAAGAGCCGCTTGTGCGGCTTCCATTCGCCCCGAATCCGAGATTTGTATTATGTGTTCCTGCAATAGATAAAACAGGAAGTGTCGCCGTATCCGTCCCTGCAATAACTACGGGTGATTTTGCATAGAGCTGGGTAAGCCCGCTTGACGTCCCTATGATCGTATCTGCCGTTGCACCCGCGCTGATAGTGATGCCTGAGCCAGCCACGAGATTCACTCCTACCGTATCGCCACCGTGTATCTGTGCAGGAACAAGTCCGTATATCGCCGCAGTTCCCGTTGTCGTCACTTGCGTCCACGTTGCCGTGCTGTCGTTCCATACATAAACATACCCGTTGTCAGTATTAAGGCACATCTTTCCCGACGGGAGATGAAGCCACGTCGTCGCGCCGCCCGATGAAGTTTGCAGCCAATGCGTTCCGAGATTATTCATAAAGGCGGTGTTGCCCGAATAGTCGGGATGCAGGTTCACGGTCGTTTGCGCGAAAGCCACAGCCGCGAAGAAAAGAAGAAACGCTATTTTTTTCATTGTCATTATGGGGTTGTCCGAATAGTGTAATTGATGCCGCGCAACGTCTGCGCCGTCGCCGATGATACGATCTTCCATGTAAATTCATCTCCGGCTGCATACGTCTGCGTGTGCGTTACGTCGCTGCCCGTCACCTGCGAAGCACCGGCAAGTTGCACGGTCATCGTCGTTGCCGAGCCATTCTTATAAAGCGTCAGCGTATATGTCTGTCCCGCGCCCGGCGCATTACGGGCAGTAACATATACGGCTGCCATCGTTCCCGCGTCCGCCATCGTCGTCCGAAAGTCAGAACCGCTCGAATCCGTGCCGCTTCCCGGTGATTGTCCGTTGAGCGGATAAAATTTCGTTACATTCGCGGCAAGCGTCGAAGAAAGTCCTCCGGCAAAATACGACTTCGTGTACGACGCGCTCCACGTCGTTTTCCCTGTGGAGTCCATCGTTACGTCGCCGCTCATCGCCTCGCTCGTCCATGTGCTGTTCGATGCGATCATCAGATGTCCCGCCGTCGCTGTCGTACTGTTGAGTGATACGGTTTTCCAGCCCGTTACCGTAGCTACGCCCGTGTTCGCAAGCCCCACGTCTCCGCTTACGGAAACCGATTTCCATTTTACGGCTTGCGAATCCACAAGTATCTGCGCGTTCGTGCCGTTCGTCAACGCGACGGTGTCTGTCCCGTTCACTTGCACGGGGGCTACTGCATATATCTGCGTTATGCCGCTTCCCGTTATCGCCACGTTCGATGCGCTTGTGATGCGCCCTTTCACGTCAACGTGTATCTGGGGGACGTGCGTCGCGTCGCCATACGTTGCCGCGCCTACGCCTGTTGCGGATAAATTGACATAGCCCGTATCGTTGACCGATACATCCCCCGCAAGGGTTCGCGCCGTCCATTGGGTATTCGCCGCAGCGGTATCATACACGGGAATTTGCCCTGTGGTCGGTGTCCCTGATTTCCACTTGATGTTCTGCATTTTTGCGTTCGTTATCGAACCGCTTGCGTCCATCACGGCATCACCTCCGATAGCATGGGACACCCATTGCGTGCCGCTGCCGATAAGCACGTTTCCGCTCGCAGCGGTTGTCGTTCCCAACGTAACCCCGTTTATCTTTGCGACCGTCGGATTGGGATATGTTCCCGTCAGGTCGCCGCCTGCTGTGCCGGACGGAGGAAGGGATGACAACTTCCGCACGGTGTCGTACTGAATCCCGTTCGTGTCTTTCCAGCACACAAACATATACGGAGTGTTCGCGGGTCGCCACCAGCACCAGCACCAATTATACGGCAACTGTGTTACGGTCGGGGCAGTCGCAGCGCTGTCATCGGGCTGCTGGTATAAAAGACTGTCTTGCGTCTGATGCGTTTCCATGTAATACGGAGGCACGGAATAGATTTGTGCAGAACATATTCCTGATATCACGAACATGATAAAGAGTACGCGTCTCATTGATTCGCCCCTATGAATTGCTCGACGGTCGTTATACCTTTGAGCGTGTGCATCTGTGATTCCGTCGGCTGCGGATAGACAAGCGGATTCGCGTTCCCCGCCGGAATATTGAACAGCGCGTACCTGTCCTCTTCGGGATATGCAAGGTTTTTCAATATCGCAAGGTTCGGTGTTACGACCAGCGCAGTCACGTTATAATGGGGCAACGGCATAGAGATCGGCTGTACCGACGAAATAAGAAGCGTTCCCGGAAATCCGTATGTCGGGACGTACCCTATCTGCGTCAACCCGCTTAGGTTCTGCACCGTATCGGGATAAATATACACGCCCGAATTACCCGTCAGGATGTATGTATAACAGCTTCCTATCAATTTCTGTCCCGACGAACCCTGCGACAACGTACACGGCACGCTCTCGACGAACGTGCTTCCCCGCGTGTGTGCGGGATCGTACCAGAAGCGCGTCTTTGTGTAGCTCGGCTCGGTCGTGAAACTCCCCGTCGTGTCTATGAACCCTCTGCGCTCGCATATAACGCCGTCGAATGGAAGCGGAGGGAACACGCCTTGCGTGCTTGTCCCGAATGAAGGGGTCGAGTAGTTCGCGCCGAACGTGAGCCGCATCGCTTGGGGTATGGTCGCAACGCCGCCGTTGTTGACGTTTGTCAGCGTCTGCGCCACCGCGCCATTCCCTGTGTCAAGCCCCACGAGCCATTGCGCCTTCCCTGTTCCGGGATTGGTCGCGTCAAATTCGACGTAGAGACAGCACAACGTATTTATGGGAGGCGCGGGCATCGTTACTTCGTTGACGTTCGTGCATTTCAAACACCAGAGCGCGGCGTTCGTTGACGTGCCGTCGCTGTTCGCCTCGATGACGAAATCCGAGCCGTCGGTGTTGTTCGGATTCGGCGAGAACCGGAACACGATGCTCCGGCTGCCGCCCGCGTATGCAAAACGCATCTCCAGCCGGAACTTTGTCTCGGCGTTGCCCCATAAAGGCACGGGCATCACTTCGTTGAGGCACGTCCATCCTCCGAATGTCGCGGGGAGAAAAGACGACTTATTCTGCGAGACGCTTATGCCGAGTTCCACGCCGTATTCTCCTAAGGGGGTGAGCGTGAGCGGCGAATCAACGTACACTTGCCGTACATCGTTGTTCAGAAGCGCACGGAATTTATACCACGCCTGCTTGAACGGGTTCTCCTTGATCGTCGTGTTGTTCGTTACAATGGGTGCGGGCGTAGGCGTTGCGGCTTGTACGGACGCGGGTTGTTCCAGCTTGTCGAATTTATCGTTAAGCTGACCGACAAGTTTCTTTATCTGGTCGTTCATGTCGGTCGCGCCACGCGGCGTATGACCGTCCCGAACTTCTTTCCATGTAAAATGACCGCTCATTGGTTCATCCGCTTAACGTGGAAGTACAACTCCAATCCTTTCAGGATAAAACTCTGCGCCCCGCACGTTATCGTCGGCTGGATGTCTAGACCGCGCTGAACGTCAAGCCCGATAAAATCGAGGTTCACGTCCACCGCACCGCCCGATACTTTGCTGTAACGCGGAACTGCGTCTGCAACCGCGTTCGCGGGTTCTATGCCTGTGTTGACGGCGATTGCGCTGTACAGCAACACGCTTGCCGCCGAGTTCTGCCGTGCGCGGATGCGGCTACGGCGCAGGCGTTTAACGTGTTCGGATGTTTCACCGATGTATTTCTTTCCTATCCACGACACATTCACGGGGAACGAGTAAGCGTTCGATGCGTCCACCCCTCCGTCGGTCGCGGTCGTGCCGGCTACGCCGCCGTCCTCTTCCATCACGGGAGCGAATGTCGCACCCGCCGCGCCTGCGGGGTTCATCGTCACCGCGCTCCTGATCTCTCCGTCCCGCCCGCAGAGATAAATTTTTCTGTTCGGGAACAGGAACCGCGAGACCACGTCGTCGTTGATGTCGAACACATAAACGTATGTCGCGGAGTTGACGATCTTCACCGTCGAGCCAATGGCGAACGTATGCGTCGAACCGTAACGGACTATCGTTACCGTGTCCGTTCCGTTGTACGTCAGATACCCATAATCTGTATGCGTTCCGTCCGTAATGGAGAACGCGCTCACGAGCGACGGCGATTGCGGGAGCGTCGCGCCAATGCCTGTTTGGAGGACGAGAGATGTGTCGGTATTAAGTAACTGCACCGCGTTCGTCGTCGCAATGTCCTTTGTGTCCGTGTTGAGCGAGAGCCAATATTGCTGATAGTGAGGAACCCAGACGGATGTGAACATCGTCACGTCAGAATACCGTGCGACGGTCTGAATGTCGGAATACACATATTTGTCTATCTGGTGCATCCGCGAGCCGTCATACATCCTCAACCCTTTTTCAGAGAGATAAAACAAAAGGTCGTTATCGTTCTGCAACGTACACGGCGCAATACACCCTTCCACGAGGGAGATGGTTTCGAGCCGTTCGATCTGGGGGCTGTTGATGTTCGTGTCAATCATTATGCGCCCCATCGAGTTCGGCTTGAACACGATGATATTGTCTTTGATTATATCAAGTCCCGTTATCCCTTCACCGTCGCCGCGTGTCACATCCTGTAAGGACGTGCCGAGAATAAATTCGGGTCGTAACGGTTCGCTGTATCTCACTCCCGACGAATCTATGATGGTCTGCCATACTCCAAACGCCTGCTGTTGCGCCACCGTCAAACCCGATGCGGTCGTTCCCGCGTAATTCGACGAGAGCGTCAGGTGTGTGTTATCCGTCACGGAAAGCACGGTATATTTTACTCCCGCGATGATAAGGGTTTCGCCCGCATAACATTCGGTATTAAACAAGGTACTTGTTCCCACGACAGCCGCCGAGCCGTGCGTGACGGCAAGCGTACCCGTAAGGTTAAAATTGCCGCCGATGGCGTAATGCTTCACGGCGTTCGTCGTCTGTTTCGTGTCATCATAGAACACGCCACCGTCGGATTTTTGGAGCGATGAGACAAGGATGTAAAAATCACCCGCCGCAGAGTTGTAATCATACCGATATACGTCAAGGTATTTTATGGAATCGTCGTTGCCGTGTCCCAAGAAATACCCGTTGATGACGTAAGCGTCGCTCGACGAGCCGCGCCCGTCTTTTACATATACCGTTACAGGTAAAGAGGTCTTGTTGTTTATATCACGATACACCAAGAGATACCGCGTTGCCGTTGTGCCGTTCGAGCCGTTGTAAAGCGTGAACGCGGTATGCGGGAACGCATTGGTATCGGTCGAGGTGATCGCCACGATACGGCAGTCCGTGTTCATGGGCTTCGTATCGTCCGTGTTCATTATGGAACTGCGAGGCGAGAGCGGGAGATACGATTCCGTGTTGTTCGCATAGAACACGCGCTCGCCTTTCAGTTCGATAAATTGCGATGCCAAGCCGTTCCGCAGTCCCGCGTAGTCCTGCGGTGACACGGAAAAATCTACGTTCTGGTCGCCCGCGTTCCCCGTCGGATTGTCTTTTACGTTGTCGAAGAACGTCAAGTCTTGGTTCTGCACGACGGGAATGGTCTGCGCTAACCCGAACACGGTCGCGTTGAACGCGGGGTCGAGCGAGTTCAGGGTGCGGAATATCAAGAGATCTGTCGCGTTCGCGGGGATGTCCGTCGCGGAGATTTTCAGTTGAATACGCGGACATTGGAATAATGCCGACGCAGGGAAGGTCTGCGATAACTGCCAATCCCAGAGTATTCTCGTCGCGGGTAACAACTTCCGGCATGAGAACGCGGCAGAAAAATCTTTATATTGTGGGTTTCCGTATTGATCCGTGTACTTCACGCGCAACCCTTTGTCGGGGATGGCGCTCCCTACGTTGCGGAAAAACTCCCAATCATAGTACCCTTTGAGTATCAGTTGGTCGAACGGTCCCGCCGTCGTCAAGAGCGCTTGAGCTAAGTCATCTTGTTTGTTCGTAACGCGCACCACATTCGGGTTGTTCTCATAAGCGTTTTCGCCGTATGTTCCTATATAAGGATCGCCTCCTGCGAACTTTGGGTATGCCGTCGGCGTTGCGCCTGCCTGTGCGCTTGAGCCGCTTACCGCCGAGAGGTCGAGTGTAAATCCGATATAGCGCCGAAGGACATTATTTGCGTCCACCAGCCCTCCGGTGGCATAGACGGTCGGCATCTGCCAATTTCTGCCGAGATTAGAGGTTTCAAATTCCGCGCCGCTTCCGATACCGCCCAATTCCGTTTGCAGAAACGTCCCGTAGGAATCAGTCGTCTCGTTGTATGCTGTTATATAAACGTCATCGCTGTAATGGGCATACGTTGGCGGGTACATCTGTTTTTTGAGCGCCGCAAGCGTTCCGGCTGATCCGGTCAAGAACGACGACGCGGGCGTAGCTTTACTCGTCGCGGCGTAATACGCCTTGACTGTCGCGCCTGCGGCGAACGCATAATTATACCCTAACCCCGACGAACGGGTTACGGCAAGCGCATCTGTCGCCGCGCTGGTGCAGAGCATCACTTCGGAGTTCACGCCGTCGCTCACGATGACAAGAAACCCTCCGATAGCATTAGAACCCGTTGAGCCGCCCGGCGGAGGAATAGCGGGGAATTTGGCGTGATCTCCCGATTGAACGGTGATGGTTGTATCGGTTGAAAGGCACGGCGAGGCGAGTGTCGAGCCGGACAGCCCTGAAACGGGTTCGGCATATACGCCGGATGAAAAGGAAGCGTGAAGGTTCGCGGCATCTGTTGACTGTAATGCGCTGAACTCCGCGTCTCCAACCCAGAGATCAGCCGACGGATTAGAATATGTTCCGTCCGCATATTTCCACACAAGTTCGTACCCCCAACGGCTTTCGGGAATATTCTTTCTGTGCGTGTCTGTTGCCAGCGCGTCAAAGTTCTGCACTTGGTTCGGCGGACGGTAAAAGATGTCCGATGCCGCCGCATATCCAAGTCCCGTGACAGGGGACGTTCTGGGGTAGTACGTCAGCTTTACGTCCTGAATCGTCGTCAGTTGCCCGTTCGGGTCGCGCACGGGGTCTTGCGCTATGTCTACATATTCAACGCCTTCGGACGTATCGGCACGGTTTATAATTATAGCGCCCCCACTACCGGACCCCGTCCACGTTGACGCATCCGTCGCCTGCGCTTTTGATCTCTGCGGTGTCCACGCCGCTAATACGAGAGATGCCTGAACGCCGACGCTTGCATCGTTCTCCTGCCCGGATGCTTGCCGGGCATCTATCTTTACGATGTCTATTCCCATGCCGACGTTCGAGGCGTTTCCTGAATCAAAATCTTTTGTCGAGACCTTCGCGGCGTTCCACGACCCGTTCTCTATCCATACGGAAATATTTTTGTTCGTGGGTAAGGGAAGAATAACTTTCCCGTGCGCTTGCCGCGCTTTTGGTATAAGCACCGTTTCCTGAACGACCGCCGCTGTGTGCAGTCCATCCGTGTCGAGCAGTCCGTCCCCCGTTACTTCCCATTTTTTAACGAACGAATAGTCGGACTGTTTCATCACGACGATAGCGCCGCCCGATACCATGTTCACGAACACCACGAGATATTCGTTACCCGTTGTTTCGATGCCGGGATAACCTGTGCCGGGTGAACCCGTTTCTGTGTAGTATTCGGTGATAAGCCGCGCTTCCAACGGAACGCTTGTGAATGATCCGAACGCCTGCGTCAACTTGAATACATCCGAGCCGAGCCGTCCCTCCCATTGACCTTTGATGACCTGTTGCAGGTTCAGCGCGTCAACGCATTGCCCGCTCTCGATGAGATGGGGAGCGACCGCAGTCACCATGCTTTTGAACGGCATGGCTTCCGTACCGATATTCTCTATCTGGTATTTGCCGCTTACGGGCATCACCACACTCCGTCGTTAGCTTGTATCTGTACGCCGCGAGCCATATTCGGACGCAACGCTTTCATCTGCGCGATGGTCTTTTCAAAGTCCGCGTCGCATTTCTGCGCTTGGACTATCGTCTGCTTCGAGCCGACACCCCATAAGTATTTGGAACTCACGCGGGCGATGATGGCGCGGACGTAATCGTTGTACTCGCGCCAGATGGACGTTCCTGTGAACGCGGCGGAGAACGATGTGTCGTTCGTGTTCCCGATGTCCCATGCGTTCCAGAACGGTTCGTCCGCCGAGAACTCCGGCAGTCGCGGGATGTACTGAACCGTGAGCGTCAGTTGCGTCGTCGGTGTCGGCGCGACGTATATCTGACGGTTGAAGAACGACACCCACGAGGTCTGCGTACTCACGAACTTGCGACGCGCAAGCGTGGGGACGATGCGTTGTATGTTCGCCTGCGGATAGACGGCGGAGAGCATTTGCTTGAACTGCTGGAACTCCATGATGCCATACTGTTGTGAGGCGGTGTCGTCATAGACCGATTCGATATGTTTCTCGTACAGGGGATATTGCACGGGCGATGTGAGCGTCCCTCCGTTCGCGGGGATGACGACGCTGTCCGTCATTTTCACGAACGCCGTCTCGTCCTGCATCAGGTTGATAGCGTCTATCGCCTGTTGCATGAACCATCGGGGCGTGATAACGGGGTCGGCTGTGTAAAGCCGGTTCTCGCCGCGAAACCGCGAATAGAGGTCGCTGTACGTCATTTGGCTGCGGGTGCGTTAAGAGCCGTATCGGTTATCGTCGGCTGATGTATCGGATGAATGATGCCCGTGATCGAGTGAAGCGCATGGGCGATATGATCCGCCGCATCTTTGTTCGCCGCGCATACGTTGGCTTCGAGCCACTTTATCGCGTCATTCAGATTTTTTACTACCGTATCTTTGCTCATTTTCTTTCCTTAATGATTAACGAATGTCTGTTTTGGTTTCGAAGTTCGTGCGACGGTTTTTCGCCGAAGCATAATACTCCGATGAGAACACTTTCATTTGCGACTTGAAGTCCTCCATCACCATATCCGCCGCCGCAAGCATCCCCATCTTTTCGTAACACATCACGACCGCCCGTTGAATAACAAGGAAACACGCCTCTGGAGGTATGGCGTTCTCCGTATCCGTCAAGGCGAGGTCGGCGGGAAGCTGTATGTAATAAATATCGAGTGTGCCGCCTGCCGGAAGCGACGTGATCGTCAGGTTATCGAGATAATAGATCGGCGCGGTCGCGGTCGGATTGTTGTATGAATTGATCGTGTATTGATACAATTCCTCTTTCGCCACTTGACGGCACGGGATCGCGGGTGTGCCGTCCACAAGCACCACTTCTTCACGCACGAAACGGTCTGCAACGACGAACGTAACGGGATTTGCCGCGCTCTTGTACGACATGAATTTCCACGGCGCTATCTCGACCAGAGCGTTGAACATATCTATCCGCGCCGCGTTCACGAACTTCAACAGCGTTCCTACGCCGAGTTCGCTCGATGCGAACTGCGTCTTTGTGAAATTCGCCACCTGTGAGACGTAATCCGTTCCGGTCATTGCGCTTCTCCTCTCTGTTGCGGCGGAAGCGGCGCGGGAAGCGGAAGTGACTGCATCGAAACGCGGCGAGCTAATGTTTGCAATCCGTCCGCGCCCATCAGTCCGCCAAACGAATCAACGTATGCCTTATAAACGGTCGTCATTTTGTCTTGCTCGTTGAGTTTAAGAAGCGATTGCGCCACTACATATTTCACAACGCTTTCGTCATATCCCGCCGGAACGCCCAAGTCCGTGTTCGCATCCGTCCCGTCGGTCGCAAGATCGGTTGGAAGCGCGTAATAATCCATCGTGCAAACAAGAGCCGACGGAGAGGTCTTGAATACCCGCGCATGGGTAGCGTCGGCGGCAATCGTATAAATGGGAGAACCCGTTGTCGCGGGATTGGTCGTCGTTGCGCCTCCGCCTATTCCTCCCAAGAGATCGAAGAACTCTTTGGGTTTCAGATAGCGCAGTTCCACAAGGCTCGCGTTCAGCACCCGTTCTAACCGTGAACCGACGATATTATACGGTATCTGATTGCCGTCCGTGATAGACACTCCTACTTGCCGGAAGTATTCGCGCTTGTAGGGAAGGAGGCGATAGGAAACATCTCTGCGCCCCCAATTCACAAGCCAGCGCAATGTCTGATCGTCCAAGAGCGGCGTTGTTATCATCTGCGAAAGTTGCAGCTTCGCTTCGCTTATTGTTTGTATCTGTGTCATCGTTGCGAATACGGAATATCTACGGGCTGGAATCCTTGCGCCGTTTGTTCAGGCGGCTTCTTGCCCGCTTTATACACTTCAAGTTTATTACGGTATGCCTCGATCATCTCCAAGCCCGACGCATCAATGTCTTTATGCAGTAGGATCTGGAGCGCGTGAAGGCATACGAGTTCATGCACCACAGGCGACAGTTCCGATGTCTGCCCGCTTCCGATAGCGGCGGGTTCGCGGATATACACTATCTCGTATGTTCCGCCGCCCGGCTGGGTATGGAGCGTGTCGTTCGCCACATACGCCTGCTCGAAGTCGGGGGTCGTTACATTGAAATATGTATTAAAGTCCGCTTCACTTCGCAAGTTCGCCGTCAGTCCGTTCGCCGCATCATACACGCTTTCGGGGCGCACGCAATGGTGCGTCAGCGTTCCGCCGTCCGCGATGGATTCCCGAACGACGAGAGCGCGGTAACGCTCTACCTCGTTCAGACCTATCAATTCCATAAGCACCCCGCGCTGACCCTCGCTCAACGCGTCGTCGTAATCGGCGGGGTCATTGTAAAACACGGCGACGCCGCCTATTTCATCAAGGCACACTTTCAGGAATTGAACCATCTGCGCGTAGGTCATCTCGCTCCCTGTAAATATCCGTACACGGGGAACATCTGTATATCTTCCTCGCCGAACTTGCGGCGCATCACGGTTCTCACCTGCGCCGCGTCTTTATAGACGAGATAGAACTCTGCCATCGAGAGCATCGCTTCGTAGAACGATTCGGTGAACTCCTGATGATCTGTCGCATCCCCTACCGTAAAATCAGTCGGGGTCGAGATATAAAGTATCGAGAACGTACTTGCCGCAGGGGTCGTCACCACGACGGAGCCGTAGATATTCACGGCATAGAGCGTCGTGTTCGTCAGATACGCCTGATTCGACGGGTCGTCGAACACCATCGCCTTTGCCGCCACTCCTCCGACAGTAACCTGTGCGGAGAGGGGTTTGAAGAAGTTCGACGGTAACGGGGACGACGTGGCAGTCGCCATCAGGTTCTTCAACTCGTTCAACTTGTTCGTGTCAACGAGCGTCGAAAAGATGGAGTTCTGCGCCGCAGACAGAGCGACGGCAATATCGGCATCGGCAAAGAAATATTGCGCGTTTGCCGCGCCGCCGCTTGTCTGTGTGTCGTCGCCTTGATCGTTCATTCGCATCCGCATCGAGGCGATTCCCTGCGCCGTTGTCATCCCGCAAGGGACGGAACTCGCGTAGCCGGCGTATGCGTCATCGGGGCGGAGCCGCCGATCTTCTGCGTCACCTGCTTGCGCTGTTTGAGATATGCGTAAGCATCCAAGCCGTCAATGCGGGTGATTGATTTCCGCATGATGTTCGGATGCAGAGCGATGGCTTCTTCTATCTCCTGCAAGTCCTCTGGGGTATTGCAGAAATACGGAAGATGGAACGCCCTCTGTTTCGCCGCATGGTTGTTCTCGTCACCGATGGGATTGCCGCGATCATCGAGATAGCACGAATAGAACTCCGTCAAGGGTTCTTTGATGGTCGTGCCGTCGTCGCGGACGTGCTTCGGGTCGCTGATGAAAAGGACGGGTATCTTGAACCGTCCCTCGCCGTCAACTTCCATCGGGTCAATGTTCGGAGCGTTTATCTCGATGTCTTGTGTTTTCTTTGGCATTACTTACCTTTCACTTTTTTCAATGCTGGGTTTGAACGCTTCGCCGCCGCAGAGGCGTTGCGCGTTTTAGAAGCGAGGATAGCTCCTGCGGCTTTTTTGGAATAGCCCTCGCGTTCTATCTTGTTTTCAACAGCGGCGAAGCCGGGATGCTTCGCCGCCGCTTTTGCTAATTGTCCCATTACGATTCGTAAAGGATGGAGCCGATGTTGCTGTCGCCGTAGATAACGCCAAGCTGGGCTACCAGAGCCGCTTCACGCGAGAGTGAGCGCGGGTTCTGGATGTTATCCATCAGGTACGTCGGTTCGAGCGTCGCACCCTTTAACAGGCGCGGTTCGACCGCCATCGCCATACCCAATACCGTGTTGTTCGCACGCTGGGTGCGCTGCATCTGCGGCATGAGGATAATGGTGACGGTTCCGTAAGCGGAAGTCCATGTCGTGAAGTTCAGCTTGAACTGATCGTTGAACTTCTCCTCGCCCAAGTTCAGGCGGATGGTCTGGAAGAACGAGCCGTTAAGGTCGGAGGCAAATTTATTGTTCATAAAAACAATCTTCTGCCGTGAACCGTAACGGAACACATGATCGCGGAGCCACGCATCCATGACGGCGTATGAGAACCCGCCGCGAGCATAGCTCACATGATCGCTGAGGAGATACCACAGACCGTTCATCGTGGTCTTGTAGTCCCCGTTCGTGTCCGCCGCCGCAGATATTTTGCTCCAAATGGCGGAGTTCTCATACTGCCACTTGTGTTCAAATATCTTCTTGCCGTGCAGGTACGTCCACTGATTGCCCTGATAGAGTTTCGACCGCAATGTGGTCGTATCTACTTTGAGCGGGGTCGTGATCGTGGTCGTATAGTTGAACGGCAGGTCAATGGCGGTGTTCACCGCTTGCTGGACTAGTCCGCCCTGCGAGATGGGTGTCGCCAGATATTCGATCTGGTCGCCAACCTGACCTGCGGTAATGACCGTTGTTCCATCCTGCGCGGAAAGCGAGACGATGCTGTTCACAGCGTCTATCGCCGTGACGACAAGCACGTCTTGTGTCCCCGTGTTGACGATCTGGTCGCCAACCTGAAAGAACGAGATATTGGTTGCGTCCGTGTAGGTCGTCATCGTCCCGCCGCCCGCGTAGGTGGCGATGAGTTGCATGAATTGGTCGCGGAGCGAATCACGTTGCCATTCATACTTAAAGTTCGTTACCGCGATACGGTTCATGTCATTCTGCGTGATCTGATGAACGGGTGTCGCGTACGGTTGCCGTAAATAAACGTCTTTATCAACGTACCTTACAAAACTGTTAGGTTCTTGCTGATAACCGAGATTTCCGGTATAAAGATTGATAGCCATGTATTATGTAAAAATTATGGGAAAAACGAATCCGTGACCGACGGGTCAAACGCGACCTTGACTTTTTGTTGTGCCGCGTTCCTGCCGCTTTGGGGCATGGTCGGTTTCGCTTTGGGTTGTTTTGCTTCCTGCGCTTTGCCCCGCGCTTGGGGGAACGCCCGAAGGTATGCCGCCTCGATCTGTTCGGGCGAGAGGTCGTCGCGCTCTGCCGACAATCCCATCTGCGCCAGCGCATCGTCGAGTTTGGTATAGACCGCTTCGCGGGCTTCTTGTGTCGTCACGCCTGCTCCGTATTTCTGATTCAGCGATAGACGGAAGGTAGTATCTACTGTTTTCAGATTGGCGAGTACCATCGGCGATAGTTGAGCGGACGGCTCTTGCCTGGTCGGCTCTTGTTGTATCGGGGTACGCGATTGCGGGCGTTGCGTCTTTCGTAACAGTTCTTCGTCGTGCCATGTAACCCATTTGTCGTTGAGTAGCTTCGACCCGTCGTTCGGGTCAATAGTGTACTTTTCGGGTTCGGGTTGCGGCATATACCGCTTCCCGACGTGGGCTACGATGTCCTCGATGGGCGATTCGGGGTATGCGAGTTTCAAACGGAATATCTCGTTGAGCGCGGGTTCCCGGTACACCATCTTCTCGAACCGCTCAACGTCTTTTCTCTTTGCCGCCAAGTCCTGTGTCTTGCGCGTATAATCGGCGTGCATCGAGCCGACGCGGTTCGCCGCGTCTATCATCTCATTGAGCTTATCGGGCGTGAAATCGTATTTCACTCCTCCGTATTCATACGAAAGAAGCGGCTTATCGGGTTCGGGTTCCGTCGGTTCCTCGACCGCAGGTTCCTCTGCGGGTTTTCCTTCGGTCTCTGGTTCGGGTTCCGTTTTCCGTGCGCTTGCCCGCGACGCTTCAAACGCCGCGACTTGTTCGGGCGTGAGATCGTCTGCGGGTTCGTTCGCCAAGCGGATAAGTTCCTCTTGGGAGACGGGGGCTTCGGGTGTTTCGGTTACGCTTTGATTGATATTCATTGTATGCCTTTCGATGTTTCACCGCTATCCCGCCATCGGCGGAGCAGGTGAAGGTGATACGGGGGGCGACCCCGATGGTTGTGCCGGACCGCCTGCCGCTCCATTCATGGGTGGCGGAGGCGCGTTCAGCGTTGCTAACAATCTCTGTTTCATTGATTCGGGGATATTCCCGCTCTCAATTTTTATCTTTTCACATTCGAGGGCGAACATCGGATTTATCGCCGCGATAGGCGACTGACTTAATATCGTCGCTTCCATTACCGCCTGCATCCGCAACGTGGGCGAGTAGTCCGTGTCGGTCACGGCGACCATGAACCGTTCGCCGTAGATGGAATCCTCGCTGTTGATGTCGCTATTTAAAGTCTGGTACTGTGCCGCGCCGTCCACGCCCATCCATTGAACGAGCATTGGCTTGTCAGACCATTTTTGAATGGCTTCGATGGCGCACTCGCCTAACCGACGACGGTACTGTAAAAAATTATCGAACCATAGCTCCGTCCCCATATCTGCGGCTGTTTTCTGCTCTTTAAGAGCCACACCGCTCTGGTCGGGCGCACCGCCGCCGACACCCGGCATCGGCGACGAGAACGCGGGCTGTGGGAACAGGAGATTATTCTGCCGTTCCGCCTGCGCTAAAAGGTCTGCATACGCGCCTGTGATGGAAATATTGCTTTCAAGCGGCGCAAACGCTGTTTTCGGGTCGCCCTGCACGGGGATCATCGCGCCGTGACGGGAATATTCCTCTGATACCTGTTGTGGCGTCCAGCCGGGAGCGAACCGGGTCTGGTCATAGGCTATGCCCGCTTTTGCGGCGACCGCAATAACGTAATCCACCGATGTTATCCACCGATTGAACGCTTTTTGCGTGTCTTTCATCATCTCGACGACGCTTTGGAACCGTCCGCGTGTGAAATGCGGGAAGAACGGGACGTAAGGGTACCAATCTTGGTCTAATACCTTCTCGTCCAGCATCTCCAACTGTAAAAAACAGGTCTCGACGATGCGGTTGACGGTCTTTGGGACGATGGTTAAAGGCGCAAACGGGACTTCGGGAAGCCCCTGAACCATCTCCATCATCGCTTGCTGTTGGTATTGTGCGCTTCTGCGCTGCAATTCCGCTTCCGCGTCCTCCATTGTTGCAAACTCGGTCTTTATCCCTTCATCGCTGTTAAGGTCGGTCAGGACGAACACCGTGAACCTGCGACGCTCGTAAAACTCTATGATAGGGATGAGAAATTGATCGTAATTGATGGAGTTGCCCGTGTCGAACCACTCCGTATTCCATAACGCGAAGTACGGGTCGGTCGAGCGCGACCAATTCCTTACTATGTCCTGCGCGTCGGGGAACGCTTCAAGTGCTTCGGGGACGGTAAGGTATATCCTGCGGGCAAGCCACCGCGCATCCGAGAGGTCGGGCTTGCGGCACGTCGGGTCATAAACGATCTCGTTCGGGTCATTCCACTCCAAACGTAGCTCTTGATAAGCGTCGTCAAGGTTATTTATCCTGATAGCCGCCCACCCGATGCCTCCAATGATGCCGTCCGCCTCGATGAGTTTTTCCTCTTGGGTCGAGTAGCCCGACGCATACGCTATACCGTTTAACGCTTTTTCGAGCAGTTCCGCCTTGCGTATCTTTTCAGGGTCTTTCGGGTTCGGCATGGAAGGGTCAACCTTCGGCGCGATCTTCCATTGTTGCTGTGTCGAGACCAAGCGTCCCAAGACGTTGCGGATGACGGGGTTTATTTTGTTGAACGCAAGCGGCTCCCGTCCCTGCCTGCGGATAAGATCAACTTCGTCGTCCGTCCATTGCTTCGAGTAGAAAAGGTCGTAATTCTCCTTGTACCGCGCAAATATCTCGTTCCATACGTTGATGGCGGTTTCGAGGAGGAACACTTTTTGCATGATCCCTTCGCGTCCCGTCACGGGCATCATGGCTGTATCTTGGTCGAATATCGCCTGATCGGGTTGGAGTTTCGACACGCCATTCCCGTAGGGGCTGTCCATCCCTTCCACTCCGTTTGAACGCATGATTTCTTCTTGCGTCATTGAAACCTCGCGTATTGTGTGCCGTGCATGGACTTCTTCACCTTCATAAACACCTGCCGCGCATACCGCCCGATCTCGGAGCGGGGTGCGGGAGGCGGCGTATGGAGATGGATGATACCATATTTGAGCGCGTCGTAGTCATGGTCTAACACATCCTGACCTTGCTCGATGTCCTCGATGTTCGCCGTGTCCGTCATCAGTTCCGGTAAGGTCTTGATAATGGACGCGCATTGCGGGAAAAAGTACAATTTCGGCTTTACCGTCAGTTCGCCGTTCTCGCGTTCCCAATAGAGCGCATCCCTGATAAGGTCGTTGCACCCGATACGGAACGTCTTGCCGCCCATCTTCTGCTTCGAGACGGGGATGAGGTTTATCCCTTCGGCGCGGAACAGTTCTGCGGCGGTGTCTGTATTTCCCGTGTCCCTGTGGAACGCCCCCATCATGGTAACGTCCGCGTATATCGGCACACCGTCCATTCCTATCGAGGCAAGCCACGCTCCGGCGCGTTTGGCTTTTTGTGACATGGTGAGTTCTTCCATGTGCAGTTCGGCGAAGTTGTAGATCGTGCCGTTGCGGTCGCGGGCAAGGAGTTCGATGACGGTCGTGTTGCCGTAATCCATCCCGCCGACGATGGTATAGTTCTGATGCTCTTTATCTTCTGCCGTGATGGGAAACGGCTCCATAACATGAATATCGCGGTAGAACTTCCCGAAGAACTGCCCTTCGTAAGTGTTCCAATCTCCGTAGAGATACGCCCGTTTCATGTACTCGTCGAGGCGGGAAAGCTGATGCGCGTAGTCGGCGTATTGGAGCGTAAAGCCCCGGCGGTTGTCGTCGCTCCACGAGTAATACTCTTCCGCCGTTATCCCCATCGCGTCGAGCGTGTGCCTGACCCATTCCACGTTGTCCCACATATGGGCTTGGATGAACACATAATCGTTCGGGTGTTCGTTGTTCTCGTAGATGCGGTCTATGAAAAGACGTTTTAAGTAGCGGTGAGAGTGACCGCCCGGATTAAACGTCATTATCATTTTGGCGGTCTTGCGCTTGGGAGCGCGGTTGCGGGAGAGTAAAAATTTCAACTGTTTCTCTGTCGCCAGCCCCGCTTCGTCTGCGCCGATACGGGCGTATTCCTGTCCCTGAAACTTGTAGATGTCGTCTTCGTTATCGGCGAACCCGAACTCAAAAAGAGAGCCGTTCGGGTAGCGGATGGTCTTTTCCGTCTTGTGATAAAATGTCTGGAGGTCGGGATGCTCGGCGAGCATCGGCTCGATATGATTCTTGCGGATGTCGTCGTAGTGACGGCGGAAGAGGAGAACATTGGAGTTTGGGTATTTGCAGCAGTAAGCGTGGAGGCAGTTGCGGAGAGCATAGGATTTTGCCCCTCCCGCCGAACCGCCGTACCCGATAATTTTTCCGACCGCAACACCTTCTTCATCGTGTCGGTCTTCATCAATAAGCCGCCACAATAATTCTTGTTTCGGTTGGAACCGAATCGTATCAGTTACCACACTATTCATGCGGTAAAAAATATACGTTCCTTTTTTTACGAAGTCAAGAGAGGTGTGCGACTATTTGTCGGAGAGTGTGGCTATTCGGCAATGATATTTCTGTCAGGTGTTTTGCTCACGCCGTCGTCATACCCTTTACGGTAGCCGCGACGTTCAGCTTCCTGAACGCGGGAGCGCACGAACTCGTAGATGATCGCCCGTATCCATGCGGGGAGCGTAATGATGAGATGTTCATACGACCAATTCTGCGGCGATTCAGGGAGTTGCATTTTTCCTCCCGATTTTTTTATTCAGTCCATGCTCCATCTTCAACTTGCGTTCTTCGAGCGTCATAGGTTTCAGCCCGAAGCGTTGTTTTTTCTTTTCATACTCCTCAAGATATTTTATATGTTTCTCGCAATGGCGGTCACCGGCGCGGCGCGGCGCGTCGCACAAGTGAAACGCGCAGCGTTCCGGCTCGGAGGGGCGTAATATTGCGGGGATCATTGAATGGCTGCGCCGGTGATGAGTTCGGGCTTCGGGCGCACCACCACACCCACCGTCTTGCCTTCAAGGACGGCTTGCTCCATAATCCCGTCCATCTTGGCTTGCAGCTTATCCATTTCGTCGAGACAATGCTTGTACGTTCGCATTACGGACTGCATCTCGTTCTGGCAATTCTCGTATTTCTGCTTCATCGTCTTGTCCGTTATTTCCAGCGAGAACTGTCTCTGTGTTTGGGAATTTGAACCGTTCATATTGCGCTTTCGATAGTTTTTCTGATAGTCCGTATATCTCGGATGTTGATTTTTTTATGAATCGCGATGCGTGGTCTTCAAAAAATTCTTCGATAGTGATGCCGATGAGATCGAGCCGCGCAAGCGGGTTTTGTGTTATCAGGGCAAAGTTATACATCGCGTTCAGGAGCATCGGTCTCGTCCATCGTTTCTTATGCCGTCCCGGCGTATTTCCCTCGCACAGGTCGGCGATGACCGCATTCAGTCGGGGCGAAGTCCACGAAGCCGTTGGTTTCAAACACACAGATTCATTCCAATACTTCGCCACGAGGCGGCAATTTTCCTCTGCGTGCGCGGGAGCGAACGCGGGTGTTCGTTCGGGGACGGGTACGGCGGGGTCGTCTGGGTAGCGGGAACCTCTGAAATCCCTCCCTATTATTTTATTCCATGTGTTCCACAGGAGGGTGTTCAGTTGCAGGACGCGGATGTTCCCGACGGTATATCTGCGGAGGGTCGGTTGTCCTGCGCGGTACGGTAGGTTTTCGAGGATGACGAGACTTTCCTCGATACGTCTGGGGTGGAAAAGCGGGTCGCACGGGAACAGGTCTTTTTTGAGGCGGAGCGGGTCGCCCGACAGCCGACCTTCGTCATCCGCGCCGAGAACAAGGCGGTCGAGGAGGAGTTGGACGCGATAATGTTGTCTGGCGAGGTCAGCCCAGAGCGTGACCTCCACATGGAGGGTGCGGCGCATCCTGCGACCCATGAAGTAAAAATCGCGTTGTTGTTTAGTCGGCATCAAGACGTTCGATGAGTGCGCCTTCGATGACAAGAGAGTTATAGAGCCGTTCCGAGACAGTCAGTTCGTCGCCGTATAAATACTCACGGTTCCCCACGTTCAGGGCTTGGCTCGTCCGTATTCGGCAGGACTTCGGCGTATCCTTCTTCGACTTTCGGGTAGCCGCTGATCTGGACGTTAATGACCGTGCCTTTGTCGCGCCTGCCTGATTTTCCATATTTTTGCTCGATAAGAAAGCGTGCGGCTTCGACCGTATGCTTGCCCCGTTTTTCGGGGTCAACGGCAAGCCCGTAAATGTTTTCGTAAATTTTTTCTTCTTTATCGTCCGTAAGGAAGCGATCAATCGCTCCCTCGACGGGCGCGGGAAGATTATTTTTCTTCGGCTCTATCTGTTCCATTGGTTACGAGAGCGTTATTCACCGTGTCAACTATTTTACTGCGCCACTCGACGAGCGATGATTGGTTGTGCGTGACTTTTAGAGATTCGAGACGGAGTATCGTTTCTTGGCACTTGGCGATGCGTTCGAGCGCGGCGAGGGTGCGCTCTTGAATATGCGCGAGAGCGCGTTGCTCTTCTTTTATCTCATCGCATATTTTTTTTACATCATTGAGTGAGTGCAGTTGGTCGTACTGTGCCATTTTTATATCGTACAGATGCGACACTATCGTCAACTGTTGATTCAACACCTCATCGAGCGTCGTCGCTATCTTGTCCTGCGTCTGGCGCAAGTCGGTCAACTCATTTTCTATTTTTCTTAAAAATCGCATCCCATTTATCCTGTGGAATATGTGAATACCCGAAGGTCCATCCCGAACCCGTGTAATGCTCCGTGACGGGCTTTACCTGTTCTGCGGCTTCCGGCACGGGATCGGCTGGTCGGGACAACTCCGAACCCGCGAACGGGCGCACAACGTCTTTTTCATCTGGTACTTTTACAAGCATGATGCAAATATAATATTTTTACTCAAACCACTCCTTATGTTCACGGATATTTTTTTCCAAGAGTGCGCGACCTTCGGGAGTGTCGGGTTGGGCGAAACCGAGCCGCCAGAGAATATAACTTGCATAAGATGTCTCGTTATCTGCCGTTATTGGCATCCGCACAATCGTTCCATACGCCGCTATATATACCCATTCACCTTTCTTCGGCAATTCTCTCCGGCTATCCACGCACTTAACCATCGAGAGATGTTTTTCTGCGGCTTCGCGGGTATCGAATAGGGCGCCTGCGGCGTGGAGGCCTTTCAGGGCTGAATCATGGATAAAAGAGGTACAAAGCGAAGCAACCTTTCCTGTATTCCATATATACCAATACGTTTTACCAACCTCCGGCTCCCATTCTTTTTCTTTGAGCGGTTTGCCGCACATAGGGCAGAACTTCCAGCCATGATTGGAATACCATTTAAGGTCTTTTACAGGAACCATGCAGGCGCAAGTTTTTTCTTCGGGCATTGGATTATTTCGTTCATAATTATCAACAACATCCTTCACATCTTTTCGTGCGGCAAGATATTTCTGTACTTTTTCCCAAAACGATTCTTCCATTCATCACTCCATAAAAAGTGGGGGCGGCTATGGATTTTCTAACTCTCGCAATTATTACCCACATCCCAAATGAGAAGGATTAACCGCCACCCACAGAACCGAGAACAATCAAACAGCTTCGGATAATTCAGACAGAATAACTTCAAACTCCGAGAGGGATTCTGCTAGTTCAAGTTTCGCCGCGACAAGACAATTCACTAAATTATCAGCATCCACCTGTGGACGTTTTTCAGTACCGTCAGATGGTCGCTCTCCTATAATACGAGACTTCACCTTATAGAGTTCACGAACAAGAGACTTACACCGACCTATCTGGTCGTTTATCCCAGACAACTCCTGCGATGTGCGTGATATTGGTTTTTGAGCCACAGCATTCATTCCTTCATTTCTCATTTTTACCTTTCAAATAATAGTTAAAGAAAATTCGGCGCACTATTCAGGGAACATGAGGCAACCCAAACTTCCCCTTCGAAAACCACTACAATACCCGTCCCGTCATTATGCGCCTATTCACCCGCCAACAGGTAATGTCCCTACGAGCGGGCGACAATTCTTCACACCATCCCCATACCCTTTTTTATACGCCGCTTTGAGCGAAGTAATTCTTTTTTTTCTCCACTCTCTCATATACAGCTTATGGCACTCCCGGCAATCGTGTTTATTTTTTATACCATGAGGGCATTTCATTTCTTCACCAATTCATCAATAGTCGCCTGCGCCTGATCGAGGAGCGGTTTCCGGGAGTTCCAATCGGGATGATATTTTCTACAAGCACATAGCTCTTTTTGGTAACTATAAACACCATCAACCCACGTCCAACAATATGGATCATGCTTATCCTTCGGATGCCCGCACACACACGGCGGCATATTCTTTCCTACGAGCCAATACCAAAATCTACGAATCACAACGCACTCCATACAGAGTTTCAAATTCAACAGTCCACTTCTTCGGCGGCTTGAACCCGCGCCGCACCCACCGCCAGAACATCACAAGACGATGACGGCGTAGCCGCTTCTTCACGATATAGTATTTCTTTCCCTGAAAGAAAAAAGACTTCTTTGTGAGCCGATACCATATACGTTTAATCATCGGTGCAAATATACAACCTTCTCACGTGAAAGTCAATACCCTCCCCATCTTTGTCGCGTATCTACCAGAGGAGGGTGAATACGACACTCTATTTATACATCATTGCATAATCATACATAATACAGCAATCTCCATGCCAGAAACAGCTATTTTCCATAATTTATTTTATATTTATTTTACTAAATGTCAAGCATACTTGACACGAAGGTATTGACAAGCGTGTCCTGAACACGTATTTTTGAAAGCATGAGACGTAAGGACAAAACCCTCCCGCCGAGAAGATGCAGGAAATGCCAAGCCGAGTACCCTGCCGAACACTTCACCCGAAGCGGACAAGTCTGCCTATCCTGCCGTATAATCCAAAAGATCAAAGAACAACGGGAAATTGACCGTCAACTCGGAACGCGCCCCATGAGATCCCTCCGATCCACCTGACGTAGCGCGTCACTTCTTTTTTTTGTTTTTTCTTCATTTTTCCGTGTGGGATTTTCCTGCCGCCGGGCTGAAATAAGTTCCTTCTACAAGTGAGAATGTGTGGGTTATTCAACTTCACCCCACACAAAAGAATGCTTACCTCCCTTTACCACCCCTCCATATACCCGCACATGGTTATTGTTAACTTGACGTTAAACAGTTATTATCAATAGTGATAAAATAATGGTTAATTGAGCAAGGATGGTCAAAATTAGGATGGTCATTGGGTAAAGATGGTCAAATATGAAGTAAATAGGGGATATTATCACACCCAGACTTGTTGACGTACTCTCAGCCATAATAAACGATGCTTCTGTAGTAACTGGCTTATAATGATAGTCTGTCGCATTCACCCCTCTTGATAGGTATTTACGACAATCGTACAACATCTCAAAGAAAGTCTTGTTTAGGCCTTGACTTTGGCTTATGAATGTTGTATGTTTGTATTGTGTTCACGTGAGAGTAAACAATATTAAAAGGATTATGAAAAATGCAGTATAAATATAAAAGTGTTGATATTTCAACGCTGGCTGGTTTGAAAAAAGCTGAATGGTATAAGGCGCATGGCTGGGAAATTGTGCCTTCTGGTTCCGGCTGGGACAGAGTTTTGTTTCAAAAAGCGGTGAATTAAGTAACTATTAAAAAAAGGATAAAGGAAATGACTCGCGAATCGTTTGAACAAAAGGTAAGTGCAATGCTTACTGACCTTGATATACAAAAGTATGCCAAGAAAGCAATAGATAAAGCATATAGCGCAATGGATGTTGAGGGCGCGGAAGACAATTTTATGCTTCCTAAGGCATTTTTAACGGCGATGTTCCGTGAACTCGCCTTTCAGTGCGAACCATCTACAGATGAGGGGAAAGCGGACGCGAAAAATATCGGGATGTTTTTATAAACTATTATTAAAAGGATTTACAAAAATGGAAAAATCTGATATACTCGCGCTGAAATTTAGCGCCGTACATATGGGCTTTGATGCGCCCGCATGGGAAACCGATAAACAGCATAAGAATTGCCGTCACCATTATAAATGCACGTTCCACAATCCCGCGAACGGCAAAAGCTATACCATAGACTTTTGGAATAATGTAAAGAATAGCCCCGTTACAATGCTTGGCGTGCTGGAATGTGTCGCGCTGGATGCGACAAGCGCAATCGGCACGTTTGAGAACTTCTGCGGTGAATTAGGATATGATACCGATAGCCGCAAAGCGGAACGTATGCATAAAGCGTGCGTCCGTGAGCGGGTGAATCTGTGCCGCTTGTTTGGTTGTGAGCCGGACGATCTGTATAAAGTTTCGGAAATGGTGCAAGAACTATCTGAAACGGAGGCGGCGCAATAATGGCAAAAACCTTAAACTATGTTGAAAAACGCGGTAAATATTACTATATCGTTACAGAAAAACCTTCCCCGTTTGGGAATAGACTTGTAACTCGCTCTCTCAAACGTATAGGAAAAAATATTGCGTTGGCTTTACTGAAACCTTTGAACGGGTAATCCATTACCCTTATCCTCCCGCCGGAACGTGGAGTAATGATAGGTATTGCTCCGAAACTGCGCTCTGCGTGTCCGGCGGGTTCTTTTAACCTAATTTTTTACAATACAATGACTAAAAATTTCAATCTTTATCAATCCCGCAAAGGCGCGGTGCATATATCATTAGGCAATAGCGACACTATCTTGACTTACAATCAACTGATCGCGCTCCAAATAGATGTATATTCGTTGCCTGATTTTGATTATGAATCATTCCAAAAACACTATAAATTAAACGAATACGCCGAAATGGGGGAGACTGTATAATGAGCTATACAGTAGATAAACTTTGCCCCGCGTGCGGTGCTATGTGTAAGAAGCTGCAAGGCGGGCTGTGTAACTCGTGCCATAAGGACGATGTATTAGACACGAAACGCGAAAAAGCGTATCAAGCGGCTTTGCAAGCCGTGAAACGTGGTGAAATCGTATCTTGCTCCTATAATTACACGCCGCGCCTGAAACGGATTGCACCGGAACCGATGCCGGAACCTGCCTACGTTGAAACTGTCGGCGTGTCGTTCGATCCCGACCCTTCAAAAACCATATCCGAACTGCGGCAATGGTATGATGAGGATTTTTTGGAACGGGTGAAAGTGCATAGAGCGCACGCCGGAGAAAGTGGCGATGGGGCTATTGCAAAAGCCGAAGCGAAGATTTACGAGCAAGAACTGAACAAACGCCGGCGTAGCCTTCAAAAGAAAGCCGCATAATGTACTACCTTGTCCGAAACTATGAGCCGATGAAAGACCCTGCCAAGCCCGTTATAAAGAAACTGACGGACCTTGACAAGGCGGTCCGATACGCCCAGAACCTTGAAGCGGTCCGCGTTGATGTGATCGCTGTCCCCGATAACGGGGAAGCGTATTTATTAAAGCATTACCCCTTGAACCAATGAACTTTGTATTTATCCCACGCCGTCCCCGCGCTATAATAACCGTGGACTTCAACGCTGATATATCGCTTAAAGACTTCCAAGACGGCATAAAAGCCCTCCACTGTGTCCCTTTTGGCTCTGTGGTTGATATTCGCTTCGAGGAACGCCCCATTAAACGCCGTAAGACGAAAAAGGCAGATATTCCCGCCCCTACCCCCGAAAAGCCCGTACAGCGAAAGCAAAGGGCTAAAAAGGGGGGTTTAGAGATGGGTGCGGTGGATGGTAAGACGACCAATAACACAATATTTGAATAACCGATGAAACAACGAGTAATTAACCTTAAACTCCTTCCGCCCGGCTCTCTCGCGCTGGGCGCAAGCAAGCTGAAATCCCTCCGCGCTCCGTACACGGCTGGCGTTGGTAAGAGATATATGGAAATGCGCCTCTTGAGACTTGACGGCGCGGCTCTGTTAGCCCTCGCCGATGCTTTAAGTGAGATGGGCTTTGACCCCGACAGCGAATTCACCCGTTGCGGACTGTGGGTAACGAAACATTAACTAATTATTATATAAAACAATGAGTAAAACAATAGAAGTACAAGACAATTTAGAGATAGGTTCACCTGTGTTTTATGGTGGCTACGAAGCGTTTATTACCGCGATTGATGGTAATTTTGCTACCATTAGGGTATTCCCGTTTAAGGTTATTGATGATAAAAAAATAAGATTCGATGAAATGGGGAAACCGTATGAAATAATTATCCGTCACCATCCTACTTCTCGCGCCCGCTTGTCGGAATTACGAGCTATTACATATCATTCCCATAAAGAAGTGGTTTCGTAACCCTCTTTATTAACGAAAGGAAACCAACTAAATGGAATTTATCATAGGAAATAAATATAACCAAGATGAATATAAGCGATACAATCCTTGTGTTGCAATCGCAAAAACATCTCAATATGTTGTATTAGAAGACAATGAGGGTGATATTATTCATCGAACGCACGAGGACTTCCAAGCCCACTTCACCCCCGTTATGCAATATCCTCCTTGTTCGCTGGAAGATGCGGAGGTAGGCGATAAGGTGGAATTGTGGAAAGGACATATTTACCCCGTTGTAGGGATAACAGAGACGGCGGTAATTTTAGGGTGTGATTCTGGGGAAATACATTGGAATAAAGATGGAACTTATTTTAATGGTGATTATAAAAAAGACGACGACTATAACGCCCGCTATCTTCACAAAGCCAAGCCGGAAACCAAAGCGATTACGCCCGATCATGTTATAGGTATGATTCAGAAAATCGAAGAACGCTTGAAGAAATTGGAGAACCAATGACCGTCCCTAAAACCCGTTCCTCTTTTCCCCGCATTGACGCTGTTGAGCATGATATTATGAAAAGTGCAATGTTGGATAACTTACACATAGTTCCAAAGCCGCGTCCGACGCATTTGTACGATCTCGCGGCACGCATGACCAAAGATATTGAAATAACAGATATGCACTTCGAGTACGGCTACTTTTTTTGCGAAGTGGTGTCGCCTGATGATGGTAGAACGTATATTGTGAAAATTTATCCCCCGAAAGATTAAGAATGGACGTACAAATTTATAGCGTAGGATTGTGCTATTTGTCGGCTTGTGCGGATGCAAAACTTTCCCCCAAAGAAGTCGAGAACTACATCCAAACTGTAAGCCCAAGTGGAACTACTCATAATTGGAGTATAGCAGATGAGCCGTTCAAAAGCGGCGCACCGAACCCTTGTCCGTGCCCAGAGCATCTTGAAACCCGAAAACATTATTTATTTGTATGCTAAAATGACAACCGAACGTATCTTGAATAACCTTAAAGAGGTGATGGAATGACCAAGCGCGATCAAGCCATATTTGTAGAAGCCACGCTTCTGCAATCCCGCCTCGCCTCTGCGATTGCGCTGGCGAAAGATGAACTGAAAATTGTTTGTGATGAATATTGTGGTTATGGATTTATGCCGAGACAGCACGATGAAAAGTGTCTCTCATTCCAGCAACGTATTAAAGAATTGGAGAACCAATGAAAGTCCCTCGTTACTATCTCGGCTCACAACATGGTTTC
>JAGWKM010000201.1 GCA_028865305.1 Patescibacteria group bacterium | reverse complement strand
ACAAATATGGCACGGAGCCGTTGCGTATAGCAGGAAGACGCGGCGACGTAATCTCCGATTCTTAGCATTGCGTTTGTGGCGCGCTCGTTGGTTCGGGTTCATTTGCAAGCGGGAAATTCAGCGTTGATGAAATTGATCAGGTCGGCTTCCGACTTGAACTCCACGCCAAGCTTTCCAAGCACTTCTGACCCCGCCTCTGCATCCTCTTTGAATGTCACAGTCCCATTGGGAGTGATAGTAATGTAATTGAATGCACACCCCGTATTCCGGCAGATTCCGCCTGCGCCATTGTTGCCGGGGAAATTGGCCAGGTTGATTTCGATTCCGTTGATGATGGTCGTTTTCATATTTCGTTTTGGCTCGACTTACTGGGTCTTACCTGAGACAAGCATACACCATGCGTAGCGTTACGCAACAATTATTTGCATTTTTATTTCGCTTTTTATCAAGCACTTACACCGGCCTGCCCAACAAGCTGCTGGAGCCAAAGCCGGGACGCCGGTCCTTTTGCATTCGAGCGGCCACTGGCCCGGCTTGGCTCAGCAGCCGCGTTAGGCAACTTACGTTTATTCCAGCGAGGATGGGGATATTTATCTTTGAGCCATTGGGCGGCGGAACAGAGGCAGCCCCAATAGCCGCCAACGTCCACCAGTGGCTTTCCGCATTCCGGGCATTTGGGCGGCTTTGGGGCTGCTTTGTGTTTCATGGATGAGCTGCGTTTTTAATCCGTTCAGCGAGTTCCGCGTCCACATGCCGATTGGCTGCATTCATGTTGCAGCCTGCTTCGCCAAACTTCCCCGCCTCAATTTCTTTGGCGAGGTTGCGGAGGATTTTTGCGATTTTCTTTTTCATGCTGTTGCCTAACACCGCGCTGGAGCCAATGCCGACTGCCTCATCAGCTTTCGAGCGGTCATTGTTGTTTGTTGGTTCATTTTTCAGTCGGAAGCTGGCCGCCGGTCGGCATGGCTCAGCTTGGAATCGTTAGCACGCCGGGCGGTGCGTTTTGGTTTTTTGATGCCTTTGCGCCGGATGCGGGACATCTCTGCCGATTTTTCTTCCGGCGTCATGTTTGACCACCGCGATTTCGCGGCGCGGTTTTGTTGCGCTTCCACTTCGTTGATGTGGCCGCATTTTTCGCACGCGAACTTCACGGATTTTCCTTTCTCCATTCCTCATGCGACAGATGGTTGCACCGTTCGCGGAACTCGAACGGGATTTTGGCAAGCGGATCGGCTTTGATTGCATCCGATGCCGCAGCCAGTTCCGGCGGCACAGGACTTGGCCAGCCAGCCTTGCGCCATTGGTCGTAGAGCGCGTCGTGTTTTTCGATGAGCGCCTTTGATTCGGCAGGTAGGCGTTTTTCGGTTTCCATCCACGCCACTAAAAAGAAGCGGGAAGCCTTGGTTTCGATTTCGATGGTGTCTTTCATACGCCACAAATATACCATGACGTGCGCGCACGTCAACATTTATTTTCGAGTCGCAAACCGGACGTGCTAACCCGTTGCTGGAGCCAACGTGCCGGACGCTTGGCAATTCGATTGTCGCAGCGGTATTCACGGTTTTTCTTTATCGCCGGCACGTTGCTCAGCGCCAGCGTTAGGCGGCGACCAGGCACGAGTCTGCCATCGGTTCACGATTCGCCATGCCTCGCGGTTTAGAATTGCGTGGTTTGGAATTTCAGCCCCGCAAAGGCTGCAATGGATTCTCCAAGTGCCGCGCCAAAATGCCATCACAACTTTGCTTCCGCATACGAGGCATTTATTGCAGGGCGGGACGGATGCTTGTGCTTCGGCCTCTTCTTTATTTCGTGGCACCAGATGAAATAGAGAGTTGTTTGCTTCG
>JAGWKM010000200.1 GCA_028865305.1 Patescibacteria group bacterium | reverse complement strand
GGAAGTGTTGATGCGATAAATGTCGTCAGAAGTGAAAAGCGCCATTTGATTATAGTCGTCCGGCAGTTTGCCGTAGGAG
This sequence comes from Patescibacteria group bacterium, assembly GCA_028865305.1. Classification (GTDB taxonomy): domain Bacteria; phylum Patescibacteriota; class Minisyncoccia; order UBA6257; family 2-01-FULL-56-20; genus REEB161. The sequence continues at coordinate 1,765 of JAGWKM010000200.1, read as the reverse complement.
AGAGCGTTTTGATTCCGCGGTACACCGCAGTACAGTGCAAGATAGGAGGAGCTTGCGGTCGATGGTATGGCGGCGGCAGAAACGGTCGACGACGGCATTTTCGTGGACGTAGCGGTGGTAGCCGTCGCGGCGGCAAGCGTTGTGCTCGACGTTGCGAGATCGGGGAATTGATTGAAAAGACATTTTTGCGGGAAGGTGAGAAATCCCAATCGTTCGGTTTTGTTTCCGGAGCCGTCCACGAGCTGGAGTTGTCCGCCATATTGCGAGGTGTTTCCCGTGAGCGTGATTCCCATGGTTGCCGTTGCATTGCTCCATGCCGCCTCCAGCCCCCGCTGTTCGGTGATGACGGGGTTTATGCTTTTTTTCTGGAGATCAAGCGCCCATACCGACCCGAACGTATAAATGCTCGGCGCGTCATACAGCAGCATTTTATTTTTCGAGAGCCACCGGAGTGAAATATCCTGAATGTGCAACGTTATAATGGCCGTGCTGTTGTTTTTTGTTTTTGACGCGTCGAGAGTTGTGAGCGTTTTGGTGCCGTCGGCATTATTTTGAAGATAGGCGATCCGGTAATCGAATGGCGACCATCGTGGAGAAATCATCCCGACAGGAAGCGGTGTCCATGACTTTGTTCTTACGTCAAAGACGCTTGTTTGCGGGTTGTTCGCGTCGCCGAAATTGACCAGCAATTCCGTGCCGTCATACGAGAAGCCGGCGCCTATGATCTTTTGGATTTTCAGAGAGCTTACGACGTCGGCATTCTTGTTGGCGATTGTCGCAATTTCTCCGTCGGGTTCGATGATGGTCCCGTTGCCGTGGCCGTCAATGAAGTAATCAAGCGTCGGTTCGTTTGAGAAGAGGATGAGGCTCGACAGGGTCTTCGCGGGGAGATTTTGACCGCCGGGCGTAGCGCCGGTTTGAGCGGCTCCGCTCGTGCCTTGGCCTGGAGTACCGCCGACTCCTGCGGTTGACGGGAGCGTTCCCGTTTGCCCGAGTTGCCCCGTTTGATTTTCCGGCTGGTTATTGCGTGTTAAAAAATAAACCACGATCCAAATCACGGCGGCAAATGCCGCTGTGATAAGAAGGTATTTTACTATTTTTTTAAGGCTCATGTTGCGTAGATATTGTAATCCAAAAAAAATTATCGTGACTATGGCTGGCAGGTTTTGGTTACTCGATCGGGGTTGAGAAGGCATCGTTCCCCGTTTCCTAAATTACAGTCACGATCGGAAATGCACGGATTTCCTATGTCGCTTGCGGCTGGCGCCGATGCGGAGAGACAGGCATACCGGTCGGGTGACGTGGCCGATCCAAGGCCGCATACTTGTCCGCTTGCGCAGGTGGGAGCGTTGGAGGCATTCCCGCACGTGCAGCTCGCGGTGGCAGCCACTCCTATCTGGCATTGCGGAATAGGTGTCTGCGGGAGCGTTTTAAGCGTCGGCAATTCACATTTCACAAGCGCAGGGTTCACGATGTTCAAAAGGACATAGGCGCTTGCCAAGAGAAGGACTCCAAAGAGCGCCCCCTTTATCCAGTCTATTCCCTCGCTTTGCCCGGAAGGATTTCCCGCCGAGACCGCATATCGTATTCCTCCATACACGATGGCGCCGAAAGCAAGAATGCCGCTTATAAAAAGCGCGAATCCGTAGAAATTGATGACGGTAGAGCAGGGAGTGGTACTTGTTGCAGACCCTGTCAGGCTCGTGAAACTTTGGGATAGCGGAAGATTCACGGTAACCGCCTTCACGGTTGTGGCGAAAGTCAT
>JAGWKM010000199.1 GCA_028865305.1 Patescibacteria group bacterium | reverse complement strand
TCCCCAATGCCCACGGCAATACACCCCTTCAATTGCGTCTGCACGTTCGCGCTGTGTATGCGTATCTCCGTGCGCCCCGGCACGTTGAGCAAAAGCGGCGTCGGCTCCTCCAGGTGCGGCGAGTAAGAGACGGTCAGGTCGTAAGTACCGGCGGGTATGCAAAGCCCCTCGTTTTCAAGCGTGACAAGCGACTGGTCGTCGAAAGTTAAATAGCCAAATATGCCGTCGGGCGTTTTCTTGAAACGAGACAGCTTAAAAAGCATCGTTTTTATCGGCGGGAGAACGAGGAGGTAGTCCCCCCGCCTTGAGAGGAGTGTGTAGTGAGTGAACGGCATTCCTGCCGCTTTGGAGTGCGAGATTAGAACATAATTCGCTTCCCATCACCCATGTTATGCCACGAAATCAAGGGATGGGATGGTCTGTTTGGACAGTTTTGTTGCACGGGAAACAATTTATTTTTTAGGGGCTTTAATCTCCAAATAAAAGCGCACCAATTCGTCCCGCTGAATCCTGTGCTGGCCGCCCAAAGTGCGTATCGCAACGAGCTTACCGGATTCGAGAGCGCGATAGATTGTCTGCCTGCTCACGCCCAGCTTGTGTCCGGCCCCGGAGGGCGAGTACCACGGTCGCTTAAATTCTATTTCTATCGCCACTTACGTCCCTTTCATCGACACGCCCTCCATGTTGGTTTTTCCCGCCTCCTCAAGCGGGTTTTTTAGCCAGACTTTCCGCAAGTTCGTGAATCCGCCGCTTGTTTTCCGCCATTTGCGCGTCGCTCATCGGCAAACGCTTTTGTTCGCGCTCCGGCGGCAGGTTTCGGGCGATTGACCTCGACGTGGCGAGTATCGTCGCCCCGAAGTTTTCCCACGGCTGGTACTGGTGGTTTCTCGCCAAATGCCGGACCGTCGCCTCGTAGACCGCCGGGCTCATCTCGTCGCGCAACAGCGCGTACCAGGCTTCGAGGTTATGCGCATGAAACTCGATTTGCGGGTAGTGGGCCGTGAAAAAGGTCATGCCCCGGTCGAACGTGTCCCTGTCAATCATCGGGCCTCCTTTGCCGCGTGGCGGCGATCGCCGCTAATCCGGTCGAAATGGGCGATTTTACTCGGGGCTGGGTTAATCCGGGCTTGTCGCCGCCCTTTTCCTGCGCCCTTGAAAACCAGTTGACCAAAAACCTCCTGATGTTTTTCTTGCGCTTTTGGGGGTTCGCCCCCAGCCAAACAGCCGCCGCCGCGATATTACGCCTTACGTCAACGGCAGGATAAGCCCGCTCCCAATCCGCGATATCGTCCGCCCCAACGCCGGTCAAACTACCGGATTCGTAGCTGTACTCGATGACGCTTCGGGTACGACCATGCGAAGCGTCTTTTTCGTCCGGCAACGACGAGGCTTCCGCCGAGTCGGTGCAAGAATCTTTTCTTATCTCCTCTAATCTATTCTTATCTATTCTTATCTGTGGGACGTTGCTCCCACTTTCTCCCATAACAGGTATTAAAAATCCGTGTTTTACAAATATTTCTATATATATTTTGCCCTTAATGTGAAGCATTCGGCGAATCCAGAGAGGGTTATTTGGAATTTGGCCTCCGTTCTTTGCCGCAAGTAGCAACAATGAGGGCCATAAAATGCGAGATGGCGCGGGCATCTGGAAATAATCTATGTCATCAAGCAACGCAGGGTAGAATTTAATCCACGTCAGCCGCCGCCCGGTTTGGGCGTGGTCGTTGCGCGATTTCTCCTGGAATCTCTCCCAGTTCTTCACGGCGTAATATTTCGGCTGTTCCACTTACCACCCTTTTTTTAATTGTTAAATCAACGACCCAAACTCACGTCCCATTTACCCAGACACTT
>JAGWKM010000198.1 GCA_028865305.1 Patescibacteria group bacterium | reverse complement strand
CCAGAAATCCGCCGCAAAAGAAAAAAGCGGCATGACGCATGAATGGCAACGAGCCTTTCAACCTATCTGACGGAAGTCCAAAGGCTTCTTCACGACGCCAATAATGTCTTTTGGTCACAAGCCGAACTAACTGATTACATCAATCAGGCTCGTAACCGCGTCGTTAGAGACACGGGCGCTTTGCGGACAATTCAAACCGCAAACGTCACGGCAAATGTCGAAACCTACACCTACAACACGACGCTTCCGAATGGGAATGTCACAATGGACATTCTCAACATCAATCTGTTTTGGGGAAACACGCGCGTTCCGCTCTACTACATGCCGTGGACGGATTTCAACGCGCAACTTCGTTTCTGGCAAAATTACCAAGGCCGTCCGGTCGCGTTTTCGATTTACGGCCCACAACAGTTTTACGTCGGGCCGACACCGGATCAGACATACACAATCGAAGCCGATACGGTGATTGCGCCGCAACCGCTCGTCAACACGACCGACATTGATACGATTCCAGATCCTTGGACCGATCCAGTTCCGGTCTATGCGGCGTATCTCGCAAAATACAAAGAACAGTCCTACGGCGAAGCCGAAATTTTCCTGCAACAATATCGCCAGCGTATTCAGGCTGTTCTCTCCGGCACGATGACGCGACGCCTATTCTCGCCATACATCATGAGATCGTGATATGGCGCAAAGTCCAGAACAGCAAAAACGATATCAGGTCGCCAAGAATTTCAAGGGCGTCAATACGCAGCCTAACCGTACTGCCGTCGATCAGGAGGAATTCTCTTGGCTCGAAAATATGATGCCGATTGGTTTTGGCAATCTGAAAACCGTTCCACAAGTGGTCAACGTTCAATCGGGTGTCGCTAACGTCACTTGGTCTAACGTCGTTAGTTTTCTGTCGGCGGTTAACATCAGCAACACGGATTATTTGCTAGCGTTTGAGAGAAACGGTAGTGCGGAATTTTATAATTTAACCACGAACACGAAAGGAACAATCGCCGCTTCGGGAAAATTCTCGTCCGCCAATGTCGCGGTTACGCAATGGAAAGACGAACGCGCCGTCATCATTGATCCGGCAAACGGTTATTTTAGTTGGGACGGAAACAATGTTGTCGCCATCGGTTCTCTCGGGCCTGTCGGAGTCGTAAATCCCGGCGCGGGATACACCGACACGCCAGCCGTTGTCATTTCTGCGCCCGATGATCCTAACGGCGTGCAAGCAACGGCGGATGCGGTTGTCGGGCAGAATGTCGGAACCATTCAACAACTTTCGGTTACGAATCCAGGTGTCGGTTATGCGTGGGTTCCGAACGTCACGATTTCCGCCCCTCAGATTTCGACAGGAACGCAAGCGGTCGCCACAGCCACCATTCTCGGCAACGCCGTGGTGGCGCTCAATCTTGTCAGCCCAGGATCGGGTTACACGTCACCCCCGACAATCACGATTAGCGGTGGTGGAAACAGCATAGGCAACGTCGCCACCGGAACGGCGACGCTTGTGACAAGTCCTCTACAAAGCATTTCACTGGTCAATCCGGGTACGGGCTATAGCAAACCACCGACTATCACCATCATTGGCGGCAATCCCACCAATGTTGCGACCGTTCAGGGCGGAATCATCAATTTCGCCACCGGCACTTTGTCGATTCTCGTGCAGAACGGCGGTAGCGGCTACGTAAATCCCGCAAACATAACTATTACGATCACTGGCGGTAGTCCGAGCAATGTCGCCACCGCCGTTGCAGGGTTACGTGGCGATCAAGTCGGCTCCGTGATTATGACAAACAGCGGTGCCAATTATCAGTCTGTTCCGAGCGTGTCTATCGCGGGAGGCGGCGGCGCAAACGCAACCGCCATTGC
>JAGWKM010000197.1 GCA_028865305.1 Patescibacteria group bacterium | reverse complement strand
ATGGGAGCGAAGGCAATTGTTGTTTCAAGTCTTGCTGGTAGTGTTTTGTATGCTGGTGGCGGGGATTTTGAGGCTGGCGGAGGGGGTGATAGTTCGGGTGGAGGAGCACCTGCGACTCCCGGCGGTGCGACAAAATAGTTTTCTAAACCATGATCAAAGTTTCCAAACAACAAGCTTTTGAACGTTGGGATACGTTGCCGGATGCAATTCGGGAGGCTTTGGTTTCTGAAGAATCTTCTGATTTTGTTTGGGACATCTGCAGTGAAGAGCATCTTTCCGGCGAGAAGACGAAAATTGTTTCGCGTTTCATCGGCTATGTTCTTTTCGGTTTTCTTCATCCTGCTGACCTGGCGAAGGAGTTGCGGGATGCGTTGGGGATCGATATTCGGATTACGCAGGTTATTGCGGACGCGGTGCAGTCGCGGATCTTTAAACCGTTGCAGGCGGAGATCGATGCGGTGTATGCGCCGCCGGGGGCGATTCGGCCGGTGGTGTTGGCGGGGGTTGGGCCGAAGGTGATCGAGGAGATCGAGCCGATCGTGCCGGTGGCGGCGAAGCCGAAGGCGCCGTTCACGCCGGGTGGTGTTGGCGTGATCGTTGCAAAGCCGACATTCCCGCAATCAAATGAATCGATGTGGTCGAAAGCGAATGGCGGCTCGGGAAGCTCACCTTCCATGGCGAGCAAGTTGCCGCCGTCGCTTGGCACGCCCATTCCTGGGCAACCAACTGCGACAACGAATATTCCGCGCCCGCCGATTGTTGGTAATTTGCAAAAAACCGAAATGGGAAAGATTCCGCGACCGGACGATTCAAGGTTTAAAATGCAGGATTTGAAATCGAACGGGAGTGCGGTGACGGGTTCGGCTTCGGTCGCGACTCCAGCTCCTGCGCCGATGCCTGTGTTTTTGGGCGGCGAAGCGCCGGTTCGTCCGATCATGAACACCCCTCAGTTTATGCCCAAATCTTTTGATCGTATGGCGTCGGCTGGTTCAGTTTCGGCGCGCCCGCCGGTTCCGCCGGCAGTTGTTGAGTTCGGTATTCCGAAACCGCCTGCGACAAAACCTCGAGCGTCAGTTCTACTGCCAAAGACTGGCGATGGGAACGTTCCGCTGCCGCCGAAGCCGTAGGACGACTATCAACGAATTACGAATAGGGATTCGAATATACGAACGTACCAATGTACGAAATATGACCTTTTTGTGTTCGTATTTTCGTACATTCGTACATTCGTCTGTGATTTGTAATTCGTTGATGTTCTACGTTCCACCGACGGAGATTTGAGGTATACTGATTAATATGCAGTTTCAAGTTCCCCAATTTATTGAGACGGAAGATAAAATTGTTGGGCCGTTTTCGATCCGGCAATTTATCTACGCGTGCGCGGCGGTTGGCGTGAGTGCATTGCTGTATTTCGCAGTCGGCGGCGTAGTTTGGGTTATTGGCTCTATTATTGTTTTTGCGATTGCCGTGGCGTTCGCATTTGTTAAAATCGAAGGCCGGCCATTTTTAGACGTTGCATTGGCCGCCGCGAATTTTTATTGGAAACCACAGATTTATATTTGGCAGCCGGAACATATCCGCGCCCAGCGAAAACCGCGCGTAGCAGAGCTTGAGCCGGTCAAGGCTAGGCCAGCCGCCGTCGCGCCGGCGCGGTCACGCGAATCGCTTGCGGCTGGCCGATCGCTTCATACGACCCTTGCAACGCTTCAAACCGGCGAAAAACCAGGGAAACAATCCGACCGCGAATTTTTGGAACACAAAATGGAGTCGCGCTACCAGATCTTCCGCCGTGAGACAGGGGACAAACAGGCAGCAAGGAGGGTGGATTATAGATAAGAGCAATTAGGGAACTTAGCAAATAAGCAATTTAAGAAAG
>JAGWKM010000196.1 GCA_028865305.1 Patescibacteria group bacterium | reverse complement strand
AAGGATGGCGTCGGACTGGCTCATGCTGATTGCCGTTTTTCTTTTCGCAACATGCGAGCGTATCGTTTCAAAAAACTCAGCGTTTGGTGTCCTGCGTCTTTATATTTTGCGGCATACGATTTGGCGGTGTGTGTCGTCGGTTTGCTCATGCCGTTTTCCTGGCGCTTGCGGTTTCGATCTCGATTTCCATTTCGGTTACGTCGCCGCGTTTTATGGTGACACCTTCGGCGAAGCGGTCGTCATCGGTCACGCGATGTTTCACCAAAATATCTTCCGCCGCCTTGATTCGGTTTGTCACGTCCCCGCGAAGCAAGCGCGGCAACGTGATTGTTAATTGGTATGGCCCGTAAACGCGCGGCGGTTTTTGTATCAGGATTTGCCAGCCGGCTTCCTTCTGCCATTGCTTGTAACGCCGTGAGGTTATCCTCCCGACGCCAGGAACATTCGCATAGAGCGAGTTGACCGAAGGGGGAACCGGAAGGCGAAGGGTCATTTTGGCGGTTTCGGTAACGGCATCCAATGAGTTGGTTCAAACGGTAAATCAGCCAAACTCCCGTAATCTCCACCACCTTCCCACGCGGTAGGAGAAAGAATCCATCGCCCGTTAGTAAATTGCGACGATGCAACTTGCTTATTATCGGCCACTAATATGCGAGTTTCGTTCCTTGGCGCTTTTCTAATTGGTAGCCAATTTCTCATGGCATCCGCACTACTTCAATGGCTCGCGCACGGTTAGGTAAACGCCGCAAATAGCCGCGCTCCGTTAGCCCGGTTACAAGCCGCGCAATGCTACTTTTTGACTTAAGTTTCAACCCTTTACGCATTTCGTCAAAACTAGGCGAAAAACCCGTTTGGGCTTCATGCTTGGTTATGAACCGCAAAAGAGCGGCTTGGTTTTTGGTCAACATCATGGAACAATCGTACGTTTTTGTTCTTGCGTCGTCAACATCTATCTGATAGCCTCTAAAAATCATGGAGGGTGACATGAGCGACCTCTACGGCGATTGGGAACACCTCATTAAAGAAACGGTGCGGAAGCTGGAAGAAAGCACGCGCGTCGTCGAAGATTGCACGCGGATGATTAAGGACCAGAACCGCAAAGCGCGTTTCATCGCTCAGTGTTTGGGGATAGAGCATTGACGCGAGTTGCCACCCATAACCTTGGGGTGATTGGGTCCGCCGTGGATTGCCCAAGTTGTAAAGATAGTTTTCGTGTCATAGTTAGTGATAGTCGCCCAATTGGAGGAACAATTCGGCGTCGTCGTAAATGTACGCATTGTGGTGCTCGTTGGACCACTTATGAAATCAGTGACGAACAAATTGATAGCGCCATTCAGCATTTTCGCTTTGCAGAGGTAAGGGATCGTCTTTGTGATGTTATCGCAATAATTGATCGCAGAAAGGACGCTGCCGAATGACACGTTCTTTGACTATTCTCGATTGCTACCGCCTTGACGTGGTTGGCGTCTATCCAATGGACGATGACGATTGTCCTGAGTGTCAAGGTATCGGAGAAATCGAGGGCGAAGCGGTAAACCGGAACGGCCCTTACAGCGTCGTCATCGACTGTCCGATATGCAAAGGAAGCGGCAAAATCGAATTGGCGGACACAGACGAATGAACGAAAACGCGAATGTCACGCAGTTTACGCCGTCACGGTCATCGCTGTGGTTGAATTGGCGTATCGCGCGTTACGGCGTCACGGAGCAAGCGCAAGAGCACGGTCATGCGATGATTGCTTGGATCGCCATTTTCCATCCTGAGTATTTTGTCCGACAAACAGCAAATGGGATGCTCAAAGTTTTGCAACGGAGGGGAATGTGCAATCAATCTGGACCGATGAATTGATTAGTGATTTGCGTTTCTTGTGGAACAAAGGCCATTCGGCG